>NZ_JAKJSR010000025.1:0-116226 GCF_050337155.1 Vibrio cionasavignyae
CCTGCTAAGAGAAAATGGAGCGATACATCGGGTTCGAACCGATGACCTCAACCTTGGCAAGGTTGCGCTCTACCAACTGAGCTAGTATCGCATATCAACAGCAAATGCTATTGATTAAATRTGGTTGCGGGAGCCGGATTTGAACCAACGACCTTCGGGTTATGAGCCCGACGAGCTACCAAACTGCTCCATCCCGCGTCCGAATTGTAGTCAYCGTTAAGTACGATGAGAACTRTCACTTTCTACYAAGAGAAARTGGAGCGATACATCGGGTTCGAACCGATGACCTCAACCTTGGCAAGGTTGCGCTCTACCAACTGAGCTAGTATCGCATTGAACGTGTTTCGTTGTTCAGGGCTGCGAATTATAAGAGCATTTTTTTGTGATGCAAGTCCTATCGATAAAAAACATTCATTTTTTTTCTGTTTGATGAAAAAGCACACAAAAACACCTTATTTTTCTAGAAACTAGAGCAAATCAACCCCGCTCCGCTTCCAATAAAGATTCAACTAAATGGAGAAAACAGTTCCACGATAGTATTTTAGTTCAGCGATCGACTCACGAATATCGTCAAGCGCCAAATGCGTACCTTGTTTGCTAAAGCCATCTAAAATCTCTGGCTTCCAACGACGAGTCAGTTCTTTTAAGGTGCTTACGTCAATGTAACGATAGTGGAAATACTCCTCAAGCTCTGGCATGTGCTTGTATAAGAAACGACGATCTTGCCCAATGCTGTTGCCACAAATCGGTGATACCCCTTTTGGTACCCACTGCTCTAAAAACGCTATCGTCTCTGCAATTGCCTGCTGTTCTGTGTACGTACTCTCTGTCACACGAGCAACGAGCCCGCTCGCAGTATGAGTATTCGTGCACCACTCATCCATTTTTGCTAACTCAGCCTCAGGCTGATGAATCGCAATCACTGGACCTTCAGCAAGAATATTCAATTGACTGTCTGTCACTATACTCGCTATTTCGATGATTTTATGTTGCTCAGGATCGAGTCCTGTCATCTCGAGATCAACCCAGATTAAATTCTGATCGCTAAAAGACATAACGCCCTCGTCTATTTGTTTTCCGCTAAAAGAGGTACTATACCGAAATAAATTTCAGTAACCCAAATGGTTTGATGCATTGGCATCATAGAATATCGTGGCGAAAAAGAAAAAACTAACCAAAGGTCAAGTGCGTCGAGTACGCAGCAACCAAAGCAAAAAACTTAAACAAGAAGAAACCGTTCAATGGGATGAAACCATGCTAGGAGCGGTCAAACAAGGTTTAGTGATTACTCGCTTTGGCCAACATGCCGACATTGAAGATCTTGAAACTCAAGAGGTTCATCGTTGTAATTTACGACGTGGAATCGAGTCTCTCGTCTCTGGCGATCATGTAAAATGGCGTGTAGGCATTGAATCGATGCATGGTATTTCTGGTGTTGTAGAGGCCGTTGAGCCGCGCAGCTCAATACTCACCCGTCCAGACTATTACGATGGTCTAAAGCCCGTTGCAGCCAACGTTGACCAAATGGTTATTGTCTCTGCCATTGCGCCGGATTTATCGTTTAACATCATTGACCGCTATCTTGTTGCATCGGAAACGTTGCAAATTGCGCCTCTGCTGGTTTTAAACAAAGTTGACCTGATTTCTGAAGACGACAAAGCTGATATTTATGCCTCTTTGAACGCTTATAAGCGCATTGGCTATGACGTTGCCTTTGTCAGTAAAGAAACCGGCGAAGGAATCCAAGAACTGGAAAGCTACCTCAAAGATAAAGTGAACATCTTTGTTGGGCAGTCTGGCGTAGGCAAATCAAGCTTAGTCAATGCACTCATGCCTGAATTAGAAATTGAAGAAGGCGCGATCTCTGAGAACTCAGGGTTAGGCCAACACACAACCACGGCCGCCAGACTCTATCACTTCCCGTCAGGGGGCGATCTTATTGACTCTCCAGGGGTTCGTGAATTTGGACTGTGGCACTTAGAGCCTCATGAAATTACCGAAGCGTTCGTCGAATTTCGCCCTTACCTAGGTGGCTGTAAGTTTAGAGATTGCAAACACTTAGACGATCCTGGCTGCATTCTAAGGGAAGCGGTTGAAAACGGTAACATCGATAAAGGTCGCTTTGATAACTATCACCGAATTTTGGAAAGCATGGGTGAAAACAAAGCCAATCGACAATACTCGCGCAACAAGAAAGCGGATCTTGGTTGATTAAGAATCTACGTTTGTCTTTATGCCGCGAGTTTGCCATCACGCACAACGTCAGCACTGGAATTGGACTAAGTACTGACATTTTGTGAGATTTACATTAATATCTCGCGCCCTGAATTAGAAATACTCAATTAATGTTGGAATAGTAAGCAATGGATAAGATTAAAGTTGGACTTCAATATTGGATACCAAAACACGGTTTAACCCGTTTAGTCGGTAAACTAGCATCAGCAAAAGCTGGTGGTCTAACGACAGCTATCATTCGTTGGTTTGTAAAACAATATAACGTCAATTTAGATGAGGCTTTGTACTCAGACCCGGCTCACTTCGAAACTTTTAACGAGTTTTTCGTTCGTGAACTCAAACCTGGTACTCGACCAATTGCCGAAGGTGAATCTGTCATCACCCACCCCGCAGATGCGTGTGTGAGCCAATTTGGTCCCATTGAAGATGGTAAGCTAATCCAAGCTAAAAACCATCACTACACGGCACAAGAACTATTGGGCGGAAGTGAAGACCTCGCTAAAGAGTTTACCGATGGCGAATTTGCAACACTATACCTTTCTCCCCGCGACTATCACCGCGTACACATGCCATGCGATGGTACATTGCGCCAAATGATTTATGTACCTGGTGACCTGTTTTCGGTCAACCCGCTCACAGCAGAAAATGTACCCAATCTGTTTGCCCGCAACGAACGAGTGGTATGTATCTTTGATACAGAGTTTGGCCCAATGGCGCAAGTTCTTGTCGGTGCAACAATTGTCGGCAGTATCGAGCTGATCTGGGCTGGCACTGTAACACCACCGACTGGAAGTTCGGTTCACACTTGGGATTACCCTGCCGAAGGCAATAAGTCTGTTGTGTTGAAAAAAGGTGAAGAGATGGGTCGCTTTAAGCTGGGCTCAACGGTTATTAACTTGTTTGCCCATAATAGCATCCGTTTTGATGAGACGATGGCGAATACCACCCCTACTGTTATGGGCACACCTTATGCTCATGCGGCAGAACGTAGCGACAGCTAACTAGCTAAGTATGTAAATAACTAGGCCAGTCAAAAGAAACGGTGCAAATTTGCGCCGTTTTTTATTGCCTTATTCTCAGTTTTCTTAACGATTCTGCTTGATACGAATTGTTGACGTAAGACAATAATCTCACCAAAAAATCCTCTATGTTTTCAAAACTCTAACCTCAGTCGAAGACCTTATGGCGATTATCTTTTAATCTATTTGTTAGATGAATTTTTGATTTGAGATGATATTGCCTATGCCCAAGATAAATAACGGGGTTTTGATCCGGCTCCTGATCTGCTTCATGGTTCCCCTTGGTGTGTTAATGATGCCTATTGATGCCATTCCCATCGACGATCTCACGCTTATTCAACATCGACTACTCGCTATTTTCTTGCTTGCAGCGCTACTCTGGGTTCTAGAACCTGTTCCTGTTTTTGCCACCTCAATTCTTATCATCGCCTTAGAACTGGTGATGATTTCAGATAAAGGACTGCACCTATTTCGCACGCCACCAGCGGGACACGACTTAGGTGAGTTGATGAAATATACCGACATCTTTAGCGCTTTTTCATCGCCGATTATTATTTTATTTATGGGTGGCTTTGCCTTAGCGATTGCCGCGTCTAAATACGAACTCGACAACAACCTCGCACGCGTCTTACTTAAGCCTTTTGGCCAGCAGCCGAAATTTATCATGCTGGGTTTAATGCTGATCACCGCTGTCTTTTCGATGTTTATGTCGAATACCGCCACTACCGTGATGATGCTGGCATTACTTGGTCCCATTGTCGCTTCTGCCCCTAAAGGTGACATTGGCATCAAAGCCTTAGTGTTATGTATTCCTATTGCCGCGAATACAGGGGGGATAGCGACACCAATCGGCACGCCACCCAATGCGATAGCATTGCAATACCTCACAGGGGAGAACACTATCGACTTCCTGCAGTGGATGATGATGGGGCTGCCTTTTGTCATCATTCAACTGACCATTGCTTGGTTTTTATTACAACGCTTTTTCCCATCCTCACAGGATAAGATGGTGTTAAAGCTAAATGGGTCATTCCAAAAGAACTGGCGAGCTATCGTGGTATACGCTACGTTCGCCACCACCATTTTGCTTTGGATGACGACCAAGCTACACGGTATGAATACCTATGTGGTTTCCATTATTCCTCTTGCTGTATTTACTCTGACAGGGATCATGGGTAAAGAAGAACTTAAGCTCATTAACTGGGATGTGCTTTGGTTAGTGGCAGGGGGGATTGCTATTGGCATTGGCTTAGATAAAACCGGACTCGCCGTAGCACTCGCCCACGCTATCGACTATGAATCACTATCGCCAATGGCTGTAGTGCTAACACTTTCTGTCGTATGTTGGTTAATGGCTAACTTCATGTCGAATACTGCCACAGCAAACTTACTCATGCCTATCGCTGCCGCCATTGGCGCCTCAATGGAAAGCCTGGCCACTATTGGTGGTTTACAAGGTCTGCTCGTCGTTGTCGCATTTTCAGCATCTTTAGGGATGATTCTTCCTGTTTCCACCCCTCCAAACTCGCTTGCCTACTCTACTGGTCTAATTGAAAGCAAAGACATGGCAAAAATGGGGCTTATCCTAGGCGTTGTTGGCCTACTCATCGTCTATCTCGCAGCTTGGATCCTAACCTAAGCACGATATCGCACTTAGTCGAGCACTTTGGCAGCAATGAAATCAATCCTAACGGGGGGATTTCATTGCACTTTACTACACCGCATAGTACAACCTGTTTAGCGATAGGATTTCGAATTGAATAGGGAAACTCATGGGGTTTGAGTGGTTTGCGCTTATTGCCGCCTTTTTGTGGGCGGTTTCCAGTATTATTTCTGTCACGCCAGCGCGCCACCTCGGCTCTTTTGCCTATAGTCGATGGAGAATGGGGTGCACTGCCTGCATACTGACCACCATGGCACTGCTCACCAATGGCTGGGGAAGCGTTGCCTATACGCATATTACCCCCATGGCACTATCGGGCCTTATCGGGATCTTTATTGGCGATACCGCCTTATTTGCTTGCTTAAATCGAATGGGACCACGCCAAGCGGGTTTGCTGTTCTCTTGTCACGCTGTTTTCTCCGCCATACTCGGTTACTTTCTTTTTTCTGAAACCATGAATACCATTGAACTGATGGGTTCGGTTTTAGTGTTTTCTGGGGTCGCCACCGCTATCTTTTTTGGTCGTAAACAGGCGAAGCCGTCAGCAAGTCGCTTAGAGGAGATTCAGGGAAAGGTTTGGGTGGGTGTCGCACTCGGTATTACTGCGGCACTGTGTCAGGCGCTTGGGGGGATTATAGCAAAACCCGTGATGCAAACAGCTATCGACCCTATTGCCGCATCTGCGATTCGTATGATTACAGCATTTATTGCCCATAGCCTATTTTGGTTAACTGGGGCGAGACTTGCCAAAAGTATCAACCCAATTACCCTGCCCATCTTCGGCATTACTGCATTAAACGGGTTTCTTGCCATGGCTGTTGGCATGACGCTCATTCTCTTTGCACTGCAAACGGGTAATGTTGGCATGGTGGCGCTGCTTTCTTCGACAACACCTATTATGGTATTACCACTACTTTGGTTATACACCAAGCAACGACCTAACCGCTACGCGTGGCTAGGTGCATTACTCGCCGTTACTGGTACAGGTATACTCGTCAGTTAAGCTAAAAATAGTGGAACGAATGATACTAAGGAACATTACGCTATCGGAAATGGAAAGGCCGTCACTTGATCGATATGTTCAGCACCGATAGCCAGCATAATCAGCCGGTCAATCCCTAGCGCTACGCCCGCACATTGCGGTAACCCTGCCTCTAATGCAGCAATCAGATGATGATCAATCGGTTGAACAGGTAAGCCCATTGCTACCCTCTTTTGGTTATCTTGCTCAAAGCGAGCGAGTTGCTCTTTAGGGTTATCCAACTCATGAAAGCCGTTGGCAAGTTCGATTCCCTTGAAATACACCTCAAAGCGATCGGCCACCCTTGGGTCATTAGCATTCACTTTCGCCAATGCCGCTTGTGAAGCAGGGAAATCATAAACAAAAGCGGGAGAGTTCAAGCCAATTTGGCTTTCGACGCCCATACTAAATAGCAGTTGCAATAAGGTGTCTCGGTCCTCTTCACTGTCAGCAATATCAGACAAGCCTAATGTCCCGGCAGCGGCGCGAAGCTCAGACATAGAAGCGGTAAGTGGACAAACGGATAGTGCTTGAATAAACGCTTGTTGATACGTCATTCGCTCCGCTTTCTCTCCCTTTAATACCAACATCAATAGTTCATCCATTTCATCCATCAGCTTATGATGATCAAACCCAACGCGGTACCACTCCAACATAGTAAACTCTGGATTATGGTAACGGCCGCTCTCTTCATTGCGAAAAGCCTTCGCTATCTGATAGATACAGCCACTCCCCGCCGCCAGCAGTCGCTTCATATGAAATTCAGGGCTAGTCATGAAATACAAGCGCCTGCCGTCTGCATAACCTGGCCCAACAAATTCAGTGTCAAACGTTTGCAAGTGCACATCCGTGACCGTGGCATGGCTCATGGCTGGCGTCTCCACTTCCATGACATCTCTTGATAAGAAAAATTGACGCATGTTGTGAATAATCTCTGCTCGTTTTTTTAGCAAAGCTATTGATGCTGTAGGTTGCCAGTCGTTGTAAATCATAATCAAACTCATTAGCTGTAGTTATTGATAATTGTACAAATTTAAAGATACCCCACAATTATAAGTGACGTTAATCACACATCATATAAATACTATGCCTCTCTTTGCATTTCCGATGAAAAAACCTAACTCAATCAATTTTTTTACCCTGCGCCTTATCTACTATAGCCCTTAGTTTTTATCTGCTTATTTAAGCGCTAATTATCACCCGCGAGTTCAACTCGCTCTCACACTGGAGGATAACTGTGAAGACAATTACCACAGATATCGCAGTCATCGGCGCTGGTGGCGCTGGTCTTCGAACTGCTATTGCAGCCGCTGAAGCAAATCCTGACATGGAAGTTGCTCTTATCTCGAAAGTTTACCCGATGCGATCGCACACGGTCGCGGCTGAGGGTGGCTCTGCCGCTGTAATCAAGGATGAAGATAGCCTAGACAATCACTTCAACGATACCGTTGGCGGTGGTGACTGGCTTTGTGAACAGGATGTTGTTGAGTATTTCGTCAAAAGCGCAACCAAAGAAATGATCCAAATGGAGCAATGGGGCTGCCCTTGGAGTCGTAAAGAAAATGGCGAAGTCAACGTTCGTCGTTTTGGTGGCATGAAGGTGGAACGAACCTGGTTTGCTGCAGATAAAACCGGCTTCCATATGCTACATACGCTTTTTCAGACCTCAATGAAATATGACCAAATCAAACGATTTGATGAGTACTTTGTGGTTGATCTACTTGTTGTGGAAGGCGAAGTCCAAGGTCTGATTGCCATTCATATGTCGGAAGGCGAACTCGTGACCATTAAAGCGAAGTCTGTTGTACTCGCAACGGGTGGCGCTGGTCGTGTTTATCACTGTAACACTAACGGCGGCATTGTGACTGGCGATGGTATGGCAATGGCTTATCGTCATGGTGTGCCACTACGTGATATGGAATTCGTGCAATACCACCCAACAGGGCTTCCGGGCACTGGTATCCTGATGACCGAAGGTTGTCGTGGTGAAGGTGGTATTATCGTCAACAAGAACGGCTACCGTTACCTACAAGATTACGGCATGGGCCCTGAGACACCAGTAGGCGAGCCGAAAAACAAATACATGGAACTGGGTCCTCGTGACAAAGTTTCTCAAGCATTTTGGCATGAGCAGCAAAAAGGCAATACCATCAAACACCCACTGGGTGATGTGGTTCACCTAGACTTGCGTCACCTTGGCGAAGAGTACTTACAAGAACGTCTACCGTTTATCTGTGAACTTGCCAAAGCTTACGTCAACGTTGATCCAGCCAAAGAGCCAATCCCAATTAGACCAACTGTCCATTACACCATGGGTGGTATCGAGACCAATGGTCAATGTGAAACGCGTATACAAGGTCTATTCGCAGTCGGTGAATGTGCATCTGTTGGCCTTCACGGTGCTAACCGACTAGGCTCCAACTCACTGGCTGAGTTTGTTGTATTTGGTCGTGTTGCAGGTGAACAAGCCGTTGAACGTGCACAAGCCTTTAAAGGCTGGGATGACGCAGCAATTGCGAAACAAGTGGAAGCCGTTGAAGCGCGCATTGCCGCCCTACTCAACCAAGATGGTGACGAAAACTGGGCAGATATCCGCACTGAGATGGGTCATACCATGGAAGCGGGTTGTGGCATCTATCGTCAAGAAGATCTCATGCAAGCGACACTTGACAAGATTGCTGAGCTTAAGCAGCGTTATAAAAATATTGGCATTAAAGATAAAGGAAAAGTCTTCAACACAGATTTACTTTATGCCATCGAGGTCGGTTACGGTCTTGAAGTAGCAGAAGCAATGGTGCACTCCGCCATTCTGCGTAAAGAATCCCGTGGCGCGCACCAACGTTTAGACGATGGCTGCACAGAACGTGATGATGAAAACTTCCTAAAACACTCTCTCGCTTTCTTCCAAGAAGACAACGCGCCGAGCATTGATTATAGCGACGTGAAAATCACCAAATCCCAACCTAAAGCGCGCCTTTACGGTGAAGCTGCTGAGAAAGCTGCCGCTGCCGAAGCAAAAGCTGCTCAAGAAAACAATGCAGAGGAGCAAGCATAATGTCAGCAAATCGCATTCAAAAAGTAGAAATCATGCGTTACGACCCGGAGAAAGACTCTGAGCCTCGCATGCAGATGTTTGATGTCCCATTTGATGAAACCATGTCTGTACTTGACGCTATTGGCTATATCAAAGATAACCTAGACAAAGACTTATCTTACCGTTGGTCTTGTCGCATGGCGATTTGTGGATCTTGCGGCATCATGGTAAATGGTGTGCCTAAATTAGCTTGTAAAAGCTTCTTACGAGACTACACGGGTGGCGTCACCATCGAGCCATTAGCAAACTTCCCAATCGAAAAAGATTTGATTGTCGACATGACGCCGTTTATTGAGCGCCTAGAAGCCATTAAACCTTATATCATTGGCAATGACCGTACCCCAGAAGATGGCGCAAACCTGCAAACGCCAGAGCAAATGGCCAAATACAAACAGTTTGCTGGCTGTATCAACTGTGGCCTTTGTTACGCGGCTTGCCCTCAATTCGGACTAAACCCTGAGTTTATTGGCCCTGCCGCTCTGACACTTGCCCATCGCTATAACCTCGATAGCCGTGACAATGGCAAGAGCGAGCGCATGGCGCTAATTAACGGTGAAAATGGCGCATGGGGTTGTACCTTTGTCGGCTATTGCTCGGATGTTTGCCCTAAAAATGTCGATCCGGCTGCTGCGGTAAACCAAGGCAAAATTGAATCTTCAAAAGACTTTGTTATTGCCATGCTTAAGCCTGATGGCTCACCAAAGAATGTGGAGGCATAACCATGAGCAATAGAAAACCGTACGTTCGTGAAATAAAACGCACTTGGTGGAAAAATCACCCTTTCTACCGTTTCTACATGCTGCGTGAAGCCACGGTATTGCCACTGATTCTATTCACAATTTTCCTAACCTTTGGTTTAGGGGCGCTGGTGAAAGGACCAGAGGCCTGGCAAGGCTGGCTAGCATTTATGGCCAATCCAATCGTGATTGCCATCAACATTGTTGCACTAGCGGGCAGCTTATTCCACGCTCAAACCTTTTTTAGCATGATGCCGCAAGTCATGCCGATTAAATTAAAAGGTAAAGCGGTAGAAAAGAAAACCATCGTGCTCGCGCAATGGGCGGCCGTTGCAGCAATTTCTCTCATTGTGCTGATTATCGTCTAAGGAGACCACTGTGATTAACCAAAACCCTAAACGTTCAGACGAGCCCGTATGGTGGGGACTATTTGGTGCAGGCGGCTCATGGTTTGCCATGATTACTCCTGTTACTATTCTTGTCCTTGGCATTCTTGTGCCAATGGGCATCATCGACGCGCAAGCATTAAGCTATGAGCGAGTTGCAGGCTTTGCCACTAGCTTTATCGGTGCACTCTTTGTCATCGCCACATTAGCCTTACCAATGTGGCATGCGATGCACCGCCTTCACCATGGTATGCATGATCTAAAAATTCACGCTGGTGTGGCAGGCAAAATTGCGTGCTATTTCTTTGCAGGTCTTATTAGTGCATTAGCAGTGATCTTTATCTTTATGATTTAACGTTCAAAATGCCGAAAAGGGTAGCGAATTCGCTACCCTTTTTATTATCTACCAGTGTGTGAGCCATCATCCATTCAGACAATCTCTTACATTCCTTCATTTCCTCCCCCTATACAATCCGCGCCGATTTATAATAAAAAAGAGATGTAACAATGAAAAAGTCTATTTGCGCACTGGTTATTTCCAGTGCTCTTTTTGGGTGTGGTAGCACCGTTGATATGAAAAAATCAGACGCGGTTTCTGCACAACCAGAGCTCACACTAAAAACCGATGGCACATTTTGGGGATTCGGTCCCGAAGGTTCATTTGATATAGCGGGTCTCTATCACGGAAAATACTCACGTAGTGCGTCCACGAGTTCTTGGTTTAATACCATTAATAGTAAAGAAGGGGACATGGTTGCAGAAATCACTCGCACTGACAGCGGGGAAACTTGGACACTTGTTTGTAGTGGCGGTGGCACCAGCGTCGATCTCGGCAGCTTTTCGTTTGGTGGTAACGGGCCGTACATTTGTCAGATCAGTGAAGCGGGTCAAGCGATTGGTGAGTATGAGATGGCAAGAAAGTCTGAAGCGATCAGCCTATCAACGGCGAAGAAAGAAATCGGCTTCATTCGACTCGGTAGTACCCACTTTAACGTTGAGTCGATTCACGAAGGTGAAGGTCTACTGATGAGTGTCGATAATCCGCTTGGCTATAGCTTTAGCAGAGGCAGCCAAGAGATTGCTGCCGCGCAAACCAATGGTACGATAACACTTCAAACACTGGCCAACTTACCCAATACAGAAATGAATACCCTTGCGCTCGGTACGGTTGCCAGTGCATTAAGTTGGCGTCCGCAGGAATAACGCCCTCTATGTCTTAAACATAAACTGGATTTCAAACATAAAAAAAGGTCGCCTAAGCGACCTTTTTAATCTCGAAAGCAATATTACTTAACACGGCCTACATATTCTGCAGTACGAGTGTCAACTTTTACCACTTCACCGATTTGAATAAATAGCGGAACACGTACAACGGCACCCGTTGTTAATGTCGCAGGCTTACCGCCTGTACCTTGTGTATCACCTTTTAGACCAGGATCGGTTTCTGTTACTTCTAGCTCAACAAAGTTAGCTGGCGTAACAGAAATCGGCGTGCCGTTCCAAAGTGTAATCATACAAGGGTTGTTTTCTACCAACCATTTCGCATTGTCACCCACCGCTTTTACGTCTGCAGCGATTTGTTCGAATGTTTCATTGTTCATAAAGTGGTAGAATTCACCGTCTGAGTATAGGTAATCTAGATCGATATCCATGACGTCAGCGACTTCAAAGCTCTCGCCTGACTTAAATGTTTTCTCTAACACCTTACCAGACAGTAGTTTACGAATTTTAACACGGTTAAATGCTTGACCTTTACCTGGCTTCACGTATTCATTTTCTAGAATCACGCAAGGCTCGTTATCCAGCATTAATTTCAAACCGCCTTTAAATTCATTAGTGCTAACAGTAGCCATTGTATCCTCTTAGTATTCTTCGAGTTAAAATTTAATGTCGCCTATCATAACCCGAAATCTTGTTTCTGTTGAGCAAAACTGGCTCAAACAGCTATCCAATGCGATCTCAGACCCGTATCAGTTGCTTAAACAACTAGAAATTGATACGGCGCCATGGGAAAGCGGCCTACGTGCAAGGAAACTATTTCCGATGCGTGTCCCTCAAAGCTTTGTCGAACGAATGGAAAAAGGCAACCCATACGACCCGCTCTTACAACAAGTACTGCCATTAAGCCAAGAGTTCGACGTCCATGCTGGGTATTCAGAAGATCCGCTAGAAGAACAAGGTTCCGTGGTTCCCGGATTACTGCACAAGTACCAAAGTCGCGCGTTAATGATAGTCAAAGGTGGCTGTGCGGTTAACTGCCGCTATTGCTTCCGACGTCACTTCCCCTATGAAGATAATAAAGGCAACAAAGCAAACTGGCAGTTAGCGCTGGACTATATTGCCAACCAACCAGACATCAACGAAGTCATTCTCTCGGGGGGTGATCCATTAATGGCGAAGGACAAAGATATCGAATGGCTTATCCAACATATAGAATCTATCTCGCACGTTAATACTCTACGTATTCACTCTCGCTTGCCAGTGGTGATTCCTGACCGCATCACGGAGTCACTGTGTGAGATACTACAAGAGACGCGATTAAATACCGTTCTGGTTACACACATCAACCATGCTAACGAAATTAATCCCGCCCTATCGCTGGCGATACAACAAATCAAGCGAGCAGGCGTCACAGTACTTAATCAAAGCGTGTTACTAAAAGGCATCAATGACAATGTTGAGAGCCAAGTTGCGCTGAGTCATGCACTGTTTAACAGTGGAATACTGCCCTACTACCTGCACGTACTTGATAAAGTGCAAGGTGCGGCGCATTACTTTGTCGACGATCATCAAGCGAAACAGCTAATGCATGGATTAATCGAGCGTGTCTCCGGCTATTTAGTTCCCAAACTTACTCGTGAAGAGGGAGGCAAAACCAGCAAGACGCCACTCGATCTTCATCTTGAATAACGTTTTTCGTCTCGACAAAATTTATTTGTTCGCCTGCCCGGTCTAATAAACAGATACTGCTTTTTTTGAGGGGAGCATATTTGTGGAATTAGCAGCGTTTTTCGATTTAGGTCCATTCTCATGGCAGGCACTGACATGCTGTATGCTCAATGGCACACTTATTGGCCTTGAAAGGCAAACACGTGGTAAACCCGTTGGCATCCGAACATCCATTTTAGTGCTCTCTGGCACCTACCTCTTCATGTCAATGGCGATATCCTTATCCCCAAATACCCTTGATCAAGCCCGAGTATTAGGACAAATCATTACTGGTGTCGGCTTTTTAGGCGCTGGAGTCATGATGTCTGAAAATGGTAAAATCCACGGTGTGACTTCTGCTGCTGTCATCTGGCTGCTTGCTGGTCTGGGCATGATGATTGGGCTAGGGCATTACAAGGCCTCCATCATCCTAACTTTACTGGCACTCACCATACTACTTGGTGTCGATAAAGCAGAGAGCAGCTTTCAAAGCTTACGCCGCGGTGTCCACCAAACCTTCCAACGACGCTCAAAACGTAGAAAGTAAAAATATAGGCATAAAAAAGCCCCGAAACATCGAGTATTCGGGGCTTTTATCTCACGCTTTGGCAATTAACTCCGTGTTATTACACTGAGTGAATCAAAATTATTTAGCGAAGTTAACAATTGGGAAGCACTTGAAGAAACCGTTGTCTGCACAGTTAATTAGACCAATCTGAACACCGTCGATAGTATTCGTTTTGTTAAAAATACCCAATTGGAAATTAGATTTCTTAGAGAAACTGGCGATACCAATATCAGCCATAGTGTTACCTTCAGAGTAGTTCACCGCACTCCAGTTCAGGCCTTTTACGTCGTTCGTTACGTTGACCATACCAAGGTTAACACCTGTTGTTAAACCTGTATTCCAGTTAAAGATACCAAGTGACGCACCTTTCATTTCTTGAGTCACTTTAGAAGCACCAAAGAAAAGACCAAAGTTTACACCGGTTGTACGCTGTGTTTCAGACATACCTAATACAGAGAAGTCGACACCTTTCACTTCATTCACTTGACCGTGAAGAACAGATAAACGAACACCACCAACTGCATTGGCATCGGGTGCATTAAATCCATTTAAAGATGAAAACATAACTGGCGTGCTATCTGCTAGCGCCATCGGGGAAATAGATAGTGCTGCTGCCACTGCGATGGCTGATACGACTTTTTTCATTATTTTGTCTCCACTGACATGATCGTTTGTCTTTCATAACTATAGACGATGCTATGGTTGGTAACCATAGGTAATGTCAGTATATTGTCATATCCTGTAACATGTTAGCGATGATATTGATTATTATTGAAGCAGGCACAAAAAAAGCCAGAGGTCTCCCCCTGGCTCTGTAGGCACTTTCTGATGAATTACATCATACCTGGCATGCCGCCCATTCCGCCCATGTCAGGCATCGCTGGTGCGTCTTTTTGTGGTGCGTCTGTCACCATTGCTTCCGTTGTGATCATAAGACCCGCAACCGATGCGGCAAATTGTAGTGCGCTACGCGTTACTTTTGTTGGGTCAAGGATACCCATTGCAATCATATCGCCGTATTCACCTGTTGCCGCGTTGTAACCGTAGTTACCTTCGCCCGCTTTCACGTTGTTAGCTACCACAGACTCTTCATCACCTGCATTTGCTGTGATTTGACGAATTGGTGCTTCCATTGCGCGAAGTGCTACGCGGATACCCACTGTTTGCTCTTCATTGTCGCCTTCAAGGCCAGCAACTTTCGATGCCGCGCGGATAAGTGCAACACCACCACCAGCAACAACACCCTCTTCAACAGCAGCACGTGTTGCATGAAGTGCATCTTCAACACGGTCTTTCTTCTCTTTCATTTCAACTTCTGTTGCAGCGCCTACTTTAATCACCGCTACACCGCCAGCCAATTTCGCTACGCGCTCTTGAAGTTTTTCTTTGTCGTAATCAGATGTCGCGTCTTCAACTTGCTGACGAATCTGTGTTACACGACCTTGAATCATCGCTTCATCACCCGCGCCATCAATGATGGTGGAGTTTTCTTTGGTGATTGTTACGCGCTTAGCTTGACCTAGGTCTTCTAATGTTACTTTCTCAAGGTCTAGGCCGATTTCTTCAGAAATCACCGTACCGCCAGTTAGGATTGCGATATCTTGTAGCATAGACTTACGACGATCACCGAAACCCGGAGCTTTAACAGCAGCCACTTTCACGATGCCGCGCATGTTGTTCACAACTAACGTTGCTAGTGCTTCACCTTCTACGTCTTCTGCAATGATTAGCAGTGGACGAGATGCTTTAGCAACCGCTTCTAGTGTTGGTAGCAGTTCACGGATGTTCGATACTTTCTTATCGATAAGAAGAATGAACGGGCTCTCTAGATCAACACTGCCAGCTTCTTGGTTGTTGATGAAGTAAGGAGATAGGTAACCGCGATCAAATTGCATACCTTCTACTACGTCTAGCTCATCTTGTAGAGCCTGACCTTCTTCAACGGTAATAACGCCATCACGGCCTACTTTTTCCATCGCTTCAGCAATGATGTTACCCACTGTCGCGTCAGAGTTTGCAGAAATCGTACCCACCTGAGCAATAGCTTTGGTATCTTTACACTCAACAGACAGCGCTTTTAGCTCTTCAACCGCAGCCAATACTGCTTTGTCGATACCGCGCTTTAGATCCATTGGGTTCATGCCAGCAGCAACGGCTTTCAAACCTTCTGAAATGATAGATTGAGCCAGTACGGTTGCTGTCGTGGTTCCGTCACCCGCCGCATCATTAGCTTGAGAAGCGACTTCTTTCACCATTTGTGCGCCCATGTTCTGGAATTTGTCTTCCAGTTCAATTTCACGCGCAACAGAAACACCATCTTTAGTAATCGTTGGTGCACCGAAAGATTTGTCTAGTACCACGTTACGGCCTTTAGGACCCAGTGTTACTTTTACCGCGTCAGCTAGAACGTTAACACCTTCTAGCATTTTGATTCGTGCGTCGTTGCCAAACTTAACGTCTTTAGCAGCCATTGTTTATTTCCTTATCTAAATTCAGTGGATAGCTTGTTTAGAGTAAAAAATTACTCAACGTCTACTTAATTATTCTACGATAGCCATGATGTCATTTTCAGACATAATCAAGACTTCTTTACCGTCGATTTTTTCTGTTTTCGTGCCGTAGCCTTCAGCGAAGATAACCGTGTCACCCACTTTAACGTCCAATGCTTGAACTGACCCGTTTTCTAAAATGCGGCCATTACCTACAGCCAGCACCGTACCACGTGTTGATTTTTCTGCAGCAGAACCCGTAAGAACGATGCCACCAGCAGATTTAGATTCAACTTCTTTGCGCTCAACGATCACGCGGTCGTGTAGAGGACGGATATTCATCGGTCGTGTCTCCTGAATTAATTAATATGTTAGCTTGAGAATGCCTTAATTCGGCTTGTGATAATTATGTTGGGGGCGATTGGGTTGATCCCAAGGGGCAGACGCCAAAATTTTGTGACAAAAATAACGAAATTGAGCTTTGCCACCATCAAGAGATAAGGATCCATGTGATTCTCGCACGATTTATGGAATTCCTGTATCCTAAGCCCCTGTTTCATCAACGATGAATTCTATGCAAGATAAGCACGGGCTGCTTTCTGCCCCTATTCCCACAGTGCTCAAGCAAATGACGGTTCCCATGGTGTTTGGCATGGTGGCAATCTTAGCTTTCAACCTCGTTGACACCTTCTTCATTGCTTTACTGGGTACCCAGTCACTCGCCGCGGTCAGTTTTACTTTTCCCGTCACATTTGGGGTGAATTGCATCACCATGGGCATTGGTGTTGGCCTTTCTACGATCATTGGTCGACTACTGGGACAAGGTAATACTCGCAATGCCGCACAATTTACCACTCATGGTCTCATTCTTGCGGTTATCTTGGTCACCCTCGCCTCTACGCTTGGGCTATTTACCATTGATCCGCTGTTTCGCATGCTAGGTGCCAGCGACGATATCATTCCACTCATCGACCAATACATGGTGATTTGGTATTTTACTATCCCACTGTTGGTTATCCCGATGGCAGGTA
Source organism: Vibrio cionasavignyae (assembly GCF_050337155.1). Lineage (NCBI taxonomy): Bacteria > Pseudomonadati > Pseudomonadota > Gammaproteobacteria > Vibrionales > Vibrionaceae > Vibrio > Vibrio cionasavignyae. Next base: position 17,172 of record NZ_JAKJSR010000025.1, read on the forward strand.
ATAGTGCCATTCGAGCCACAGGCGATACCAAAACGCCAGCTAAAATCATGATGCTCTCTGGAGTATTAAACGGTATTTTGGATCCACTGTTCATCTTTGGCATAGGTCCGTTCCCTGAACTCGGTATTCAAGGTGCCGCCATTGCCAGTGGTTTTGCTTGGTTTGGCGCTTTGCTGGGTTCGCTTTTCGTCTTAACTAAACGCGAAAAACTGCTGGGGAAAATTAACCCCGCCGCTCTACTAAAAGACTGGGCAGCTATTTTGAAAATTGGCACTCCGTCTGCTTTATCCACTGCGATGTCGCCTATTTCTGGCGCTATCTTAATGAAGATGCTCTCCGTTCACGGCACGGCTGCCATCGCCGCTTATGGCGCAGCGCAACGAGTGGAGTCTTTACTCATTCTGGTCCTCATTTCTTTAAGCTCAGCCTTAACGCCTTTTATGTCGCAGAACTTTGGTGCCAAACAACCGGAGCGAAGTTTCTCAGGGTTATTCCTCAGCATGCGTTTTTCAATCCTATTTCAGCTGATGGTATTTATTATGATGGTGCCACTCAGTATTCCGATTTCAGCCATGTTTTCTCAAGAAGCGGCGGTACGGGAAATCCTGTGGCATTACTTGCTCGTTGTTCCATTTAGCTACGGGTTCCAGGGGATTATCATGATGTTAGGCAGCGGACTCAATGCGCTTCACTTACCGAATAAGGCCTTTATGTGGAGTGCGATGCGTTTGTTCATATTCACACTCCCCGCCGCGGCGATTGGCAATTACTGGTATTCGTTGGAAGGGCTCTTCATTGGCGTAGCGGTGGGTAACGTTGTGGGCGGCATACTGGCGTATTTATACGCGGTAAAAATACGAAAAGCCCAGTGCTTACACTGAGCTTTTTCCTCTGAGACGTTCCATTAAGATATCGCTGGTTTGACTAAGGTTTAGATACCATCACCACCGACAAAAGTTTGTGACTTACCATTAAATTGCTGGTCCATATCTAAAGAAGGCATATCCGTTTTAGGCTTACCGACGATTTTAGCAGGCACCCCAGCGACAGTGGTATGCGCAGGGACGGCCTGCAGTACCACTGAACACGAACCAATTTTTGCACCTACGCCCACTTCAATGTTACCAAGAATCTTGGCACCAGCGCCTATCATCACGCCTTCGCGAATTTTAGGGTGACGGTCACCGCCCTCTTTTCCTGTACCACCTAAGGTCACATCTTGAAGTATCGACACATCATTTTCGACCACCGCCGTCTCACCGACGACGATACCTGTCGCGTGATCGAGCATGATACCTTTACCAATACATGCCGCAGGATGAATGTCCACCTGGCACGCCACTGAGATCTGGTTTTGTAAATACGTGGCTAATGCGACTCGGCCTTGCTTCCATAGCCAGTTGGCGACGCGATAACCCTGCAGGGCATGAAATCCCTTTAGATACAAAAGCGGCATTGAATACATAGAAACTGCAGGGTCACGATTCACTGTGGCACAAATATCACAAGCCGCAGCATCAGTAATCGAAGGGTCTGCTGCAAAAGCTTGCTCTACCACTTCACGTACCGCCATGGCCGGCATAGACGCGGTCTTAAGTTTATTCGCGAGAATATAACTTAATGCCGCCCCTAAGCTTTCATGATTAATGATTGTGGCATGATAAAAGCTCGCCAGCATCGGCTCTTCTTCCGACTGCTTACGCGCTTCTTTTATAATGCACTGCCATACTTTTTGTTTTTCACAGTGTTTCATGTTCTGTCCTAAGAGTAGTATCTAGCCTTAAAAGCCGTGCGTCGTAACTTCACCATCTTGCGTAACATCAATGTAAACGTAACACACAAAGCGATGACGCATATGCTTCAGCGCTTATTTTACAACGCTTATTGCTTCTCTGCTTTTTTATCCCTTGCTAGTAGATCTTGCGCAGCAAGCATCGCATCCTTTCCTTGATACAATACTTGATAGATTTGGTCAACAATTGGCATCTCTACACCGACTCTTTGTGACAACAACCAAACCTCTTTGGTATTACGATAACCTTCAACCACTTGGCCAATTTCAGTTTGTGCAGAATCGACATCTTTACCCTGACCTAATGCCAAGCCAAAACGTCGGTTACGAGACTGGTTATCGGTACAGGTCAGCACTAAATCGCCAAGCCCGGCCATTCCCATAAAGGTATCCGGCTTTGCCCCTATCGCGACACCTAAGCGAGTCATTTCAGCTAGACCTCGCGTGATCAATGCAGTACGCGCATTGGCCCCAAAGCCAATGCCATCCGACATACCAGCACCAATCGCAATCACGTTTTTAACTGCACCGCCTAGTTGCATGCCGATGAAGTCATCATTGGCATAAACGCGGAACGTTTTACTGCAATGGATTTTGTCCTGCAATTCAGTCACAAACTGCGTATTAGTCGACGCGACAGCAATAGCCGTCGGCATTCCAGCCGCTAATTCTTTTGCGAATGTCGGACCAGAAAGTACCGCTAAAGGGTAGCCATCACCAATAATATCGCTAGCAACGTCTTTTAGAAGGCGACCGCTTTCAGGCTCGAGTCCTTTGGTTGCCCAACAGATACGGCTGTCTTCGCGCAAATGCGGCTTCATGCTCTCTAGCACAACACCAAATACATGGCTCGGAACAACAACCAATAAATCCTGGCTGGCTTGCACCGCTTTTTGAAGATCGGATTCAACAATGAGTGACTCAGGAAAGTCTATTCCTGGCAAAAAGTCATGGTTCGCTCGATCTGCCTCTAGGCGAGCCATATGCTCAGGATCATGTCCCCAAATGACTACGTTTGCACCGTTTCGTGCCAGAGAAATGGCTAGCGATGTCCCGTAGGAGCCCGCGCCAATGACTGTCATTGAAATTTCTTTCCCGTATGCGTTACTCATAACACCACCACGTCATAATTTGAAAGCCACAGCTAACAGTTTAGTCTCTCAGACTTTCGTCTTCTAAAAGCTTAACCTTAACCGTAAAAATAAAAAATGCACATCGCTAGGCGCTGTGCATTTTCAAAAAGATTACTCGTTCTTGCAAAGCGATAGCCCTGCAACACACAGCGAATTACGCTTCAGCTTGATCTTCTGTTTGAGCTTGCTGCTGAAGGTAGTTCATGAACAATGCATCAAAGTTAACTGGTGCTAGGTTCAATTGTGGGAACGTACCTTTCATCGTTAGGCTAGAGATTGTTTCACGAGCATAAGGGAACAAAATGTTCGGGCAGAAAGCGCCAAGGCAATGTGCCAATTGACCTGCTTCCATTTGCTCAGCTGTGAAAATACCACCTTGTTGAACTTCACAAAGGAATGCTGTGTCTTCTGCATTCTTAACCGTAACCGTTAGACGAAGTACCACTTCGTAAACGCCTTGTCCTAGTTCACGGCTTTGCGTGTCTAGGTCTAGCTTAACGTCTGGGTTCCATTCTTTTTGAAACATGTCCGGAGAGTTCGGCGCTTCAAAAGAAAGATCTTTTAGAAAGATACGTTGAATTGTGAAATTCTGTTGTGCTTCTTGAGGTGCTGCTTCAGCCATGATGAATATCCTTTATAATACGTCTAAAATTAACGAAACCGTTTTTGAGTTGTCTGGCAGACTAGCCGAGCCGATGTTTTATGACTAGGCGAACCGCTAATTCCGTGGCATTTATCACATCCCTAGGTAAGAAATGCCGCGAAAACACTCAATTACTAGGGTTACTTCTTACCTTTAATCAGCGGCAGGTTTGCTTCACTCCAAGCTGACAGGCCGCCTTTAAGCACGTAAACCTGTTCAAAACCTGATTTAGCAAGCAAGTTTGCACTCTCTTGTGCAGTCTGACCCGTCTTACATACCACAATGATTGGGTCTGATTTTTTGTTTTCAAGGCTAGGCGTAGATTCAGCTTTGATATCAGAAGGAAGTACGTTAACAGCGTCAGTAATGTGACCACGTTTGAAATCGTCTTTTGAACGAATATCCACAACAAGTGCACTGTCATGGTTCATCATTTGAGTCACCTGCGCGGCTGAAATCTCTTTGTACGCTGCATTGGCAGACTTCACGAAGTTGGCAATCAGAGCAACAAAAAGTGCGGCCCAAACCACGGCCATGATCATATTTTGTTGTAAAAAATCTAAGTACTCTTGCATAGCTTGCGCTCTTAATTAGTTGAAGATGAAATTCAGACGAGGAGTATAACGGCTTCGCCGCCCTCTGGCGAGGGGGGAACTTGTTTCGAATAAATAATTGAGATCCCTCTTTCGCTATTGCAGCAATAGCGCAAAACAATTGGTCTGTCTCCTACATCTGCGCTATTAATGGCTAAGCATTTAAGGAATCAGCGACGCATTGTGTCTATGATTACCTCATTACAACAATTAATGTGTGCAATTAACTTTCAAAAAACTGAAAACAAGCTACGGTAATCACAAACAATATTTGATCTGCCACTACTGTTTTGGTTAAAAAGTGTAGTAAAATTACGCTAATTTGTTTTCAGTAAAGTTATTTTAGATTCGACGAGGTTATAACTATGTCAGCTAAGAAGCCTATGGCTCTAGTCATTCTTGACGGTTGGGGATACCGTGAAGATAACGCAAGCAACGCAATCAACAACGCAAAAACTCCAGTAATGGACGGCTTGTGGGCAAACAATCCACGCACACTTATTTCAGCTTCTGGTATGGACGTCGGTCTTCCAGATGGTCAAATGGGTAACTCTGAAGTGGGTCACACTAATATTGGTGCCGGCCGAGTGGTCTACCAAGACTTGACTCGTATTACTAAATCTATCGCTGACGGTGAATTTGGTCAAAACGAAGTACTCGCTGCTGCAATGGATAAAGCCATCGCCGCAGGTAAAGCGGTTCACCTTATGGGGCTAATGTCTCCAGGTGGTGTTCACTCTCACGAGGACCACATTTACGCTGCCGTTAAAATGGCTGCTGAGCGTGGCGCTGAAAAAATCTACCTACACTGCTTCCTAGATGGTCGTGATACGCCACCACGCAGTGCTGAAGGTTCACTAAAACGCTTTGAAGCGCTCTTTACTGAGCTTGGTAAAGGCCGTGTGGCTTCTCTTGTTGGTCGTTACTACGCAATGGATCGAGACAACAACTGGGATCGCGTTGAAAAAGCCTACGACCTGCTTACTCAAGCAGAAGGTGCCTACACGTTTGACTCGGCTGTTGCTGGTCTAGAAGCGGCTTACGCTCGTGAAGAAAACGATGAGTTTGTTGCGCCAACTGAGCTACGTGCTGAAGGTCAAGAGTCTGCTGCTATCGTTGATGGCGATGCAGTTATCTTTATGAACTACCGTGCTGACCGTGCTCGTGAAATCACTCGTGCATTCGTTCCTGCATTTGAAGGCTTTGAGCGTAAAGTATTCCCAGCAGTCGACTTTGTTATGCTAACGCAATACGCAGCCGATATCCCTCTGCTTTGCGCATTCCCACCAGCATCTCTAGAAAACACCTACGGTGAGTGGCTATCTAAAGAAGGTAAGACTCAACTACGTATCTCTGAAACAGAGAAGTACGCACACGTGACTTTCTTCTTCAATGGTGGTGTTGAGAACGAATTTGACGGCGAAGAGCGTCAGCTTGTTGCTTCTCCAAAAGTGGCGACGTATGACCTACAGCCAGAAATGAGCTCTGAAGAGCTGACTGAGAAAATGGTTGCTGCTATTAAGTCAGGCAAATACGACACTATCATCTGTAACTATCCAAACGCAGATATGGTTGGTCACACTGGCGTTTACGAAGCTGCAGAACAAGCGATTGAAGCTTTGGATGCAAGCGTTGCGAAAATCGTTGAAGCCATCAAAGAAGTGGATGGTCAAATGCTGATCACGGCTGACCATGGTAATGCGGAAATGATGGTTGACCCAGTCACTGGCGGCACTCATACGGCTCACACCAATCTTCCTGTTCCTCTTATCTATATTGGTAACCAGGACATCGAGTTCAAAGAAGGCGGTAAACTGTCAGACCTAGCACCAACCATGCTATCAATGACAGGCATGAGCATTCCTGCTGAAATGTCAGGCGACATTCTTGTAAAGTAATGACACAAGTCTGATAAAACGCCGATGCTTATGCGTCGGCGTTTTTGTATGCTTGCACCTATTATCGCTTTTCAATAAAGTAGTGACCTAAGACGGACTTGCCCTCTTCTCTCAGCGGATACGACATGCACTCTAATCACAAGACGCACTTCCTTGTTGCTCTCACGACCCTCATTATTGGTGTTGCTACGGCCATTGCACCACTAAACAGCGCCGCGAGCCAAAATGAGCTTTCTGGTGTAAAAAGTGAGATAAAGCGTCAACAGCAGGGATTAAGCCAGCAACAAAAAGAGCTAGATAAGCTGCAAAAGTCGTTACGTGAGCAAGAGATTGGCATCTCGAACATTGAAAAGAATATTCAATCCACCACCTCACAACTGGCCACGGCTAATCAAAATATTGATAACCTACATCAGCGTGTTATTGCCCTCACTGAACAAAAAAAGATTCAGCAAAAAATATTAGCTGAACTCGTACAGACGTATTACATCACCAAGCAGAACCGTAATACCTCTAGTATGTTTAATAACAACTCCAACGATGATCGCATCAGTCAATACTATCAGCACCTTGCTGCCGCTCGGGCCGACACATTAGAACAACTGTCCACCACGGAACAACAACTTGTTGAAAGTGAAAGAGCCCTTGAATTAGAGCGCAACCAAATCGCGCAGCTGCTTCAACAACAAAAAGACAAACGCGATACATTGGCAAAAAATCAACGTAGCCGGAAAAGCACACTCGGCAAGATCAAGAAAAGCATCTCCAGTGATAAAACCTACTTAACTGAATTGCAGCGTAATGAAACCCGCCTAAAAGCCGAGATTGTCAAAGCCGCCAAACGTAATCAAGTCCCCATGGATGGACTCGCCAGACAAAAAGGCAAACTGCCATGGCCAATCAAAGGCAGCGTTTTACATAACTTTGGTACCAAGCAAACAGGCCAAGCAAGCTGGAAAGGCATGGTTATTTCCGCCAAATACGGCACGCCCATCAAGTCTGTCTACTCGGGCACGGTCGTATTTGCTGATTACTTACGGGGATATGGGCTGGTAGTGTTGCTCGATCACGGCAAAGGTGACATGACACTCTATGGCTACAACCAAACGCTACTCAAAAAAGAAGGGGACAAAGTCGCCGCTGGAGAAACCATCGCACTGGCTGGTGACACGGGTGGGCAATCAAGAGCCTCGCTCTATTTTGAGATTCGTCGCAACAGTAAAGTTCAAAACCCAAAAAGCTGGCTAAAACGCTAATCAAACACAGCCTTAAGGGTAAGCCTTACTAGTAGCTTGTTACTGGTAGTTTATTACTGGTAATAAGCCAATGCCGTATCAATAAGTCGCTGGATGCAAGCTCGCGGTAACTGATTAATCCCACCCGCGGCTTCTCTCCCTCCCCCTGTATCAAATTGACTACAGATTGCAGCAGCGCCTTGCTTATTGTTCAATGGCGCACGTACCGACACGGTATAACAGACCTGCCCATCACTCCCTCTTTGCTCTCGTTCTACTAACGTAATATGCGCACGCGAAGGGTGTCGGTTGGCGAGTTCATTGATATACGTCCCTGACATACGCCTTGCCGCCGCCGTCGCAGGTAGCGACACCACTTGGAGCGTGTCAGAATCAAAAAGCGTCGTCGCTTGACTCAGTGCCGACTGATCTTTTTCAAATGCTGCTAATAATACGTAATACGGGGAATAGGCATCTTCTCTGCATGCAAAGGGCGTTCGATAGCGTAATAGCTGTTGGTATAAATCGACCGGAGAAACATGCAAATCCTCCAGCTTTTCTCCGTAGCCATTGTAGTTAACCAAGGTGCCTAGTTGACGCAAAAAATGCCGATCAACATCACTGAGATTTGCTTTATCCGCCAGTGACTCCGCGCTAGCAATCATATTGTCTCCATACGCCGCAGTGATTGCCCATAATCGATGTTGCCCTGCAAGTTGGTCATTGACGATTAAGGCCGTACAAGTGTTCGCATCGAGATCGATATGACGGGTCAAATACACCGACTCTGGTGGCTGTGTTGCCTTGTGATGATCGATATAGGTGACGGGGACCTGATGAGCTAACAGAGCATTGAGTGCCGCTCTGTTCTTATCCATCGAGATATCAAGTACCGTTACCGAGCTAACCTCTTGAAGAGGTACGCGCTCAAGCAACGCAATATCACGCTTAATACCGGAGATGAGTTTAGCCGGTTTGGGATCTGACAACCTCAGTTGCAATAGCGACAATATACCATCCGCATCGCCATTAAAAACATCGTAGTGCATCTTGCGTCCTTTCATCGGAAATAGTTGCGACTGAATAACAATAAACCCTACTGTGGCAGCAGGGTTTATTGAAATACGAATTGGCTATATGACATGAGCGAACAGTGTGTCGCTGCTAACTAAGCGCTCGCGCCACCCATCATTTTTACGCCATCTTCAAGCAGCGCGAGCTGCTCTTGGCCTTTTGATGTCGCCACTGGCTTAACCACATTAATCATATGCAGCATCCCTTGTTGAATCACCTCTTCCGTGATTTTAGTCTTGGGAGACATAGCAGATTGATAGCTCAACCAACCCACGGCCATCATATGTAATGTCGTCACCATGGACTTTAGCTCTTTCTCGTTTAAGCAAAGTAATTCAAGCTCAACAAAGGCACGCAGTATATTGACTAAGTTTCCTTGTAATCTCTCTTGCACGACGATGTATTCTTCATGCAGCTTTTCGTCTCGCTGTAAGATTTCTGGCAAGTTAGCGTAGAAAAAACGGTACTTCCACATCAGGGTAAAAATCGAATTGAGGTAATGCTTCAGCAACGCTAAGCTTTCTTGCTGCCCTTGAACAGGCGTAAATCGCTCGATCAACTCCTGAGAATAAAGCGTGAAAATATCGCGAACAATTTCTTGCTTGTTGCTGAAATGATAATACAGGTTACCGGGACTGATCTCGATATAAGCAGCGATATGGTTGGTCGTCACGTTACGTTCACCGTCTGAGTTGAATAACTCAAGGGCGGCATGCACTATTTTATCACGCGTTTTCATTCTCAATTATCCTTTGCCTGTTTTGCGCTAGTATACGTGTTCAACTTGTGAGCGAAAGCGTGAGATCGCAATAGTCTGACTGGTTCGACCAACTAAATACAAAAAAAGCACTCACAAGGAGTGCTTTTCACAAATCTAAGAGACTGACGATTTATTCTACTTCGTCCATTTTACCAAGTAGGTTACGAATGCGTTCTTGCCATTGGGTGTGCTCACGCTGCATAACTTCAGCCTTTTGTTCAAGTTCTTCGCGGCTGCTACGCAGCTCGTCTGCTTGACTAGCCAGTTGAACTTTCTCTTCCTTCAACTCTTCAACTTCCATTTGAAGAAGAGCGATAGTGTCAACTGCAGTTTGAATTTTTGCTTCTAGTTGTTCCAGTACTTCAAAAGACATCTCGGCCTACCTTGTTAAATTCTATGTAATGAAATAGCTTCATTCTACGTTGCCCCATTCTACTCAGCCTCGAGAAGATAGACACGCCCTATATTGCAGATTTTTCACTATTCGGTCAAAAAAACAACGCAAACTAACAAAAGGCGTATTCAAACCATACCAAGTACTCGCTTCTATGCCTTGTCGTTCAATATTCTTACTCCTATTGCATTGAATAATCAGCTAACTACACTCAGCTTTGCGCAGTATCAAACAAAAAAGCAAACGTTTCCTTCTTGGTATGTTAAAATTCGCGCCGTAAATTCTTTTGTCAACTTTCATCTATTGGAGTCAATATGAAGCGCGATTTAGCGATGGCTTTTTCACGAGTTACCGAAGGTGCCGCTCTGGCTGGTTATAAATGGTTAGGACGTGGCGATAAAAACGCCGCGGATGGGGCTGCCGTTGAAGTAATGCGTACCCTACTGAACAAAACCGACATCAGTGGTGAAATCGTTATCGGTGAAGGTGAGATTGATGATGCACCAATGCTGTACATTGGTGAGCAGGTTGGCATTGGTGGCGATGCCGTTGACATCGCGGTAGATCCAATTGAAGGTACGCGCATGACAGCAATGGGACAGTCAAATGCCTTGGCTGTGCTTGCAGCTGGAGAAAAAGGCAGCTTTTTAAAAGCACCTGACATGTACATGGAGAAACTGGTTGTCGGCCCTGGCGCTAAAGGGGCTATCGATCTAAACCTATCACTAACCGATAATTTAACGAATATTGCTGCAGCACTAGGTAAGCCGTTAGATACGCTGGTCGTGACCACACTCGCTAAACCGAGACACGATAGCGTTATTGCTGAAATGCAAGCCATGGGAGTTCGTGTCTTTGCGGTACCAGATGGTGATGTGGCCGCTTCAATCCTAACCTGTATGCCAGACAGTGAAGTGGATGTGATGTACTGCATTGGCGGCGCACCTGAAGGTGTAGTATCGGCTGCGGTTATTCGCGCACTGGATGGCGACATGCACGCTCGCTTACTACCTCGCCACGAAGTAAAAGGCGACAACGAAGAAAACCGTAAAGCAGGTGAGCTTGAGTTGGAGCGTTGTAAAGAAATGGGTGTTGAAGCGAATGTCTTGCTAAGAATGGAAGATATGGCTCGTAGCGATAATGTTGTTTTTTCTGCGACAGGAATTACCAAAGGTGACCTCTTAGAGGGAATTACACGCCAAGGCAATATTGCTACCACAGAGACACTGCTGATTCGTGGTCGTTGTCGTACCATTCGTCGCATTAAATCGATTCACTACCTAGAGCGAAAAGACCCTGAGATCCGAGGCATTATTCTGTAGTGTCGACGTATTAACGAAAAAGCGCTGCAACGGCAGCGTTTTTTATTGCTATCTAGTTGATAGTAAATAATTTGCTTTATAAAGCGTATCGGCCATAATAGCATCAGTTATTGATTCTCACTACACTATCGAGCAACCGGACCACGACATGAAAGCTACTGACCACATCATCGATATCATTAAGCGCGAAGGTGCGGTCACGGCAAAGTACGTTGCACTCAGGCTAAAGATCACGACCATGGGAGCTAGACAACACCTTCAGTCTCTTGAAAATGAAGGTTTGCTGCACATCGAAGATGTAAAGGTCAAAGTGGGCCGCCCCAACCGCCATTGGTCTTTAACTGACAAAGGTCACGCGAACTTCTCCGATCGACATGCCGATCTCACGGTTCAATTTATTGATGCTATTGAAACGGTGTTTGGTTCTGACGGGCTAGAAAAAGTGGCAAAAGAGCGCGAATTAAACACTCTCGCTAACTATGCCGAGCAATTGACAGGGCTCAGCGACCTCGAAAGTAAAATCATCAAACTCACCGAATTACGTGAGAAGGATGGCTATATGGCAGAATATCAAAAAGATCATTCAAGCTTTATTCTGATTGAAAACCACTGCCCTATTTGTAAAGCAGCGAGCCGATGCAAAGCCCTATGCCAATCTGAACTCAATGTCTTTCAGTCTCTTGTTGGCGAAAACACCCGCGTCGAACGAGATGAGCATATCGTCTCTGGTGCACGACGCTGCGTCTATCGTTTCACTCAACAAGAGCAATAAGCTCTCAGCTCTTAGCTCTTAGCTCTTAGTGTCTTATTATTGAGACAGCACACAATTAAACTGTGACTTTGATCGATAACTCCTAACCTCATTGTACATGCATGGAGCAATGTTAGATGAGGACGAATCATGGCTGATCCACTTATGCTGCCTTCTTTCGATGAGCTTGCGGCAATGGCAAAGCACAATCCCGAGCAACTTAGTCGCTTACGTCAAAACCTGTGTCAGGAGCTGATAGAGTCTTGCTCAACAGAAATGCAACCTCGCCTGCAAGCACAACAATCACACATTGAACGAGTGCTTAAACGTGCCAACAACCCTATTCATGCCAACGTATTATTGCGACAAGAGCTGCATCGACAATTTATGAAATTCTCACAAGCACTCAATGGCGAACTGGGCGACGGTCAACCAAAAGCGACCATTTTACCTTTCAACAAAAAAGAAGATTGGCGATAAAAAAGGAAGCACTCGCTTCCTTTTTAGTATTTAAACAAATGCAGTATTTAGACTGGGTCTTTACCAAATTGATTATCGCCAGACGTGCCTTTTAAAAAACCACACTCGACTAAGATCCACAGTCCACAGCCAATCGCTGCTAAAGAAATCATGTTCTGCAGTAATGAAGGTTGCGCTGCGGTAGCCGGGTCCAGAGTAGGTAGACTTAAACGCCCTATCACCAAAGGAATATTCAGTAGCAACCACCAACTCGATTTATTACGGTCATGCCATCGCTTTGCGGTAATCAGCAAATCCGGGATCAAAATAACCAATAAGAACGCAGGCAACAAAATATGGATAGCCCCAGGCGCTAACACGTTCATGCCCTGTGCAAAACCCACAATACTCAAATAATAACAAACGTTCCATACCCAAAACGTTTTACGGCCAACTCGCCCTTGTGACGAAAATAGCAGTGATTTAAACGACATTACCTATTCTCACTTTACTGACTGATTTTTTGGAAACACGACTTATCCATGTCCCGTATGTTCACCGTCAAGCTCTTCAAATGCCCGGCTTGCTGCTTGAGGACATCCATTAACTTCCTCGACAGTTCTCGCTTTTGCTCTTCCGTTCGACCCGATAAAAGCTCGAAACTAATATGCACAAAATCTTCGCTGTCACCATGCTCGCCAATGAGCCAATTGTGGCACCGTAGAGAGCGAGACTTAACTGAGTCCATTTCAAACAAGCCACAGTGTAGCGTAACTTGATGCAAGTCCTCCAGTAAGCCTTGTATATTCAAGCGTTGATCAGCCGTATTTGAATATTCCATTACCAGATTTGGCATCATCTTTCCTTTGAATTGAGAGCTAAGCGACAAGGTATAGCAAGCTAAAAGGAAAATTCCGAGAACTAATCTACTATTCTGTTTACCAAGTCACGATGATGGGCATACTCACAACGATTCATGAAAGCGAGAAAGTCATGACTCCAATCATGATCTACATGAATTAATCTGTTATATTCTTTCGTATTCACGTTTGTTTTTTACATTCGTACTTTTAAAAACATTGATTTTGGAGAAAATCTTATGCGTCAACCTGTAGTTATGGGTAACTGGAAACTCAATGGCAGCAAAGCAATGGTCACGGATCTGCTTACTGCACTTAATGCGGAACTTGAAGGCGTAACTGGCGTTGATGTAGCCGTTGCTCCACCAGCACTTTACGTTGACCTTGCAGAGCGTACGCTAACTGACGCGGGTAGCGCAATCATCCTTGGTGCTCAAAACACTGACGTGAACAACAGTGGTGCTTTCACTGGTGATATGTCTCCAGAAATGCTGAAAGATTTTGGCGCAACTCACATCATCATTGGTCACTCTGAGCGTCGTCAATACCACAACGAATCTGACGAGTTCATCGCTCAGAAGTTTGCATTCCTAAAAGAAAATGGCCTAACGCCTGTTTTCTGTATCGGTGAGTCTGAAGCTCAAAACGAAGCGGGCGAAACGGAAGCGGTATGTGCTCGTCAAATCGACGCAGTAATCAACAACTCAGGTGTTGAAGCGCTTAACGGTGCAATCATCGCATACGAACCAATCTGGGCTATCGGTACTGGTAAAGCAGCAACAGCTGATGATGCTCAACGCATCCACGCTTCTATCCGTGCACACATCGCAGCAAAAAGCGAAGAAGTGGCGAAGAACGTTGTTATCCAATACGGCGGTTCTGTTAAGCCTGAAAATGCTGAAGCTTACTTCGCACAACCAGACATCGATGGTGCTCTAGTTGGCGGCGCTGCACTAGACGCGAAAAGCTTTGCAGCTATCGCAAAAGCAGCGGCAAAAGCAAAAGCTTAAGCTTATTGCTCAATAGGTGAGCGCCAGCAACGACGCCACCTATTGAATCAGACATAAAAAAACCGCCGATAAGTCAGCGGTTTTTTTTATGTCTGAACATTGCTCTCCAACGGTATGTTCACTCCAAAAGTAGAAGTGAACATGACTCATTGGTTGGTATAACTATTAGAACAACTCTTCAGCAACTTTGTACAAATCATCGCGTACAGGGCGCTTCATGTTCTCGATCGCATCAATAATATCGTGATGAACAAGGATCTCTTTCTGAATACCAACACAACGTCCACCATGACCTTCCATCAATAGGTGTACCGCGTAGTTACCCATGCGAGATGCCAGTACTCGGTCAAACGCTGTAGGACGACCACCACGCTGAATATGGCCAAGAACCGTTGCACGAGTCTCACGACCTGTTGCATCTTCGATTTCTTTAGCAAGATCATTGGCGTCCATCATAAGCTCTGTTAACGCTATAATGGCGTGCTTCTTACCTTTGGCAATACCATCTTGAATATTGCTAATCAGTTGCTCTTTATTAAGGCCAGTTTCTGGTGTAATAATGTACTCACAGCCGCCTGCAATAGCAGACATCAGTGTCAGATCACCACAGTGACGACCCATGATTTCTACAATAGAGATACGTTGGTGAGAAGACGATGTATCACGTAGACGGTCAATCGCATCAATAACCGTGTTAAGTGCTGTCAGGTAACCGATAGTGTAATCTGTGCCAGCGATATCATTATCAATCGTGCCCGGTAGACCGATACATGGGTAGCCCATTTCAGTCAGTTTTTTCGCGCCCATGTAAGAGCCGTCACCACCCACAACCACTAGCGCTTCAATACCGTGCTTCTTCAAGTTTTCAATCGCTTTCTCGCGAACTTCGACTTCTTTAAATTCTGGGAAACGTGCAGAGCCTAGAAATGTACCACCACGGTTAATAACATCAGAAACACTAGAACGATCTAGTTTTTTAATGCGATCTTCATAGAGACCTAAATAACCGTCGTAAACACCGTATACTTCTACGCCTTCTGACAAAGCCGTACGAACCACACCGCGTACCGCAGCATTCATACCAGGTGCGTCACCACCACTTGTCAAAACACCGATTTTCTTAATCATGCTCACCCTCGATTTAGCAATCTAATTTCAATTTAAGTATGGCGCACTTCGCGACATACGGAATTCTTATTGTTTTCGCTACGTTTACATCACTTCTGCTGCTTTTTCATCGCATCAGCTTCGTAAAATCGTCTTGTTCCCCAAAACATTGACGACGTAACTTTATTACTTATGTAAGAGTATTACAGTTTATAGGCTAAATTGTGTTGATTCACATCAGAATCGCACTTTTTTATCACGAGCCCTAACAATAGACAATCAATTTTCGTTATGCCACAACTGCAATCTATCACCCTTTTTCCCCATCCTACCAATCCGCTTCTAACTGCTGTTTTTCGTCTTTGATCACCACAGAGTAAGGGTCTTGATGAATAAGTACATCCGATTCAGGAAACGCTACCATCAATTTTTCTTCAACTTCATCGGCAATTCGATGCGCCTCAATTAATGGCATTAAATCATCTAACTCAAGATGTAACTGAATAAAACGAACAGGGCCAGACATGCGTGTTCTTAGCTGATGAACACCTAATACCCCTTCCACTTCAGTACACACTTGTCGAATTTGCTGTAATTCTTCCTCAGGAAGCTGCCTGTCTAACAGCGATTGAACGGCGGTGTACGCCATTTTAAAGGCACTAATCAAAATAAACACACCAATTCCGATCGCGAAGACGGAGTCAGCTTGACCAATTCCATACCAACTCAAAGCAAGTGCCAACATGATAGCGGCATTCATATAAATATCAGTTTGATAATGTAACGAATCAGCAGCAATGGCCTGACTGCCAGTTTTTCTAACTACGTAGCGCTGAAAAGCAACCAACCCAGATGTCACCACTAAAGCAAAGAGGCTGACATAAATACCTAATTCTGGCGAACGAAGTTCGGTTGGCCTGAAAAAATGGTCAATCCCGTTAAGAATAAGGAAGCAAGCAGAACCGGAAATAAACATCGCTTGCGCCAACGCAGCAAGAGACTCCGCCTTACCATGGCCAAAAGTATGTTCTTTATCTGCGGGTTGAAGTGCATACCGCACGACGACTAAATTGACCGCTGAGGCAGCAATATCAAGTAAGGAATCGATCACAGAGGCTAACAAACTCACCGAGCCCGTAGTCCACCACACGATAATTTTGGTAATCAATAGAAGGGTGGCAATGATGGTTGCAGCCCAAGCTGCCATTGTGACGAGTTTTGCGTAACTGTTTTTCATCTTCCGTGACGTTTTAGCTCAACATGACGCAAGTATACTTATTATTAGTGACAAAAATAGAAAAAGTGGCCAATTGGCCACTTTTAAAATATATCCACAGCGAAGCTAAGTGAAGTCTATTAGTAGAAACAGCGTTACTTTGCCGCTCTTGATTCCATTTTGCTTACGCACTTTTGCATGCGCTCTTGCTGTACTTCTTTAAGCTTGTTTTTTTGCTCTGGCGTCAAGATGCTGAGCATCTCATGTTGTTTTTCCATCATTTTAACGCGACGCTCAGTTTGTTGAGCTACCATTTCAGAAGCGAGTTCGTTGGCTGCTGTGGCATCAAATGTATCAGCAAGGACGACATCTTGCATTTTTTGATGGCGAGCTTGCATCTCTGTTGCTTTAACACCAATGTTGCCACTGTGCTTAGCTCTCATCTCTGACTTCATCGATTTACGCATCTCTTTCATCTGTTCTTTCTGCGCATCCGTCAAATCAAGTTGGCTAAACATGTTACGGTCGAAACCACCACATTGACCATCACCACCCTTACCGTGGTGACTACCACCTTTACCACCGTAGGCCAATGCACTCGCCGTCGCGAACGTTAATGGAAGAATAGCTGCAGCAAGAACCAATTTTTTAGTCAGTTTCATAATCAATACCTTTGTTTTGTGAGGGTAGCTGCGTTTGCATCCATTTGCTTTGCAGCGCTTGAGTATAGAATAGAACTTGCTACGTAAAGCAACGCACACAGAGCGTAAAGAATCGTAAAGATAGATATTTACAATAATTAACGCATTATTATTACCACGTAGTCCGTATTTAAGAGATGGCCCCATAATGAATATTCTAATTATTGATGACGACACCGAACTCACAAGCTTATTGAAAGACATCTTGAGCTTTGAAGGGTTTCAAGTCAGCGAGGCCAATGACGGCCTAGCAGGCTTGGAGGCGATGAACAACGATATCGATCTTGTGTTGATGGACGTCATGATGCCACGTCTTAATGGTATGGACACATTGAAAAAACTACGAGAAAAATGGCAAACGCCAGTGTTGATGCTAACCGCTAAAGGCGAAGAAATTGATCGTGTGATTGGCCTTGAGCTTGGTGCCGATGATTACCTGCCTAAACCTTTTAGCGATCGAGAGCTTCTAGCACGCATTAAAGCTATTTTACGCCGCACACAATCTACCCAAACAGAGCCAAGTCGTGATTGTGTTTGCTTCGATGACATTGAGGTTTTCCCCGGCAAACAAGAGGCAATATGCCAAGGACAAACCATAGAGCTCACCAGTACCGAGTTTGCATTACTGCATTACTTCGTCTTAAAGCCGGGTGAAACCCTGACGAAAGAAGCTCTCAGCCTAGATGTATTAGGAAAGCGGCTATCCGCCTTTGATCGTGCAGTCGACATGCACGTGTCTAACTTAAGAAAGAAATTACCAGAAAAACAAGACGGTAAACCTAGAATCAAGACGCTACGTGGCCGAGGCTACCTGTTTGTTAAGGAGTAATGATGAAACTGCCTAATTTCACCAGCTTATATGGCCGCATCTTTGCTATCTTCTGGTTTACCATGTTGCTGGTGCTTATTGCCGTCCTCTCTTTACCTCACCTTGATCCACGCGTCGCTCGTGAAGTTCAAGGTGAACACCTTGAACGACTATACAAATTACGCGATAGCGTCGAAAAGCGCTTCGATGGTCAAAAAAATCTGGGTAAAATCATTTATCGTTTTGATAAACCCCCGACACGGAAAAACAACCACCGGAACTCTAGTGGACCAAGACTATTTATCGCTGACATGGATGGGAACATCTTAAGCACTCAGCGCCATGAAGACTTTAAAATAAAAGCACTAAAGAATTTCATTACCTCGGTAGAATCACCACAGAAACCGATGCAAAAACTCTATGGTAAATACATGCTCGCGGGTCCAGTACCGGTCACACTTGCCGAGCAAGATTTACAGTTATTCATTGGCTTAAAGTGGAACCAGCCCCCCCCTTTTCTACTGAGAATGTTTGATAAACCATTCCAGCTACTGCTCGTTGTCATGGTCGTGAGCACCCCATTATTACTCTGGCTTGCGTGGGCATTAACGCAACCTGCGAGACGCTTAGAGCGTGCTGCAAAACGAGTAGCAAAAGGTGAATTTAAGCCAGATCCAAGCTTAGAAAAAGGCACCTCTGAATTCAAACAAGCGGGTGCAAGCTTTAACCAAATGGTGGCGGCAGTGAATCAAATGATTTCAGGTCAGCAGCGATTACTGTCCGATATTTCTCATGAGTTACGCTCCCCCTTGACTCGTCTGCGCATGGCTACCGCTTTGGCGACTCGTAAACAGGGAGAAAGCTCCGAACTCTCCAGAATAGACACCGAAGCACAACGCCTCGAACAAATGATTTGCGAGCTGCTTGAACTGTCTAGAATGAACACTGATAGCCATATTGTTCGTGAGACTCAACCCGCGAGTAGCTTATGGGAAGCCATATTAGATGATGCACAATTTGAGGCGGAACAAATGAATAAAACGCTCACATTTTCAACCATCCCAGAGGCAAGCGTGTGCGGAAACCCAAAACTACTCATGAGTGCCATCGAAAATATCATTCGTAATGCGATTCGTTATGGTGATACG
The DNA here is from genome assembly GCF_050337155.1 of Vibrio cionasavignyae. NCBI lineage: Bacteria > Pseudomonadati > Pseudomonadota > Gammaproteobacteria > Vibrionales > Vibrionaceae > Vibrio > Vibrio cionasavignyae. Next base: position 36,076 of record NZ_JAKJSR010000025.1, read on the forward strand.
GTCATTAATGTCAATATTCAGCAGCACTCGGAAAGCTTGATTATCACCGTTGAAGATGATGGTTCTGGAGTTCCAGAAGATGAATTGAGCGATATTTTCCGACCTTTCTATCGAGTCTCAACCGCGCGAGATCGCGACTCAGGAGGAACTGGGCTTGGGCTAGCAATAACACAAAGCGCCATACTGCAGCACAGTGGCCAAATTGAAGCATCTCGCAGTGAGTTGGGTGGACTTAAGATGCGTGTAGAGCTGCCCTTGGCCTAAGACCTAAATCACTCTATCAAGCGATATAGATTCTGCTATCTTTGTGGTAGCCTCGCAGTTATTGCTTAGTCTAAAAGGTATCAAAACCAATGAAAATTTTTAGTAATTTCGATAGTGGCAACATATCTGTTGTCAACGCTGATAACAAAGATGATATTCAACTACGTATCAACAACGATAATCAATCTGAATTCTATCAATGGTTTCACTTCCGCCTAGAAACGACGCCGGAGCAGTCACATACCATTAAGCTTATTGATTTGGCTAAATCCGCCTATCCTGAAGGTTGGAAAGGCTATGATGTGGTTGCCTCTTACGATCGTGAAGAATGGTTTCGTATTCCCGCCGAATTTGATGGCGACACGCTCTCATTTAACGTCATTCCTGAGCATGGTTCTATTTACTTTGCTTACTTTGCGCCTTACACCTATGACCGCCATCAAGACCTGCTGCACATGGCGCAAAGCGCGCACCACTGCTCATTAGAAACACTTGGTCATACGCTAGACAATAATGACATGAGCCTGCTTACCTTTGGTGAGCCGGAAGAAGGAAAAAAGAAAATCTGGGTCATTGCGCGTCAGCATCCTGGGGAAAGCATGGCGGAATGGTTCATTGAAGGTATGATCCAGCGTTTACTTGATGACAGTGATACTGTAAGCCGAGCGTTACTAGAAAAAGCCGTTCTGTATGTCGTCCCTAATATGAACCCAGATGGCAGTATTCGTGGACACTTAAGGACTAACGCAGCAGGGGTTAACCTCAACCGTGAGTGGCAAACCCCTTCAATGGAGCAGAGTCCAGAAGTCTTCTTGGTGCGTGAGCGTATGCTAGAAACTGGCGTGGATATGTTCCTCGATATCCATGGCGACGAAGCCATCCCTTATAATTTTGCTGCCGGCTCTGAAGGCATCCCTAGCTACGATACTGCTTTTGCCGAGCTAGAATCCACGTTCAAACAAGCATTATTAACGATAACACCTGAATTCCAAGATGACATCGGTTACGACAAAGACGAACCAGGCAAAGCCAACCTGACCGTTGGTTCTAATTGGGTAGCAGAGCAATTTCACTGCTTGTCGTACACAATTGAAATGCCATTTAAAGATAACAACAGCTATCCAGACCCTCTTTATGGTTGGTCACCCGAGCGCAGCGTTATCTTTGGCCACGATATGCTCGCTGCAACCCTTGCTGTGAGCGACAAAATCTAACGACATGAATTAGAAAGGATATCGCCCTATGCTAAATGCACATCCATTGGTATAGGGCTTTCGGATTCCCTTCGCCACTTTGCTTATACCGCGAACTCCTCCACACTCCCCTTGAACACATTACCAACCACATAAGGTATACTCTCGCCATAATTTAGAAATTAGTGAGAAGTCACGTGATGTTTGATATCGCACTCTACGAGCCAGAAATCGCTCCTAATACCGGTAATATTATCCGCCTAAGTGCCAATTGTGGTGCTAATTTGCATCTCATCGAGCCGCTAGGGTTCGATCTTGAAGAGAAAAAAGTGAGACGTGCTGGACTGGACTACCATGACTTAGCCCGTGTAAAGCGACACAAAGACTATGCCGCGTTCATTGCCTACTTAGATGAGCATAACCCGGGGCATCGCATCTTTGCCTGTACGACAAAAACGACGGGACATCATACCGATGCTAACTTTAAAAAAGGGGACGTGCTGTTATTTGGTCCAGAAACTCGCGGGTTGCCCGCAGATCTTATCGATAGCCTACCTATGGAACAGCGCATTCGCATCCCAATGATGCCTGATGCACGAAGCCTAAACTTATCCAATGCGGTAGCTATTATCGCTTACGAAGCATGGCGTCAGTTTGATTTTCAAGGTGCAAGCTAATTGCTGACACAAAGGTAACGACTACGCACCACGCTGGTGTTGCCTTTCTTGCAGACAATAAAAAACCCAGCTAAAAGCTGGGTTTTCATTACATGACAAATTGAAACCAATCAATTACTTGATTTTAGCTTCTTTGTACATAACGTGCTGGCGAACAACTGGATCAAATTTCTTGATCTCAAATTTACCTGGCATGTTACGCTTGTTTTTGTCAGTAGTGTAGAAGTGACCAGTACCTGCAGAAGATACTAGACGAATTTTCTCACGAATGCCTTTAGCCATTTGCGTAATTCCTCTTAAACGTTCTCGCCACGGGCACGTACGTCAACAAGAACAGCATCGATGCCTTTCTTATCAATGATACGCATACCTTTAGCGGTTAGACGTAGTTTAACAAAGCGTTTTTCGCTTTCTACCCAGAAACGATGAGTTTGTAGGTTCGGCAGAAAACGACGCTTAGTAGCATTTCGTGCGTGTGAACGGTTGTTACCCGTTACAGGACGCTTACCAGTTACTTGGCATACTCGGGACATGAATGTCTCTCCAAATCGTTTCAGCTCGATATCAACCTTGGTGGCCGAACCTCAAATACAAGAGGCCTTACCATTATGGAATACCCATACAAGGCTATCAAAGGTCGCGCATTATACTAACTTGCAATGCATTGCTCAAGACCCGAACAGATCCTTTTTTAGGATTTGTTGATCTTTTTGCTGCGAGCTGGCGTTAGATGATACTTTTAGTGCGCGAATAATAGCAGAAAAATATCAAAACAAAAGACCCGTCTCACAGATATTACAATAAAAAGTTAATTTCATCGCCAATCTGGTCAAATCCAGCCTCTTTCCGCAAATGATACCACTTCCCCCTCTCCCACCACAAAATGGTCTAACACTCTAATATCCACTAAACCCAATGCATCAGATAACCTTCTGGTTATTCGCCGATCGGCTTGGCTAGGCTCAGCAATGCCAGAAGGATGGTTATGAGCAAGTATCACCGCAGCAGCATTATGGGCAAGTGCACGCTTAACCACCTCTCTCGGATACACTGACGCTGCGTTAATGGTCCCCTCAAACATCACTTCATCAGCAATGACGCGATGTTGATTATCCAAAAACAGCACGTAGAAGGCTTCTCGCTGACGATCTCGAAGCATGCTCGTCAAATACTGCTTGGTGTGCTCGGCACTTTGCAGCGCATCGCCACGCTCTATCCGTTCGGACAAATATCGCTTGCTCATTTCCAGCACCGCTTGTAATTGAACATACTTTGCAACGCCCAACCCTTTATGCTGACAAAAATCCTCAGCTGAGGATGAAAAAAGTGCCCGCAATGAACCAAAGCTCTTAATGAGTGAGTCAGATAACTGAATCACATTGGTGCCCTTAATACCGGTTCGTAAAAAGATAGCAAGCAGTTCAGCATCGGTTAACGCTGAACTGCCCTGCTTAAGCAGCTTTTCTCGTGGAAGTGACTCTGGCGGTAACAATTTGAGCCCCATAACTGACACCTATTTATTCTATAAATGAAGATGTCGGTTATTTCCTAATCATCGATAGAAAGATAGTCCGGTGACACCCAGACGCGAGATAGGCGCTATTTCGCTGTAATAATGATGTTTCTTTATACTGAGCGACGCGTGAGAAATGCTTGAAAGTAGCGAGATTCGGACGCATTTGCTATCTTAGCCGCAGCTAAATTTAAGGAGCTAGTTATGCAAACGTTGGCGGGAAAAAAAATACTACTTGGGATCAGTGGCGGTATCGCTGCTTATAAATGTGCCGAGCTGACTCGTCGACTCATTGAACGAGGCGCCCAAGTTCAAGTGGTCATGACAAATGCAGCCAAAGAATTTATTACTCCGCTCACCATGCAAGCTGTCTCTGGTCGCCCTGTTTCTTATAGCTTGCTAGATCCAGCCGCCGAAGCATCAATGGGACATATTGAACTCGCAAAGTGGGCTGACTTGGTTTTATTGGCACCTGCGACCGCCGACCTGATCGCCAGAATGTCTGCAGGCATGGGGAATGATTTACTGACGACTTTAGTCTTGGCGACTGACGCTCCGATTGCCGTCTCTCCTGCTATGAATCAACAGATGTATCTTAATGTCGCGACCCAAGAAAACATCGCGACACTTGCTCGTCGCGATATGATGATTTGGGGCCCAGCCGCGGGTGAACAAGCCTGTGGCGATGTTGGTCCTGGTCGCATGTTGGAGCCAATGCAACTCGTAGAGAAGTGCGAGCAATTCTTTAGCCCTAAACCTTTAGCCGGTAAATCTGTCGTCATTACTGCTGGCCCAACCCGCGAAGCGATTGACCCAGTTCGTTATATTTCCAACCATAGCTCTGGAAAAATGGGATTCGCATTAGCCTCAGCCGCCCAGCAGCTCGGTGCAGACGTCACTCTTATTGCCGGCCCCGTATCAATGACAACGCCACACGGCGTTAAACGTATTAATGTGGTCAGTGCTGAGGATATGCATCAAGCCGCGATGGCACAAGCCACCAGCCACGACGTTTTTATAGGTTGCGCTGCTGTTGCTGACTACCGACCCGTTAATATTGCAACTCAGAAAATCAAGAAGACTGCCGATAATGATGATATGCAAATCACTATGGTGAAAAACCCTGATATCATCGCCGCCGTTGCCGCGTTATCAGTCTCTCGACCATTCACCGTTGGGTTTGCCGCAGAAACTCAAGATGTCGAAGCGTACGCTTTAGATAAGCTCAAACGTAAGAATCTGGATATGATTTGTGCAAATGATGTCTCTGTGGAAGGACAGGGCTTTAATAGCGACACAAATACGATTACCGTGTACTGGAATGGTGGCCAGCAAACGTTAGGCTGCGCAACAAAGCTAGCACTCAGCCATAGCATTATGCTGACAATCGCCGATCAAATGTTGGCTGTGAGCTAGCAAAACACGATTTAGCAAGACACATTAATAGAAGCCCATCCTGACCCCGTAGGTTTATGCCAGGTGCACGCGTGATTTCTACAATCAGATAACGCTTGAGAATTGAACAGAGATTGTTACCTAGCTCAATCATTTAGCATCTAAACCTACGTGGATAAAATGACCTTAGGTACACTATTTAGTCTACTTAAGGTTTTTTGTGATCAATTGGCAAAGCTGTAATCAAAAGGAATAGGATTTATGTCCGTTACGAGAAAGTCGAATAGAAAAGAGGAAATCCTGCAAGCTCTTGCTCAAATGCTAGAGTCAAACGAAGGCACCTCTCGCATCACAACCGCTAAACTTGCCAAGCAAGTGGGTGTGTCTGAAGCGGCACTCTATCGTCATTTTCCAAGCAAAGCTCGTATGTTTGAAGGATTAATTGAGTTCATTGAAGAATCGCTCATGTCTCGTATTAATCGCATTCTAGACGAAGAAAAAGATACCCTTACCCGTATTCAACTTGTTTTACAGCTCATTTTGGTTTTTTCCGAGCGTAACCCAGGACTCAGCCGTATACTTTCCGGTCATGCCCTGATGTTTGAGAATGAACGATTACGCGATCGTATCAATCAGCTCTACGAAAGAATTGAGACATCTTTACGTCAAATCTTGCGTGAGCGCAAAATTCGCGAAGGAAAAAGCTTTCCTGTTGATGATAAGATCCTTGCCGCGCAATTACTTGGTCAAGTTGAAGGCAGCCTGAACCGATTCGTTCGCTCTGATTTTAAGTATTCACCAACAGCAACCTTTGATGAATATTGGGCACTCCTAAAATTGCAACTACAGTAACCCTTATGAAAATAGATAAGAAACCCGATTTCACTCTATCCTTACTGCACCCAAAACACTGGGGTGTCTGGGTTGGATTTGGCTTACTCGCCCTCATCGTCAACGTACTACCATACTCCTTACTGTTTAGGTTAGGTCGTGGTATTGGCAAGTTTGGTATGCGATTTGGGGGCAAACGCGCCGATATCGCTCGTCGTAACCTCGAGTTAGCTTTCCCGGAAAAAACGCCGCAAGAGATGGATGACTTTATTGAAGAGAATTTCAAAAACTCTGGCATGGCGTTAATTGAGACTGGTATCACTTGGTTTTGGCCAACTTGGCGTTTTCAGCGCTTACTCGTCGTCAAGGACATCACCGCTCTCAAACAGCATGACGCTGATAATAAAGGGGTGCTCTTGTGCTGTGTACACGCCCTGAATCTAGAAATTACCGCCCGCGCCTTTGCCGTCTTAGGCCTACCTGGCTATGGGGCTTATCGTCCACACAGCAACCCTGCCTACGAATTCATTCAATATCGTGGACGCACACGCAATGGTAACCAACTAATTTACCGCACCGATTTAAAAAAAATGATCAAGGTTATGCGTCAGGGTCACCGTCTGTTTTATCTTCCAGATCAGGATTATGGCCACAATAAATCGGTTTTTGTGCCTTTTTTCGCGGTGCAAGAGACCTGTACAACAACAGGCACCAGTATATTGGCTCACACCAGTCGCTGCGCGATTGTGCCGGGCTCTGGCTTTCGAAACTCCGATGGCAAGTATGAAATCATTGCCGGTCAATCCATCGAAGATCAGTACCCTAAAAAAGACGATGTCGCTGCCGCAGCCTATATGAATCACTATGTCGAAGAGATTATCTTGCGAGCGCCAGAGCAATGGTTATGGATGCACAAGCGCTTTAAGTCTCTTCCTGATCATTCACTCACTAACTCTCGCTATCTATAGGAGTGCTATGAGCAACCAAAATAATACTGAGAAGCACCTCTATGACCCGCGTTTTCAATGGTCTTTCCTACACCCAAAACATTGGGGAACATGGTTAGGCATTCTGCTCGCGGCGTTTTTAGCGTTTATTCCGGCTAAACCTCGCGACCGCTTTGCTCGCTATCTATCAACGTTCATTGTTAAAAAGAACGGCCGTGTCATACGCCGTGCTCGTATTAACCTAGAGAAATGCTTTCCGGAAAAGTCGCCGCAAGAAATTCAAGCCATTGTTGATGAAACCTTTGCCAAGGCGGCGCAGTACTTATTGGGTTACTCTGAATTTTTAGTACGCTCGACCAAGCACAACCAAAGCCGTGGTGTGATGATAGGCGAAGAAAACTTACTGCCTCTGCTCGATGCCGGAGAAAACGTCATCATACTCGCGCCACACGCGTGGGCCGTTGATTACCCAGCGGTCATGTTGGCCGCTCAAGGGCATAAAGTCACCACGATTATGAAGCCACAAAACAATCCTATTGGCGACTGGCTCATGCATGTACAGCGCATGCAATATGGCGGCAGAATCTTTGCTCGTAGCGCGGGTGTTAAGCCATTCGTACGCTCTATCAAGGATGGCTACATTGGCTACTGGCTACCAGATGAAGACCATGGCCCTCAAAACTCAGTCTTTGTCCCTTTCTTTGCAACAGAGAAAGCAACGCTAAAAGGATTTGGTAAAATGTCCCGGCTATCACGAGCAAAAGTGGTACCGGTATTACCTGCCTATAACGACAAAACCAGCCAATATGAAGTCCACATCCTTCCAGCGATTGAGGACTTCCCAACGGGTGATGAAGAATCAGATGCTCGCGCCATGAACAAGGCTATTGAAGATCTACTAAGAGAAAGACCAGAACAATATATGTGGAACTTGTATCTACTGGAAACACAAAGAGACGGTTCTAGGATCTACCAATAACAAAAAAGGGCTTATCGTCATCCACGGTAAGCCCTTTTTACTTGTCTCGTCCTATCAAGTGATAGTGCCTTCAAACCCTCTCACCTAACACCCTAGTTCATTCATTTTCGTTCTGGCTGGCAGACCTCACAAAAGAAGGTGTTTCTCTGGCCTATCTTTTGCTCTTTAATCTCCCCGCCACACAGCTTGCAGGGCTCACCAGCTCGACCATACACCAATAATTCTTGGGCAAAATATCCAGGCTTACCATCTGTTTGGGAGAAATCTTTTAGCGTAGTGCCCCCTTGTGCAATGGCCTGGGTGAGTATCGCTTTTATCTCTTTAACAAGCCGTTGCCAATCGGACATGTTTAAACTGTGAGTTGCTGTTAATGGATGGATACCGGCACTAAACAAAGATTCACTTGCATAAATATTACCAACACCGACCACATTCGTATTGGTCATGATAAACGTCTTCACTGCAACACGCTTATTTTTAGCCCGCTCCATCATCCACTGCGCAGAAAAATCATCCGTTAGTGGTTCTGGTCCACAGTTGTCCAAAAGCTCATGAGACTCGCCAGGCGCACACCATAACCATGCGCCAAAGCGACGAGGATCGTTATAACGCATGACCTTACCATTGCTTAACACTAAGTCGACGTGGTCATGTTTTTCTGGTGGTGGAGGGCTATCAAGAACTCGTAAGCTCCCCGACATCCCCAGATGAATGATAGCGCTACCTTTTGCGGTATCAACCAACAGATATTTAGCACGTCGGCGAATATTTAAAATCGCTTCACCGTGTAACTGGTGAATATCTTCAGGGATCATCCAACGTAACTGACGCTTACGAACAACTATTTCTTGAATGGTTTGATTAAGTAAATGTGGGCTAATACCAAGACGGGATACCTCTACTTCTGGCAACTCAGGCATAACTTCCTCTATTTGTTTCTATTGTGCGATGACGTCTCGTAAAGTGGCAAAAGATCACCTTCATCAAAGCTCACCGCGACCCACTCTTGCTGATAAGTGGTCATTAACCAAAACTGGTCGAGTCGATAGGCCGTGACACGTTGTGGTTCCTCTGCCTCTTGATACCACACTTCAATGGTTATTGGGTTTTCAAGGGCAGGTTTCAGGCGCTGTAAAGTAGGTTCATCCACAACCGTGCCACGGATCCCTTGCCAATTCTGCGCCAACTGATTTGCCTGTTCATTAAAGCGCTCTGGAATCGCGAGCCAATTAACTCGCTCTACCGAAGACGAACTATCCTCTAAATAGAGCTGCAGCCCCGCCGCGTTTATTTCGATTACGTGATCGTTAGGATTTAAAATTATCCCGGGCGACCCCTGCAGTTGAGCGGAGGCTTGGGGTTGTGGGGAAATAAGATACTGCTTAATAAGCGTTGGTGCAGCCATGACTCCCATAAAGAGAGAAATGGCGACAATCAAAACGTTATTCCAACGTCGCCGAGTCAGTTTAAAGCGAGTTAACATAGCCCGTTAGTTCAACTTGTTTCTATCGTTGTCATCTTTACGCTCGAATTCACCTTCAAACGTATTGCTATCTTGCCCTTGGCCGTCAAATGGACCACGCTGAAACGGGTCATGGGACTGAAATCCACCTTGAGAGCCGTGGCCTTGATGGAAACCACCTTGCATGGTGTTAACCACTACTTTGCTCATCAAGTATTTTGCAATGGCGGCACGAGGAGCCGGTAATAGCACCAACATTCCCATCGCATCCGTCATGAAGCCGGGCGTCAGTAACAGCACACCAGACACAGCAAGCATAACGCCTTCCACGATTTGCTGGGCTGGCATTTCACCTTTCTGAAGGCGCGTTTGTACCGACATCAAAGTTTGTAGTCCTTGGCTACGAACTAATGTTGCCCCAACAAAAGCCGTAATTAGGACTAGTCCAATGGTCGGCCATAGCCCTAAAAAGCCACCCACTTGAATAAACAAGCCAATTTCAATAATTGGCACACAAATAAAGAGTAATAATAATATCGGAAACACAGTGTCCTCCTTGGTTTGCTGTCAGTTTACGCCCACATTGAAGCAAACCACAAATAATTCGCTCACATTGCTTGGCATTAACAAAGAAATAGTTTTTCAGGATATGTCCCACAACGTAAGCAACGAATTATTTGATGCGCATCTCATCCCACATCAATCGATAAGATTTCTGCAATAATTAGGTTAAAAAGGTGATCTAGCTACTATTTTTATGTGCCACTTTAAGTAATATGTTTCCTATAAATCAGGACGTAATAACTAGCCAATTATTCTGGCGAATGGATTCTTTAAAACAGATATGGCAAAGACCCTGTAATCTAAGCAGAACAATTATCTAAGGATCCAAGTATGGCTACTTCCACCCTCGCTCCAAACACAGCGGCTAAAGCCACTCGCATCGAAGAAGATCTATTAGGTCAACGTCATGTTCCAGCGGATGCTTATTACGGCATTCATACTCTACGCGCGATTGAAAACTTCAATATCTCTAATGCAACTATCTCTGACGTGCCTGATTTTGTGCGCGGCATGGTCATGACGAAAAAGGCAGCAACACTGGCTAACCGCGAGCTAGGTGTCTTACCTAAAGATGTGGCGCAGTACATTATTCAAGCCTGTGACGTGATCTTAGAAACGGGTAAGTGCATGGATCAATTCCCGTCGGATGTTTTCCAAGGTGGTGCGGGTACGTCTGTTAACATGAACACCAATGAAGTGATTGCTAACGTTGCCCTTGAATTAATGGGCAAGGAAAAAGGCCAATACGAATTCATTAACCCTAACGACCACGTAAACAAAAGTCAGTCAACCAACTGCGCCTATCCAACAGGCTTCCGTATCGCGGTCTTTAACAGCGTAAAAAAACTCATGGACTCAATCGAATACCTAAAAGGGGCATTCGAATCTAAGAGCCAAGAGTTCTCTGGTATCTTAAAAATGGGTCGTACTCAACTACAAGATGCCGTACCGATGACGGTGGGCCAAGAGTTCCACGCCTGGGCGGTGACGCTCAACGAAGAAATTAAAAATCTTGACTATACCTCTAAGCTTTTACTCGAGGTCAACCTTGGCGCAACCGCAATTGGTACCGGCCTTAACGCAGCACCTGGTTATCAAGAATTAGCCGTTAAGCACCTATCCAGCGTTACCGGACTTGAGTGTGTACCTGCAGAAGATTTGATTGAAGCAACGTCAGATTGTGGTGCTTACGTAATGACGCACAGCGCCCTAAAACGCTTAGCTGTTAAGCTATCTAAAATCTGTAATGATCTTCGCCTGCTCTCCTCTGGCCCTCGCTCAGGCTTAAATGAGTTAAACCTACCAGAGCTGCAGGCTGGTTCATCCATCATGCCAGCAAAAGTAAACCCGGTAGTTCCAGAGGTTGTAAACCAAGTGTGCTTTAAAGTCCTTGGTAATGACAATACCATTTCGTTTGCTGCTGAAGGTGGACAACTGCAACTCAACGTGATGGAACCAGTCATTGCACAGAGCATGTTTGAATCCTTAGAGATCCTAAAAAATGCCTGTGTAAACTTACGAGACAAGTGTGTTGATGGCATCACTGTGAATAAAGAAGTCTGTGAAAGTTATGTGTATAACTCAATTGGTATCGTAACGTATCTGAACCCTTACATCGGTCACCACGAGGGCGATATCGTCGGAAAAATCTGCGCAGAAACCGGTAAAAGTGTTAAAGAGGTGGTACTTGAGCGTGGTCTTCTATCAGAAGAAGAGCTTGATGATATTTTCTCGGTAGACAACCTGATGAAACCTCAGTATAAAGCCAAGCGCTACGAATAACGTTTACTTAAGGCTCCCTATCGGGGGCCTTTTTACTGGTTATTACGAACACATCGCATTCAACAATGCAGATTTAACGCAAAACAACCGTTCGCTTTCCGCCTATGCTTGTTGGGATTGATTAAGCGAACGATAACTCGAGGAATTACTATGGTTGCTATAGAACTCGCCGTCGTACTACTGTTCATTTATTTGGGCGCACGTATCGGCGGTATTGGTATTGGTTTAGCAGGGGGCGCTGGTGTCATCGCTCTTTCTCTCATTTTAGGTGTCCCTACAAGCCAATCATACATCCCCGTTGATGTTATCTTGATCATCATGTCTGTTATTACCGCAATCGCGGCGATGCAAGTGGCCGGCGGTATGGACTGGTTAGTACAAATTGCAGAAAACTTCTTACGAAAACACCCCGAGCGTATTACCTTTTACGCTCCCATCGTCACCTTCCTCATGACACTGCTCGCGGGTACGGGTCACACCGCTTTCTCTACATTGCCAGTTATCGCTGAGGTAGCAAAAGGCCAAGGTGTTCGTCCTTCTCGCCCGCTGTCAATTGCCGTTGTTGCGTCGCAAATCGCCATCACCGCTTCGCCTATCTCTGCCGCAGTGGTAGCGTTTGCCGCCATGCTGGCACCAATGGGCGTCGATTACTTAACGCTACTTGCGGTTTGTATTCCAACCACTTTCATCGCCTGTATGGTTGGTGCGTTTGTTGCCAACTTTATGGGCAGTGAACTAAAAGATGATCCGGTTTATCAAGAACGTCTTGCTCAGGGTTTGATTAAGCTCAACACTACCCAAAAGCGCGATATTCTGCCGACAGCAAAGACGGCTACCTATATTTTCTTAGCAGCAATCATATTTGTGGTTTGTTATGCCGCGGCTATCTCCGGCTCAGTAGGTTTGATTGAAAATCCAGCACTAGGCCGTAATGAAGCCATTATGACCATCATGTTGGCTGCCGCTGGCGCTATCACGCTTTTTACAAAGATCGATGCTTCACAAATTCCTGCGGCGGCGACATTCCGTTCAGGTATGACAGCGTGCGTTTGTGTGTTAGGTGTCGCGTGGTTAGGTTCAACATTCGTCAATGCCCATGTCGATGAAATTAAAGACTTTGCAGGAGCCTTATTACAAGACTACCCATGGATGCTAGCGCTAGTCTTATTCTTTGCTTCCATGCTGCTTTACTCTCAAGGTGCAACAACCGTCGCGTTGATGCCAGCAGCACTCGCGATTGGTGTTGCTCCGCTTACCGCCGTGGCTTCTTTTGCTGCGGTGAGCGCACTATTTGTATTGCCAACCTACCCTACGCTGCTGGCTGCGGTAGAAATGGATGACACGGGCTCTACACGTATTGGTCAATACGTATTTAACCACCCGTTTTTCATCCCAGGTGTTGCGACGATTAGTACAGCCGTCGCACTTGGGTTTGCTTTTGGTGGTCTACTCATAGGCTAAGCACGACCTACATAGCCTCCATTTAAAAGAGCAACGCATTACGTTGCTCTTTTTTTATCCTTCCTTGAAACAAAACTTCCTATCTGCCTGTCTTAGGTTAAGATAACTTTCGGTAATTTTCGATAACTCAAACGTGAACTCACAAGTAACGCCTTATGATAAGAATATTCGTTAAGCTCGTATTGCTCTCTCTTATGACCTTCTCATGGTCAAGCTTTGCACAATTTGGACAAGGATCCGATTTAGCCTTTACGCCTAAATCTAGCAATACCTTTGTCCCAGTAGATGAGGCATTTCCACTTAATTATTATCAACAAGGACAGCGCGTTTTTATCGACTGGCAGGTCAAAGACGACTATTACCTATATCAAGATAGAATCCTTATCAGTGGTGATAATATCACCATTGGCGCCATTGAAATGGAAGATGGCACCCCCTACCAAGATGAGTTTTTTGGCAACGTTAACATTTACACTGAACCGCTATTTATTCAGGTACCGCTGGAGTCATATCAACCCGATGGCAAACTGATTGTTCAATACCAAGGTTGTGCCAAAGCAGGCTTTTGCTACCCTCCGGAAACTCGTATCATTGATATTGCCCCGTTTACCTTCGATGATGCCGCTACGACAACAAGCTCCGCTCAAGTAATCAATGATACACCCGCAGAGTCCGCAATACCTGCGCCAGCATTAGACAATGATCTAACCAGTAAACTCTCACAGGTCTGGTGGACACCAGCACTGTTTTTATTACTCGGTGTTGGACTCGCGTTTACTCCCTGCGTGCTCCCCATGTATCCGATACTGACCAGTATTGTATTAGGTGGAGGGAAACGTACTCAAAAACAAGCGCTCGGTCTTTCTTTTGTCTACGTTCAAGGCATGGCGCTTACCTATACCTTGCTTGGCTTAGTCGTCGCTTCGGCTGGCATGCAATTTCAAGCAGCGATGCAGCACCCTTATGTCCTAATTGGCCTTAGTGTGCTCTTTGTCGCGCTCGCGCTCTCGATGTTCGGTCTATATACCATACAGTTACCATCTAAAGTTCAAACTTGGTTAAACGGCCTGAGTAATCAACAGCAGGGAGGCAATCTACTCGGTGTGTTCTTAATGGGCGCCATCTCAGGGCTCGTCTGTTCGCCTTGCACAACCGCCCCTCTTTCTGGTGCTTTACTTTACGTCGCACAAAGTGGTGATCTTCTGGTGGGTGGTATTGCTTTATATGCGCTGGCACTCGGGATGGGTATCCCGCTTATTGCCGCTGCCGTCTTTGGTAACAAGCTACTGCCTAAAGCGGGCGGATGGATGGACCGCGTGAAAGTGTTGTTTGGTTTTGTATTACTCGCGGCACCTATTTTCTTACTTGAACGAATTCTACCAGAGCTGTGGGCAACCCTACTTTGGTCTGGTTTAGGGGTAGTCGCATTTGGCTGGCTATATCATCAAAAAAATAGCCTCACTTTTGGTGGCTGGAAGCAAAGCTTTGTCGGTATTGTCGCGATCCTCGGCCTGTTCGCCTCTGCTCAACCCGCCTTACAATATTGGTTTGGTGACGCAGCCCAGAATGAAGCACAGATTACCTTTACACGCGTCAATAATATCAACGAGCTCAATCAAGCACTCGAACAAGCAAAGCTCGCGGGTAAACCTGTCATGCTCGATTTCTATGCAGATTGGTGCGTCGCGTGTAAAGAGTTTGAAAAGTACACCTTCCACGATCCTGCCGTTGAGTCGGTATTAGATGACTTTGTGCTACTGCAAGCGGATGTCACCAAAAACCAACCTCAAGATATTGAACTGCTCAAAGCCATGAATGTTTTAGGGCTACCGACGATTGAATTTTGGGACGCTCAAGGGCAAGCGCAACCCAATGCAAGGTTGACAGGGTTTGTACCAGCTGAAGATTTCTTGCAACACCTGAGAAAAAACCAACTAACTCGGTAAAAAATTCGATTCTCATCAGAGTTTTGCATTGAGCTAATTGTTTGCTAGCGCAAGAGAATCAATAATAGTATTAACATTTTTTTAAAAAGTTGAGATAGCATGGAACCGACGTACACCATCATTATCGCTGACGATCATCCGCTGTTTAGAAACGCGCTTTTTCAATCAGTACATATGGCGATAAGTGGTGCCAACCTATTAGAAGCGGATTCATTGTCTTCTCTACTTAGTTTGCTTGAAAAAAGCGAAGAGCCAGATTTGATTTTGCTTGATTTAAAAATGCCGGGCGCAAATGGCATGTCGGGACTGATTCAACTTAGAGCAGACCACCCGGATATCCCCATCGTGGTTATTTCAGCAAGCGAAGAAGCCAGCATTGTTTCTCAGGTAAAAATGCATGGCGCTTTTGGCTTTATCCCTAAATCAAGCGATATGAAAGTTCTCATCGGTGCTCTAAATCAAGTGCTTGAAGGCGAACCCTACTTCCCTATCGAGTTAATGTCTGAGGACTCCGCTTACAGTGACCTCGCAGAAAAAATTGCCACACTGACACCTCAACAATACAAGGTGCTAGGCATGTTGTCTGATGGGTTGCTAAATAAGCAAATTGCCTATGACTTGAATGTGTCGGAGGCCACTATTAAAGCGCATATGACGGCAATTTTTAGAAAACTTGGCGTAAAGAATCGAACCCAAGCGGTCATTTTACTCAATGAGGCGAGCGAATAAAAACACCCCCAAACAATCCTTATGATTGCTTGGGGGTTCTTTATTCTATACCCATCGTTGTAGTATTAAGGCGCGATAGTGCTATTCACGCCATAATGCCATTCACGCCATATCGCTACTCATCCGGAGCCTCTGGCAAACAAAGCCCTAGTTTCGTCACTTCATTCTCGTCAATGGCGGCAACAACCCATTGCAGTCCGTGCCATTCAAAGCTATCCCCTAAGACAGGCTGAGCACCCAGCTCTTTTTCAACCAAACTTTTGAGAGTCATATCCGCATCGACATCCTCAAACTCAAACTCAAGGCCATAAAACGTCGAAACATCAGACAGCTTCGCTGTGGCATCAAGGAAAAAGTCACCAAAGAATCGAGCAAGATTTTCATCTTCTGGGGCCTCACTAAACAATAAACTCAATGCATCTAAATTTTGATCTTGCGCTAATACACATAAAGTATCACTCGCTCGCAACTCTGTGCTTCCCGACGGGTGCAACAACTGATTATCTCGAAATAATGCTGCAATTCGGGTTCCTTCTGGCATTTTTAATTTACGTAGCGGCTCGCCGACACACCATTTTTCTGGTTTCAGTTTGTAGATGAACATCTCCCACTCGCTGGCGGGAAATATTTCCACGCCAGAGCGAGAAATAGGCTCTGGTTTAGGAGGGAGCTCAACTTTGGCTAACGCCGCCGCTTTCATTAACGTACCTCCTTGCACCACCAATGACACCAGTACGACGAAGAAGGCAATATTGAAATACAGCTGAGCATTAGGTAAACCCGCCATCATCGGATACACAGCCAAAATGATGGGAACCGCACCACGTAAGCCTATCCAAGAAATAAACCACTTTTCACGAGCACCGAAACTCTTAAACAGAGATAAACCTAGCCACACGGAAATTGGCCGGGCAAAGAAGATCATACCAAAGGCTAAGGCAAAACCCGGCACCATAATGTCGACCAGGCTCGACGGCGTCACTAATAGACCCAACACCACAAACATCACAATCTGACTTAGCCAAGTCATACCATCCAGTACACTAAGTATTGAATGACGCGAACGTGTCGGCTTATTGCCCAGCAATAGCCCAACAAGATAGATAGATAAAATACCACTGCCACCAAGATGATTGGCTAACGCCAATAACGCCACACCACCACTAATCACCAGTATTGAATATAATCCTTCGTGCAATTGCGTACGGTTAACAAGCTTCCACAGTAACCACCCTCCAGCTAAACCAACAATAATTCCAATACCAAATTGCATCAGAAAGCTTTTGATAAGGAAGGTCGCGCCCAAATCCATACCAGAGCTACCAAGCACAGCAATAAGCGTGACGGTTAAGAATACCGCCATGGGATCGTTAGTTCCGGATTCAATTTCTAGTGTTGCTCCAACACGCTCATTGAGCTGGCGTCCTTTTAATAAAGAAAACACAGCGGCTGCGTCGGTAGAGCCGACAATGGCCCCCACCAAAATGCCTTGCAGTAATTCTAAGTCAAACAGCCACATGGCCATTAAGCCGGTCAGCGTTGTGGTACAAGCAACGCCCAGTGTTGCCATAGTGATTGAAGGCCAAAAAGCGACTCGAAAGCTGGCCACGCGTGTACGCATGCCACCATCAAGCAAAATAACCGCTAACGCTAGGTTACTCACTAAATAAGTAATGGAATAATCATCAAAATAGATGCCCCCTGGGCCATCTTCTCCCGCCAACATACCGACACCTAAAAACATCACTAGGATAGGCACGCCCAGCTTTGCGGATACCTGACTAAACAGCACACTTAATGCGACAAGTACTGCTCCAGTCAAAAACAGGCCGTTAATTGAATCTGCGTCCACTCATTACTCTCCGTGATTTCTGTAACCCATTACTAACATGACGATTAAAACATACTTGTGGGCTATCAATTCAGCTAATTTACTAAGCACATGTGTATTAATGTGTACTTAATTTCACTCTCGCGGCTTGTTGATACCATTAAATATTAGACCTTTGGCTAATTTAACAGCAATTTAACATCACACTTTTGGCAAGCATCCCACTCAACACCTTGTTATTAATGCATTTCACCCGACTCCCCGCTCGACTAAAGTTGCACAGAGTTCTTGCTACGACCCTGCTACCTTATTAAACGTAACATAACGTTAACACCACTTAATAAGGAGATAGCCATGGCGTTCGAATCATCGGAACATGCGCAAGCCTACTGGAAGGAAAACTTGGGAATCATGGGGACACTGCTCGCCATCTGGTTCGTTGTATCTTACGGCGCAGGCATTCTATTTGTTGATGCCCTTAATACCATTCAATTTGGCGGTTTCAAGCTAGGATTTTGGTTTGCTCAACAAGGTTCGATATACACCTTCGTGGCGCTGATATTTATTTACGTTGCTCGCATGAATGCGCTCGACAAAAAATACAACGTACAGGAAGACTAGAGGCTAGAACATGGATATTCAAACTTGGACGTTTATTCTCGTCGGTATTACATTCGCACTGTATATCGGTATCGCAATCTGGGCTCGAGCAGGCTCGACCAGTGAATTTTACGTGGCTGGTGGTGGTGTTCACCCCGTCGCAAATGGTATGGCTACCGCAGCAGACTGGATGTCTGCAGCATCGTTCATTTCTATGGCAGGTATCATCTCATTCGTTGGCTACGACGGTGCGGTTTACTTAATGGGTTGGACTGGTGGTTATGTACTACTCGCACTATGTTTAGCACCTTACTTACGTAAATTCGGTCAGTTTACCGTTCCTGATTTCATCGGTGAGCGTTACTACTCGAAAACAGCTCGTATGGTAGCGGTATTTTGTGCCATCTTCGTTTCATTTACCTATGTAGCAGGTCAAATGCGTGGTGTGGGCGTCGTCTTCTCCCGCTTCCTAGAAGTTGACATTAACTTAGGCATCATCATTGGTATGGGCATTGTGTTCTTCTATGCCGTCCTGGGTGGTATGAAAGGCATCACTTATACGCAGGTTGCTCAATTCTGTGTCCTCATTTTCGCCTTCCTAGTACCAGCAATCTTTACCTCTATTATGATGACAGGTAACCCGTTACCACAAGTAGGTATGGGGTCGACCATCTCAGGCACGGACGTTTACTTACTCGATAAACTCGATGGCTTAACCGAAGAGCTCGGATTCACCGCCTATACCGAAGGTAACAAGAGCATGGTCGATGTCTTCTTCATCTGTGCAGCTCTAATGGTCGGTACTGCGGGTCTGCCACATGTAATCATTCGTTTCTTCACTGTACCTCGTGTACGTGATGCACGTATCTCAGCAGGTTGGGCACTACTGTTCATCTCTTTGCTTTACACAACAGCGCCAGGTGTTGCTGCTTTTGCTCGTGTTAATATGATTGAGACCATTAACGGCCCTGATATGAAAGGGGTACCCGCAGCAGAAGCACCAAGCTGGTACAAAAACTGGGAAAGCACTGGCCTAGTAGGCTGGGAAGATAAGAACGGCGATGGCAAAATGTTCTACTCGGGCGATGAACGCAACGAAATGAAGATTAACCGTGACATCATCGTACTGGCTTCTCCTGAGCTAGCGAAACTACCAAACTGGGTTGTTGCACTACTTGCAGCTGGTGGTCTAGCAGCCGCACTATCAACAGCCGCTGGTCTACTATTGGTCATCTCAACGTCGATTTCACATGACTTGTTGAAGAAAGGCTTCAGACCAAATATGACCGACAAGCAGGAGCTATTAGCTGCTCGTCTAGCCGCCATGGTCGCGATTGTCGGTGCAGGTTACTTAGGTATTAATCCACCAGGCTTTGTAGCACAGGTAGTAGCGTTTGCCTTCGGCTTAGCCGCAGCATCCTTCTTCCCTGCCATCATCCTAGGTATCTTCTACAAGAAGATGAACAAGGAAGGCGCAATTGCAGGTATGTTGTCAGGTATTGCCTTCACAGCAAGCTACATCATTTACTTCAAGTTCATTAACCCAGCAGCAAGCACACCAGAAAACTGGTGGTTTGGTATCAGCCCAGAAGGCATCGGTACGCTGGGTATGTGTCTAAACTTTGTTGTCTCTATCGTAGTGAACAAGTTTACTGCTGAAGTACCTGAAGATGTACAAGAAATGGTTGAGTCTATCCGCTACCCGAAAGGTGCTGGTGAGGCACACGACCACTAATAACAACGTTTATTCGTTGGCTAAAGAAGAAAAGACCAATGCGTTCGCATTGGTCTTTTTTACGCGACTCGCAGGCAGTCACCTAAACGGTAAGTAAGCCGCTATGAGCGCTCTTTATACGAATACTCAACATCGATAATCGCTCGGTACTTAATTTCACCGCGATTTTCTGCATATTCCTGCACGGTGACCTGCGCATCGTCAACTTGGACACTGTTTCGCAATAAATCGCCTTCATGCACTCTCAACTTATAAACTAAATCCGTCGAAGGCATCGCTTTCAAATCATTAACCATCTGAAAGCCTGCATCATAAGCTTGCTGTTTAGTGCTAAAGCCTTCTGAATGTAAGTCGACATCACCAACCAGTGATGTTGTGGTCGCCATTGCTGTAGATGATAGAACCAAAGACGCGGTAATTAATGCTAGTTTATTCATGATGACACCTCATTACTTACTAAATTCTCATTAGAGATAAAGATAGTGCGTCAAATAAAAGTTCGTATTCTCGTTAAGTTTGGTGATATTGAGAATAAACCTGTTTTTGCCACCCTATTATATTGCCTTTTCCTAAGATAAGACCTGAACAGTACTAACTATCTTTCGCGTCATATTGATAACTGACATTCACCTGAGCGCGATACTTTATAGTTCCTTGTTTTTCGGAGAATTCTTGAACTGATATTTCAGTGTTTTTTAATTCAACATCTTGGATGTTGTCACTGTGAGCATTCAGCTTGAATTGATGCGCCAAGGCACCACTGGACATCTCATTAAGTTCATCAACCAACTGGTAGCCAGCCTCATAGGCTTTCTGCTTGCTGGAAAATGCTTCGGTTTCCAACTTGCTATTACCAATATCGCTTCCTGCGAATACACTTCCAGACATAAGCGCAACACACGCTACAACTAATCGTTTTTTCATATATTCACCTTTTCTAACTGACGTGTTTGAAGAGGACTCTAGCGTAACTCACCTGATGTAAAGCGTCTGTCAAGCTATGTAAAGGAAGCGTTATATAAGGTAAAGCAATGGAAAACTTAACAACACAATCATGACATTAATGTTTTCCATCACTTTTATCTGACTAAGTGCGATTGAGCATCGCCCTTAATTTGAGGGGTTTAACGGGTTTTGGTAAAAAGCTAAAGCCATTAGATTTAATGCCTTCAAGCATAGTTTCAGTACGATCGGCGCTAATAATCACACCTTTAAATGAGTCGCCCAACCGCAGCCGACACTGTTGGAGCACTTCTAAACCTGTTCGACCATTGTCTAAACGATAGTCTGAAAAAATCACATCGGGTTGCCAATCATCATCCAGATGTTTCAGACTGCCAACTAAGTCCAGCGCCGTTCTAACGTCACAACCCCAGCGAGCAAGTAAAGTCTCCATTCCCACTAAGATATCTTGTTCATTGTCGACACAAAGAATGTTTAAATGCTGAAGCGCAGCATGTGGCGCTGTTGTCACTGGTTGCAAGATAGGCTCAATCTCATACGCTTTATCTAGAGTGATCGAGAATACGCTACCCTTGTCTTGCCATGACTGCATAGAAATTTGATGGTTAAGAACGCGGGCTATCCCTCTCGAGATCGCTAGCCCTAGCCCTAGCCCTTGATCGGCTCGCGCTTGATCGACACGAGAGAACTCGTCAAAAATCTCTTTTTGTTTATTTTCAGGAATACCAATACCATCATCCCAAACATCAATTCTCACTCGGCCGTTTACTCGCCTAGCCCCCAACACCACTTTCCCCTCGGGGTTATAGCGAAAAGCATTGGTAAGAAAGTTCTGCAGTACTCGGCGCAGTAATTTCGGATCCGACTTAACGATTAAACCTGAAGAAACCACTGAAAATCGAATATTTTGCCCAACCGAGATCGCACTGAATTCGGCCTTTAGCGTGTCGAACACTTCCGACAGCTCAAACCCACGCACCTTCGTTTGCAACTTACCTGACTCCAAACGAGAAATATCTAATAAGTCGCCAATAAGCTCTTCCGCAGCGCCGAGCGCACTCTCTATGTGTGACGATAGCTTTTTCGTTTCATCATCTTTACTGACTTCAGATAACGAGGAAGCAAACAAACGAGCGGCATTCAAAGGTTGCATCAAATCATGACTGACCGCTGCAAGAAAACGCATTTTTGATTGTGATTCAGACTCGGCTTTTTTTGTTGCGAATACAAGACGAGCATTTAATTGCTCCAGCTCTTTCGTTCGCTCGGTCACTCTGGATTCCAAGCGCTCATTTGCATCACGCAACGCACTTTCTGCGGCTCTAAATACGGTAATATCGGTAAAACTCATGACAAAACCGCCACCGGGCATCGGGTTACCTTGAACTTCAATCACACTACCATCTGAGCGAATCCTTGATGAAGTATGCGGCGATCCTTGCTCTAAATGATAGATACGTTTACGAACATGTTCATTCGGATCGCCCGGACCACAAAGCCCTTGCTCGGCATTATGTCGAATAACCTCTGCAATAGGGCGCCCTACTTGAATCAACCCTGGTGGGAAGCTAAACAATTCAAGGTAACGCCGGTTCCACGCCACTAACCTAAGTTGCTTATCAACAACCGCAATACCTTGTCCAATATGCTCTATCGCTCCCTGTAGTAACCCTCGACTAAAGTGATAGAGCTCTGATGCTTCATCAACGATCGTCGCTACTTCTTCGAGTTGCATATTGCGACCTTGCAGCGCAGATGTCAGGACGAGCTTAGCAGAAGAGGCACCAAATACTCCTGCCAGCACTCGTTCGGTATGTCGAATCAATTCGGCCGACGCTTGTTGATTAGGTAATCCATCTTGTTGCTGCTGCCGCCAAAACTGTCGATAAGCGCTGCGAACTCGCGTTCGCCCCACAAAACGAGAGGCTAACATTTCGAGTTCAGCCACCGTCACTCGGCTTTGATATAAGCTAATATTTTCACTTTCGGGTAATGGCGTACCGACAAAAGAAGCCGACTGCAAGCGCTCCGTTAAACTCGCCCTTGTCGACAACGACACGGCAATGAAACACAACGCATTGAGCACAACGCTAATCAGCATGCCCCAATCAGAACTTTTTATATCCAAAGATAACAACATCTCTGGCGGAGTAATCACCCAAATCAACAGGTTATTTTGCGCATCACCTGCAAGTAACCCGGTCTCGCCCATCAAGGTAATCAACCAGATGGTAAAACCCACTAGCAAGCCGACATAAACACCCTTTCTATTCCCCAGTCGCCAATACAAACCGCCAATAAGCGCAGGGGCAAACTGGGTAATGGCTGAAAATGACAAAAAGCCAATCGCAGATAAGGAATGTATCGAATCTAACGCCTGATAAAACAACCACGCCCCAAACAACAGCAAGCAGATCAGCGCTCGACGAATGATCAACAGCAAGCCAGACAGGTGACGATGGGAGCGATGAGCGAGCTTGATTCGTCGCAACAACAACGGCATCACGAGATCATTTGAGACCATAATGGCGAGCGCAATAGTCGACACAATTACCATACCACTCGCCGCAGAGGTCCCACCTAAAAACGCCAACAACGCGATATGGTCGGCATCGGCAAACTTAGGGATACTAATGACATACGTATCGGGGGAGGTCCCCATTAACAGCCCCTGTCCCACCCATGCAATCGGCAACACAAATAGCCCCATAAGGAGCAAATAAAGTGGAAATAGCCAGCGAGCAGTATGCAAATCTTTTGCTCGTTCATTTTCAACCACCATGGTATGAAACTGCCGAGGAAGACAGATAATCGCCATCATGGTTAACGCGGTGTGGATAAGTAGCGTAGGAATATTGGGCGACTGATAAGTACTAGATGCTAACTCCGCTAGGCGAATATCAGGACGTTCCCATGCCAAATAAAGGATGAAAAACCCAACAACCAAAAAGGCCACCAACTTGACGATAGACTCGAACGCCACCGCCATCATCATGCCACGGTGATGCTCGGTATTATCAATATGACGAGTTCCGAATAGCATGGTAAAAACAGCTAATGCACCGACAACGAACCAAGAGATATGGGTATCTTGATAACCAAGATCATTGGCTAGGTTAGGGGCGACAACGTCGAGCCCCATAGTAATACCACGCAACTGCAGCGCAATATAAGGCAAGATCCCCGCCACCGCGATTAGGGTGACAGCCACAGCCAAGCCTTGTGATTTTCCGTAACGGGCAGCGATAAAGTCGGCAATCGACGTGATATGTTCCCGCTTGGCAATCAGCACTAAACGAGCGATCACTCGCCAACCTAAGGTAAAGACTAGAATTGGCGCGACATAAATAGGTAGGAACGACCACGGGTTATTACTGGCTTGCCCCACCGTGCCATAAAAGGTCCAAGAGGTGCAGTAAACCGCGATAGAGAGGCTATAAACCCAAGGTCGCCACTTCGACAACCACTTTTTTTGCCTGTCTCCATACCACGCGATGAGAAATAACACCCCAAGGTATGCCAGTGAAACAGGAATTACTATCCATCCTTGCATTGGCTATATCCCTTTAAAACCTTTGGTCTCATTTAAAGGGCTATAGCCTAATAACTCAAACGCTTAGCATCATTTCTGTGGGTCAGGCTTAGAAAACTCTTTGATGTCTTTCACGGGTTTACTTTTTGGTTCAACCTTAATAAATAACGCTAATACACCCATAAACGCCATACCCCAGAAAATGTTTGCACCCCATTGTTCATACCCCCAGCCGCTTACCGCCATCATTAGCGCTATAAAGGCACCAAGAGGAATCGCATTATAAAGTGACTGTAATGCCACCATTTTATTGGCTTCTGACTTTTGAATGTATTGAATGGCAGCAATATGCGCGATACCAAACGTGACACCATGAAGTAACTGGATAACCACCAAAGCAGGCAGGGCCACTGTTGACGCCGTCAACCCCCAACGTACGATCACACCAATAGAAGAAACAACAAATAAGGTTCGCAAAGACCAGCCAGCAAACCATTTTTTACTAAAGGCAAACAATAGCACCTCAGAAACGACACCCAGACTCCATAAGTAGCCAATGACACTTTCAGGGTGACCCGCTTCTTTCCAATATATAGAACTGAAACTGTAGTAAGCCGCATGACTACCTTGAATAAGGGCAATCAATACCAAAAAGCGAATCACCTCTTTGTCGCACAACAAGCTTTTTAAACTCGGACGCTCTGCCGTATGTGACGTTTCTGATTCGGGTGGGTTAACTGGCGTTCTCATCACCAACAGCATCGACAGCACAAACCCAGCCAAAGCAGTGTAGACAATCATATTGGCGCCATATTTCGAGGCCAAGTACCCGACAACCGAAGAGCCGGCGATAAACGCGACAGAGCCCCATAACCGTGCTCGACCATAGTCCAATACGCCTCGGTTCGCATAGTGATTGGCCATTGCATCCGACAGCGGCACCATAGGGCCAAAACTCAGATTAAATAATACCGTGACCAATGCCAGCAACATAAAATTGGCACCGGCAGCAAGGTGCATGGCAATAAATAGGGTACAAGCTAATGTGGCCCAGCGAAGTGCGGGAAGTAAGCGCTCAACCTGATGAATTCTTGGTGTAATCAATAAATTAGCGACACAGCGCGTCGCAAATCCAAGCCCCATGAGCATACCAACATCCGTTGCGGACACGCCTTGGTCTTCAAACCACAACGCCCAAAATGGCAAATAGACACCATAGGCAAAGAAGAAACCAAATAGGTACTGGGAGACCCAAGCAAAAGGGGAGGGATTCAACATAACAACAACCTAAAAAGAAGAAATAAATCAGGATAGATAACCTGATCACTGCGCGATCGGCCACATTATGCAATGACACGTGTTTCCAAAAAAGGGAATTGTTACTAGAAATAAATTACCTCAAATATCGAATCCTATCTTTTCTCCATCGTGCACCAAGCCATCGCCAATTAAACGGGTAACGTTAGCCGCCACCTATCGCAATAACTATTCGACTAAAGTCGTCTGGAGGTTAATGCAATAGGTGTCACAATATGAGGTACGGTGAGACAACACAGAGACCCTATGATGCCTGACAAATTTAATATGTCGTCGCCTCCGTTCGACCGTCTGTCTGAACGCGAGCAAAACCAGTTGCGCTCATCATTAGACGTCGCTTATTTTCGAGAAAAAGATGTCCTACTAAAAAGCCATCAGCTCAGTCAGCATCTCTACATTTTAATTAAGGGCTCGGTAGAGGAACGCGATGAACTCAGCAATGAAATATACGCCCACTACACCTTTGATGACATGTTTGATGTGCGAGCCCAATTTGGCGACCCAGTCAAACATCATTACGTCGCCCTTGAAGACACGTTAGTGTACTTACTCCCCAAAGAGATATTCCTCTCCCTTTATCAGGCCAATGGTCAATTTGCCGCCTATTTCGATAGCAATTTAGCTACCAGACAGCAATTACTCGAAGACGCGCAAAAACAACAAAATCTCGCAGAGTTTATTCTGACAAAGGTCGATCAAGATATTTACCATCCGGCGTTAATACTGGATGCTGAGCATTCTATTACCGAAGTCACAGAGTTATTGCTTGATCAAGGCGTTGATGCCGCTCTTATTGGCTTACACGATAGTGACCCAAGACGACAAGCGCATCCCTCTGCCCTGCCTTATGGCATCGTCACCCGTACCAACATGCTGCATGCCGTCGTTCTGGAGCAATTACCCTGCGATACTTCGATAAGTGATATCGCCACCTTTCCCGTTCATCAGGTTGAAAAAGAGGACTTTCTCTTTAATGCCATGGTGACCATGACAAGGCAACGCGTTAAGCGGCTGATGGTATGCAATGGTTCAAAGCCGGTTGGCATGCTCGACATGACCCAAATACTCAGCACATTCTCAACCCACTCTCATGTGTTGTCGCTCAGTATTGCTCGGGCTAATAGCATTGAAGAACTTGCTCTGGCATCCACAAAACAACAGCAACTTGTCGATAGCTTGGTGAGTAATGGTATTCGTACTCGCTTCATGATGGAGCTTATCTCAGCGGTAAATGAGCAAATTATCGAAAAAGCCTTCGAATTGATCCTCCCTCCCGCAGTACATAATCACTGCTGCTTTATCGTATTAGGCTCAGAAGGTCGTGGAGAACAAATCCTAAAAACCGACCAAGACAACGCACTTATCTTAGATGACACATTAGATTGGCCAGACAAAGAGAAGGTATTAGAAACACTAAGCCATACACTGGCTCGATTAGGTTATCCACTATGCCCCGGCAACGTCATGGTGAGTAATAGTCAATGGGTTAAATCTGTTTCTGAATGGCACCGTCACGTCCGGCAATTAATTTCTAAAGCGACACCCGATAACGTGATGGAGTTAGCGATTCTTGCCGACGCCCGGGCTATCGCAGGAAACCTCGCACTTCTTGCCCCTATAAGCACGTCATTACGAGAACAAATGGAAGGGCAAGAGCTGATTCTGGCTGACTTTACCCGCCCCGCCCTCACTTTTGCTGTACCGCTCACCTTATTTGGTAATGTCAAAGCGTCCAAGGACGGCTTGGATATCAAGCAAGGCGGCATTTTTCCTATTGTTCACGGTATCCGAGCACTCAGCCTAGAGTATGGGCTAGAAGCAACCAACACTTTCGAGCGAATTGATCAATTGGTTGAGAAACGCGTTTTAGAGACCTCGACTGCCGATAATCTGTCAGAAGCACTCAAGCAATTTTTCAAACTCAGGTTACAACAACAGCTCACTCATCATCACACCCAAAATGCGATTCAGTTAGCGAACTTAGAACGCCCAGAGCGG
Organism: Vibrio cionasavignyae; assembly: GCF_050337155.1. Classification (NCBI taxonomy): domain Bacteria; kingdom Pseudomonadati; phylum Pseudomonadota; class Gammaproteobacteria; order Vibrionales; family Vibrionaceae; genus Vibrio; species Vibrio cionasavignyae. Next base: position 63,795 of record NZ_JAKJSR010000025.1, read on the forward strand.
GACTTGTTACGTCATGGGCTACATGTGGTGAAAAAATTCAAGCAATGGCTTGGCTATCATTACCAAATTCGCATATAGCGACGCCCAGGAAAAAAACAACCAGCGTTCAAGGAGCAGTATGAACCCAATTCGACGATATTGGTGGCACTATAAACTTAAAGGCACAGCTTATGCGCCACTGTTTGCCCGTGCCCGCTGCAATGAGTTTGTGTCACTCGATTGTGAGACAACCAGCCTCGATCCTAACGTGGCTGAAATAGTGACGATTGCCGCGACCAAAATCATTGGTAACCGTATTATTACTAGCGCCCCATTTGAAGTGCATCTTCGTGCCCCACAGTCACTCGACGAAAACTCGGTAAAAATTCATCATATTACTCATCACGATTTGAAACATGGCATCAGTGAACAGCAAGCTATTACGTCCCTCATTAACTTTATTGGTAATCGCCCTTTGGTCGGTTATCACATTCGCTACGACAAAAAAATCCTCGATCGTGTCACGAAAAAGCACCTTGGCTTCCCGCTTCCCAACGCTCTCATTGAAGTCAGCCAGCTCTACAATGACAAGCTGTTGCGAATTCTGCCGAACGGCTATTTCGACCTGAGCTTAGAGGCTATTTGTCGGCACTTAGAAATCCCCGCCTACAATAAGCACGATGCCCTCAATGACGCCAAAGCCGCCGCACTGGTCTATTTGAAACTGACAAAAGGCACAATGCCGCCCTTTATTCCCCAAAACTAATTTTGCGACTGGGATCTCATTTCAGCACGAGCGCAAGTAACTGATTTAAAGGCATTTAAAACAAGTACGCCTAAAGTCTAATTGCCGTTTATGCCAATCTAGCCGAGAGTTAGTAGCAGATGTAACTCAGCCCAAGTTGGAAGTGCTCAATTCACAAGGAGAGAAGCAATGAGTGAAGTTCATGTTTATCCGGTAAAAGAAAATATTAAAACGCATACGCACGCGGATAACGACACTTACCTATCCATGTACCAGCAGTCCGTTAGTAACCCTGAGGCATTTTGGGGCGAGCACGGCAAGATTGTAGATTGGATCAAACCCTTCACACAGGTGAAAAACACCTCTTTCGATACCGGTCATGTCGATATTCGCTGGTTTGAAGATGGCACACTCAATGTGTCTGCGAACTGTATTGACCGCCACCTCGCCGATAAAGGGGATGACGTAGCGATCGTTTGGGAAGGCGATGACCCTGCCGACGATAAAACGCTCACTTTCAATGAATTGCATAAAGAAGTTTGTCAATTTTCAAACGCGCTAAAAGCACAGGGAGTTAAAAAAGGCGACGTAGTATGCCTTTATATGCCAATGGTGCCTGAAGCGGCGGTTGCTATGCTAGCCTGTACCCGAATCGGTGCCGTTCACACCGTGGTATTTGGCGGTTTTTCTCCAGAAGCCTTGTCGGGCCGCATTATCGATTCAGATGCGAAAGTCGTAATCACCGCTGATGAAGGCGTTCGTGGCGGTCGCGCAGTACCACTAAAGAAAAACGTTGATGAAGCACTAACGAATCCAGACGTGAAAAACATTTCTACTGTCATGGTTCTTAAACGTACTGGTGGTGATGTGGCTTGGCACAGTCATCGTGACGTTTGGTGGCATGAAGCCACAGCAACGGTTTCTGATATTTGTCCTCCTGAAGAGATGCAAGCGGAAGATCCACTATTTATCCTCTATACCTCAGGGTCAACGGGTAAACCTAAAGGTGTATTGCACACCACTGGCGGTTACTTAGTCTATGCCGCAATGACGTTCAAGTACGTCTTTGACTATCAACCGGGTGAAACCTTCTGGTGTACTGCAGATGTGGGATGGATTACCGGTCACACCTACCTCATCTATGGTCCGCTTGCTAATGGCGCAAAAACGATTTTATTTGAAGGCGTGCCAAACTACCCAGATACAAGCCGCATGAGCGAAGTGGTCGACAAGCACCAAGTTAATATTCTCTATACCGCTCCAACGGCCATTCGTGCACTGATGGCAAAAGGGGACGAAGCAGTAAAAGGGACCAAACGAGACAGTTTAAGAATCATGGGGTCGGTCGGTGAACCAATTAACCCAGAGGCATGGGAGTGGTACTACAAGACCATTGGTAACGAGCAATCACCGATCGTCGATACGTGGTGGCAAACCGAGACTGGTGGGATTTTGATTACCCCGCTACCAGGTGCAACAGATTTAAAACCGGGCTCAGCCAGCAAACCATTCTTTGGTGTTCAACCAGCGCTTGTCGATAACATGGGTAACATCATAGAAGGCGCGACAGATGGTAATCTCGTGATTCTAGATTCTTGGCCTGGACAAATGCGTACCGTCTATGGCGATCACGACCGTTTCGAGCAAACCTACTTCTCAACGTTTAAAGGGATGTACTTTACCAGTGATGGTGCCCGTCGCGATGAAGATGGTTACTACTGGATCACGGGTCGTGTCGATGATGTACTCAACGTTTCTGGCCACCGTATGGGCACCGCAGAAATTGAGTCGGCATTAGTCGCTTTCGATAAAATTGCTGAAGCCGCAATTGTTGGCATCCCGCATGACATCAAAGGTCAGGCCATCTATGCCTATATCACGCTCAATGATGGTGAATACCCATCAGCAGAGCTTCATAAGCAGGTAAAAGACTGGGTAAGAAAAGAAATCGGTCCAATCGCCACCCCTGATGTGTTGCACTGGACAGATTCATTACCGAAAACACGTTCCGGTAAAATTATGCGCCGTATCCTACGTAAAATTGCAACCGGCGATACCAGTAACCTAGGTGACACCTCAACCTTAGCGGATCCAAGCGTGGTTGATAAACTGATCGCAGAAAAAGCTGAACTCGCGTAAGACCGCAACATGTCCACAACAAACCGCCTTGTTCTAGGGCGGTTTTTTTGTATCAAGTTTTTTCAGAATTGAGTAAAAACGTGCACTGTGTTGCAAGTTTTCTGACAAAGATAGGGTGATTAGACCAGTAAATTGCTGCTAAATGCTGTGAATTAGCTATAATCTTGGTCAACTTTTAAAAAACAGCCAAAATTTGGTGTCAAATTAGGCTGATTTTTATATAAACTTGAGATAAATCACGTTCATTTCACGTTAACAGAAGATGGCAGCATTATGGCAGCAAAGTCACGAATTCTAGTTTTAAATGGCCCAAATCTTAATCTATTAGGACTAAGAGAGCCTGGACACTATGGTTCGGAAACACTATCACAAATTATTGATAACCTAACTGACTTAGCGCAAATACAGGGCGTCACCCTGACACACCTGCAATCTAATCGTGAATACGAGCTCATTGAAGCGATACACGCCGCCCATGGTGATATTGATTTTATCATTATCAACCCAGCAGCCTTTACCCACACCAGCGTCGCGTTAAGAGATGCGCTGCTTGGCGTTTCAATACCATTTATCGAAGTGCACTTATCAAACGTTCATGCTAGAGAACCATTTCGTCATCATTCTTATTTGTCCGACGTGGCACAAGGCGTGATATGCGGACTGGGATCGCAAGGCTATGAATTTGCCCTTTCCGCTGCCATTAAGGCACTGAAAGTAAAATAGATACTCTATGGCTGCGCAGCAGTCATCTGACTCACATTAGAGAAGAGATAGAAACATGGATATTCGTAAAATCAAAAAACTTATCGAACTAGTAGAAGAATCAGGCATTTCTGAGCTAGAAATCTCTGAAGGTGAAGAATCGGTACGAATCAGCCGTAATGGCACAGCACCCGTTGCACCGATTCAATACGCCGCAGCGCCAGCTCCAGTTGCCGCACCGGCACCAGCTGTTGCTTCAGCTGCACCTGCTGCTCAAGAAGCCCCTGCTGCGCCTGCTGGACATCAAGTTCTTTCGCCAATGGTAGGTACGTTCTATGGCGCGCCAAGCCCTGATGCAAAACCGTTCGTGAAAGTGGGTCAGCAAGTAAATGCTGGCGATACGCTATGTATCGTTGAAGCGATGAAAATGATGAACCAAATTGAATCTGATAAGTCTGGTGTTGTTACCGCTATCCTTGTTGAAGACGGCCAACCCGTTGAGTTCGACCAAGCTCTAGTCATTATCGAATAATAGAGAGCGCTCATTATGTTAGATAAATTAGTAATCGCGAATCGTGGTGAAATTGCACTACGTATTCTGCGCGCTTGTAAAGAGCTCGGCATTAAGACCGTAGCGGTTCACTCGACCGCTGACCGCGATCTTAAGCATGTGCTACTTGCAGACGAAACCATTTGTATCGGTCCAGCTCGTGGCATCGACAGCTACCTTAACATCCCTCGCATTATTAGCGCGGCGGAAGTCACTGGTGCCGTTGCCGTTCACCCGGGTTATGGCTTCCTTTCAGAAAACGCTGACTTTGCTGAACAAGTCGAGCGTAGTGGCTTCATTTTTGTAGGCCCTAAAGCTGAAACCATCCGCATGATGGGTGACAAAGTCTCCGCTATCACTTCAATGAAAAAAGCGGGCGTACCTTGTGTTCCTGGCTCTGATGGCCCTCTTGATGATGATGACGCGAAGAACAAAGCACACGCAAAACGCATTGGCTTCCCTGTTATCATTAAAGCCTCTGGCGGCGGCGGTGGTCGTGGTATGCGCGTGGTTCGCTCTGAAGCAGAACTGACTGAAGCGATAGCCATGACGCGAGCTGAAGCAAAAGCGTGTTTCAACAATGACATGGTTTACATGGAAAAATTCCTAGAAAACCCTCGTCACATTGAAGTTCAAGTATTAGCAGACGGCCAAGGCAACGCGATTCACCTTGGTGAGCGCGATTGTTCAATGCAACGTCGTCACCAGAAAGTTGTGGAAGAAGCACCAGCACCAGGTATTACCGAAGAGATGCGTAAGTACATCGGTGAGCGCTGTACTCGCGCGTGTATCGAAATCGGCTACCGTGGCGCAGGTACGTTTGAATTCTTGTATGAGAATGGTGAGTTCTACTTTATCGAAATGAATACGCGTATTCAGGTAGAACACACGATTACTGAGATGGTAACGGGTATCGACCTTGTTAAAGAGCAGCTACGTATCGCGGCTGGCCAACCACTTTCATTTACTCAAGATGAAATCAAACTACGTGGTCACTCAATCGAGTGCCGAATCAACGCCGAAGACCCAGTGCGCTTCTTACCTTCACCAGGTAAGATCACACGCTTCCATGCTCCTGGTGGCATGGGTGTACGTTGGGAATCTCACATCTATACCGGTTATACCGTACCACCGCATTATGATTCAATGATCGGTAAGCTCATCACTTACGGTGAAAACCGTGACGTGGCGATCGCTCGTATGAAAAATGCGTTAGGTGAAATGATTGTCGAAGGTATTAACGTGAATACCGAGTTACAGCTGGCTATCATGAACGACGAGAACTTCCAACACGGTGGCGCGAACATCCACTATCTAGAGAAGAAGCTCGGTTTACAGTAAGCCTGTTGCCCGATGATACTAAGCCCACTGATGTGGGCTTTTTTTATACGCTCTTTTCGCTAATCTGCTACACTCTGCGCAAAATTACTCACCACGGACCAGACTCATGCCTTGGATTCAAATCAAACTTAACGCCACAAATGACAACGCTGAACTTATCGGCGATATGTTAATGGAAGAAACAGGCGCGCTGTCTGTTACTTTCCTCGATGCACAAGACACGCCTGTCTTTGAGCCCCTACCGGGTGAGACTCGACTTTGGGGTGATACTGACATTGTTGCCCTTTATGATGCCGAAACTGACACTAAGCTCGTCCTAGAACAAATCAAAGCCAGCAACATGTTAGTCGCAGGCTTCGCACATAAAGTTGAGCAGCTCGAAGACAAAGACTGGGAACGCGAATGGATGGATAACTTCCACCCAATGCAATTTGGCCAACGCCTATGGATCTGCCCAAGCTGGCGTGATGTTCCAGAACCAGATGCGATCAACGTGATGTTAGATCCTGGTCTAGCATTTGGTACCGGTACCCACCCTACAACTGCATTGTGTTTAGAATGGCTAGAGTCGCTAGACCTTGCTGGTAAAACGGTCATCGATTTTGGTTGTGGTTCCGGTATTCTTGCCATTGCGGCGATCAAACTTGGCGCTGCTAAAGTCATTGGTATCGATATCGATCCTCAAGCTTTAGTGGCCTCGAAAGATAACGCCCAGCGCAACGGTGTTGCGGACCAACTTGAACTTTACTTGCCACAAGATCAACCTGAAAACCTACTCGCCGATGTTGTGGTAGCGAACATTCTTGCGGGTCCATTACGTGATTTGTCAGCCGTGATCAAATCGCTGGTCAAAGACCAAGGTAAGTTAGCAATGTCAGGCGTACTTGATACCCAAGCAGAAGACGTCGCCAACTACTATCGTGATGAAATGACGGTTGACCCTATCGTCGAACTCAAAGAATGGTGTCGTATCTCCGCCACTAAATAACCCTTTTTCGCGATGAGAAGTCGTTTAACCCGTTAACAGGGGCGACTTCTCATGTTGAATACCGAATACTTTCACCACTAAAAGGCTGAAAATCAGGCATTTTGCAGAAACAAATTGTAAATGCTCAAATATTAGTCTTTTCACGCATCGAAAAAATGCGTAAAATGCGCGCCCTTGCTTGTGTAAACCTGTGGCGATGTTTTGAAAATCGGAAAATACCAACTTAAGAACAATCTTATCGTCGCTCCTATGGCTGGAGTAACAGATAGACCATTTCGCGAGTTGTGTCTTCGTTACGGTGCTGGAATGGCGGTCAGTGAAATGATGTCCTCTAATCCTAAACTGTGGAAAACATCTAAGTCGCAGCAGCGCATGGTGCATGAGGGTGAATCGGGTATTCGCTCCGTGCAAATTGCAGGTGCCGACGCAAAGCTTATGGCTGATGCGGCACAATTCAGTGTTGAGAACGGTGCACAGATCATCGATATCAACATGGGATGCCCTGCAAAGAAAGTAAATAAAAAGCTAGCGGGCTCTGCACTGCTAAAGCACCCAGAGATTATCGAAGATATTCTGCGTGCTGTTGTGGATGCAGTAGATGTTCCAGTAACGCTAAAAACCCGTACTGGCTGGGATACAGACAATAAAAACTGTGTCCAAATAGCAAGGCTTGCCGAAGACTGTGGCATACAGGCACTCGCCCTTCATGGTCGAACTAAAGCTTGTATGTATAAAGGTGAGGCTGAATACGACAGCATCAAAGCGGTTAAAGAAGCAATCTCTATCCCTGTTATCGCTAACGGAGATATAGATAGCCCTGAGAAGGCCAAGTTCGTTTTGGACTATACTGGCGCTGACGCTTTGATGATTGGACGTCCGGCCCAAGGACGGCCATGGATTTTCGAGGAAATCCAACACTATTTGGAAAACGGCACACTGATGCCTGAACGTCCAGTTGGAGATGTTGAGGGCATCTTGCTTGGCCATGTTCACGCCCTCCATGAGTTTTATGGAGAGTATTTAGGTCCACGTATCGCGCGCAAGCATGTTGGCTGGTATTTAAAAGAACATGCACAAGCCAGTGAATTTCGTCGTGCCTTTAATGCAATTGAAGTTGCTCACGAGCAGCTAGATTCATTACAAGGCTATTTTAAAAACGTTGCATCATAATTACGAGAAGAGCTAAACCGATTATGTTCGAACAGAATTTGACTTCAGAACCATTGACCGTTACTACAGTAACATCTCAAGACCAAATCACTCAGAAGCCACTACGTGACTCTGTCAAAGCGTCTCTAAAGAACTACCTTGCTCAATTGAATGGTCAAGATGTCACTGAGTTGTATGAACTAGTGTTGGCAGAAGTTGAACAACCACTACTAGACACCATCATGCAGTACACTCGCGGTAACCAAACTCGCGCAGCAACCATGATGGGTATCAACCGCGGTACTCTTCGCAAGAAACTAAAAAAATACGGCATGAACTAATAGGTTCTCGTAACTAGCAGAATACCAAGCCACCTTCGCTAAGAAGGTGGCTTTTTTTTGCTTGTAACAGCAACGCCCCAGCCAACTCTTCCTGGTATTCCCCAAAGTTGAAGCTAGCTCAAGTCTTAGACTATTGGGGGATGGTATCAATAGAGCGAATACCGTAAGGTAAATGCATAACAATTATAAATTTAAGTCAGACTGCCTAGTTCATAATTATTCATAAAATTAACTTAAAAGTCAGCATGCCAATATTACCCATTGGTGATGTGTTCACTTTAAGAAAAAGGAGTTCTTAAGATGAATACCCAATTCTTGCGCCGAATTTCTATTCAGAACCGTTTGTATCTATTGATCCTAGTTGTTTCTGTTGCCCTGCTTGTTCCACTTGCTTTGTCACTTGTCGACTACGACAAATCTCTGACAGAGGCAAAACAAACCAAAACCCGCCATCTTGTTGAGAGCGCCTATACGCTCGTCAATCATTACTACCAAAAACAGCAATCAGGCGCCATGACACAAAGCGAAGCTCAATCAGCAGCTAGCCAAGCGATTCAGGCTCTTCGTTACGAAACTAACGACTACTTTTGGATTAATGACATGGCACCCAACATGATCATGCACCCTCTTAAACCAAAACTGGTTGGACAAAACTTAAGCCAAATCTCCGACCCTAATGGCAAGCGCTTGTTTGTCGATATGGTTGAAGTAGCAAAAAGCAAACAATCTGGATTCGTGAACTATATGTGGCCAAAGCCGGGTGCCGACGCTCCCGTGGAAAAAATATCCTATATTAAAGCCTTTACCCCTTGGGGCTGGATCATTGGTACTGGCGTTTATGTCGATGATATTCAAGCCTTGGTCTGGAACGAAATCAAAAAGGTGATGACATCCGTCTTAGTGGCTCTCGTCTTTATGTTAGCCCTTGCTACTTGGCTCAGCCGCAGTATTGTCACGCCATGTAAAGAAACATTAGATGCGCTTAATGATATCGCCAGCGGGGATGGCGACCTATCACGCCAGTTACCTGAAAAGGGCGCCGATGAACTGAGCCAGATTGCCGCGGCATTCAACCGTTTTACAACCAAGCTTGGTGTCATTATTAGTGATATTAAACCCGTCACCGAAAACATCACTGAAGCCGCTGTATCACTAAACAAAGTCGCGCAAGGCAGCGCAAGCAAATCTCAGCAACAACAACAGGCTGTCGACACTGTTGCCTCAGCAATGAATGAGCTTCACGCCAGTAACCAAGAAGTCGCCAACTCAGCTCAACATGCAGCAAGCGCCGCTAAGCAAGCCAGTGAGCAGGGTAAACACGGTACACAAGTTATTGAGTTAGCATCAAGCTACATGCAGTCTTTATCGGTTCGCCTAACGGAGACTGACGCTAACATTCAGATGCTAGCCAATGATACTCAAGAGGTGGGGTCGGTTCTGGAAGTCATTCGGGGTGTTGCAGAACAAACCAACTTGTTAGCACTCAACGCAGCTATTGAAGCGGCAAGAGCTGGAGAGCAAGGACGAGGATTTGCTGTCGTGGCCGATGAAGTCAGAACACTGGCGACTCGAACCCAAACCAGCACTGATGAGATAGAGCAAATCATTCAAAAACTGCAATCTCAAGCGTCAGAAGTCAGCCAATCAATGACTCAAACACAGCAACAATCAAAGGCGACACTCGAACAAGCTGCGAATGCGAAACAAGCGCTCACGGAAATTGATGATCAAGTGAATGCCATTCTTTCTCTCAATCAACAAATTGCCGAAGCCAGCTCACAACAAACACTGGCAACCGATGAAATTAGTCAGAACCTAACACAAATTGCCGACCACGGCAGCCAGTCCGCGATTGAAGCCAAGTCACTTGCCGATGCAAGCGAGCGCCTACTGGAGGATGGACAGACGCTCGCCAATGGCGTTGGGGCATTTAAAGTCTCCTGATTTCCGTTTATCGCAATAAGAAAAGGCGAACGGTAAACCGTTCGCCTTTGATTTAAGTGGTCGTCAATTGGGGTAGCGGCCACTGCATTTTGATGAGAGCGTGATGGTGGAGCATGCCTGCCGACATCACAATGTCATCATTATTGGCCCTTGAGTACCTTCACGGTATAGCTGCCATCCTTCTGGCGATACAAGCCATGAATATCCGTTTCAAAACCTGGATAATGGGCACCAATCTCACAAAGCATTTCTAAGAAATCTAATACTGGACGCGAACTGTCTGTCACCATTTCGCCTGGCAACACCAATGGAACACCAGGAGGGTATGGCAAAATCATATTGGCACTGACACGTCCTACCATATCTTGCAGATTAATCTCTTCAATTTGGCCGCGTAACTCTTGTTGCCACGCAGCATGAGGAGTCACTTTCATTTCCGGTAAGACATCAAAGGCTTTATACATGAGTTCTGGAAGCTGATACTTCATAGTCAAATCATGTATGCCCTGCGCGACTTCTTGAATTCGTTTGCCTTCATAAAAGCTAGGATCTTCTCGATACAATGATGGCAACATATTACGTACCGTTAGATTTAGGTCGTAACCACGTTTGAACTCGGTTAAGCCACGTAATAGCTGCATCGCTTTAGACTTATCAATACCAATAGAGAACAAGAACAATAGATTATAAGGACCTGTTTTCTCAACCACGATACCACGCTCGTCAAGGTACTTAGCCACTAATGATGCAGGAATACCAGAAGACTCCAGTTCACCAGATTTATTCATTCCCGGAGTCAGTAGTGTGATCTTAATAGGGTCCAAATACATATGGTCATCATCAAGATCTTTGAATCCATGCCATGTCTCTTTTGGATCCAGTTTCCAGCACTCTGTCGTATCAATATTATCTGGTTGCCACACATCAAAGAACCAGCCTTCACTCTCACCTTTTAGTCGCTTAATCTCTTTACGGAAACGAACAGCACGGTCGATGGAATCTTGCATCAACTTACGTCCCGTATTACCACGCATCATCGCAGCAGCCGTTTCCGTAGAAGCGACAATGCCATATTGAGGAGACGTTGAGGTGTGCATCATAAAGGCTTCATTAAATGACGCCTGATCAAACTCACCTTTTATGTGAATCATAGAAGCCTGCGAGAACGCTGCGAGCAATTTATGCGTGGATTGCGTTTCATAGAACACTTTACCCGGCATCGCCTCACCGCTCATGCCAGATTTACCATCGTAGATCGCGTTGAAATTAGTGTATGGCACCCAAGCACTATCGAAGTGGATGTGTTTGCAATCTAAAGACTCTTTGATGAATTGAGTATTGTAAAGCAGCCCATCGTAAGTGGAGTTAGTAATAACCGCGTAGCTCGGCGCTGTGGCACCTTCTGTCATAGCGACTTTGTCTGCTATCACGTCACGGCTAAATTCTCGCTGTGGAATGCCACCAAGAATTCCATAAGCATTGCGTGTTGGTCGGAAGTAAATCGGCGTAACGTCCGTCATCATCATTAAGTGTGTCAGCGATTTATGGCAATTGCGATCCACCAGCACAGTACTGCCTGCTGGCGCTGAATACATGCCGACGATTTTGTTGGACGTGGATGTACCATTAGTCACAATATAAGAACTATCGGCATTGAACGTACGGGCAATATACTCTTCCGCTTCTTTGTGAGGCCCTGAGTGATCAAGTAAAGAGCCTAACTCAGGCATCGAGATAGAAACATCCGCCTTAAAAGTATTTGGACCGTAGAAATCATAGAAAATACTGCCCGCTGGGCTTTTCTGGAACGCGGTTCCGCCCATGTGCCCTGGTGTACAAAAGGTATATTTCCCCTCTTCTACATACTTAAATAGTGCTTTAGTGAATGGAGGCATGATGGCACTTTTGTAGGCCTCAGTCGCTTGCTTCACTTTCACGACAATATCGTCTGCCATACCTAAAGCATACTCAAAGAAACTCACATTCAAACGCAGATCTGTCAGTGAAATATCCAAGGTTGATTGGTCATTGGCAAAGGCATGGACTGGCAGCTTGTCGTTTACAGCACTGATACGTTCACATAAATTCAGTGAGTACTTGTCCCAGTCAAATAACACACCGCATACCCGCGGGTTCATCTCGATAAGTTTCATTAAGTCTTTGTCGTCAACAGGATAGACCACGTCGTAGCCAGCTTTTTCTAATGCAGCATGCAACTGACGAACGGGCTCTTCTTTAAAGAACACACCCATGTGATTAAGGATTGCAAAAATATTCATTTGGAGATCTCCAAGGTGAATGAGGGCGCTCCCTGCCAATGACAGTGAGTAACTAGAGCGCCTAAGGAATAAGTTGTTGGTGTGATAGTTCACACCAACAGAGAATTAGTGACTGGCTTGTTGTGACGTTCTTTCGTTCGGGTGTTGCTCCATATATTGAGCCAGCCCCGCTTTCTTGCTATAGAACATCAGAATAATCAGCGACATAATGAAGGTAGCGGTGAGTGTTGTCCCTTCCGCCCCAGCCAATGCCACCATGCAAAATAAGCAAGCAACACCAGAGAAGAACATGACAAAGCCATTACGAGTGGTCATGCCCTCGAAACGAATCAAATTAATACTTGAATAGAAATAAGGCAGCATGGTGAGTAGAACCGCATCGGTGGTGAGCTGGTTAAAGAGATCGGCAGCGTGAGCAGTTTTAGAGCTAAAGACCATCAATACACACATTAATGCCGTCATCTTAATCGACGCCAAAATCAGGCCCTTTCTAGGCACACCATTTTTGTCTACTTCACCGTACACTTTAGGGAAGTTACCGTCAGTGGCGGCACGTTTACCGGCTTCGCCAACCAGCATCATCCAAGAGCCCAGAGAAGTGAAACACGCTAATGCAGTGAAAGCCGCTACAAATGGGGCTGTCCAATGGCCAAAGATTTCTGTCGTTGCTAGCGCAAAAGGGGCACCTGAAGCCGCGACTTCCGCAGCAGGGAACATGCCACTAATCATTTGGGTAGAGACAATATAAATAACCCCTGCAATCGCGGTTCCTAACATCGTTGCCATCGGCACAGTGCGTTTCGGATTCTCAACCATACCTGACGATACTGCGGCAGATTCAACGCCAACAAACGACCAAAGACAAATCAGCACAGCGGCGATAACAGCATGACTGTCGCTGCCTGCAGAGACATTCCAGTTTTGGCTATAGAGTGCAGGTTCAAAGTGCGTCCAACCAAAGAAAGCCGTACCTAAAACGGGAACGAGAATAAGCACAAGTCCTAATGTACATAGACGACTCACCCAACTGCCACCTAACAAGTTGACCATGGTAAAAACCCAAACAGACGCGATGGTCGCAAGACCTGCTGGCACAGGGTTATTAAGCACAGGAAAAAAGACCGAGAGGTAAGACACGCCGGTAATTGCAATCGCCAAATTACCAATCCAGTTAGCATGGTAATAAAGCACACCAGTTTGGAACCCGAAAACAGGAGAGATTTCACCCGCGTAGGCAATAGGTCCACCCTCTTGTGGGTTTTTCGTTGCTAAGCGCGCAAAAACAAAGGCAAGACTCAACGCCCCGACGATACATATTATCCAGCTATATAGTGAAATAGAGCCGACCGCCGCTAAACTTGATGGCAACAAAGCGATACCACTGCCCATCATGTTTCCGGCAACAACCCCCGTACAGGCAACAAGACCGATTTTCTTAGTATTCGATGACATAACATCTCCACATGTTTTCTACTTAAGCGCGTTGCGCCCAAACTGAATCCGATTCGAGATGCCACCAGAAAGTGATGTTGCACCTCATTAAATTTCGAAGTGCAGGTTACGCCCTATCATCGCTAAAAAAATCAATCTAAAGTTATCAATAAAAACATTAGCGACAGAACGCTAATCTTGATATAAACCTTATTATCAATACAAGTAAACCCTAATAAAAACAATAAATTAACAAAGCACCAAGTAAATTATAAATCACTATAAAAATATCAGGACGTCAATATTATCCATGTCCAGACACTGCCCTGATATCAAGGTTATGGTGAAACCAATAAAAACGCCCTCCACATAGGGAGGGCGTTGAATCATTCTTAGCTCGACGTATTACTTTGAGGTATGTGCTTCAAGATCTCTATTTCAAAGTCGGTCTTTTCAACGTCCATATCGTAAATACTTCACCTTATCCGCATTATTACAGGAGACGAACAACAGAAGGGTGAACAGCCCGATACATCGCGTGGTCAATCTGTTTGAGATTACTCGAAAACACTAAGTTTTCGCACAACAGATATGTTTCTACTGAGGTATCAATATAAAATGCCTCACTATACGCTTCACTGGCATTATCCAGATCACCAGCAAGCTCGGCATGCTTACCTTTAATCACATAAGCCAGCACTGAGTCGCGTATCATTAACGCTTGTTTAAGGTGAGCTTGAGCCTTAGCTTGCTCCCCTAACATGGTTTCGTGTAACGACAATGCCTCATAGATTCGAGGTTGGATCGGGCCACTTTCACTAGAGACAAAATGATTAAGCGCCAAACTGAGTTGCGTTAACCTCTCTTCTTTTAACACCTTACTTTCATCAAGAGCTTGCTGGACGTAATAAGCGACTAATAACTCAGACTGAACATAAGCATTATCAGGCTCCGAGATTAGGATCTGCTCTAACAAGTCAATCGCATGCTGAAATTGCTGGTTATCAGACACATTGAGGTAATGATTGGCGCGAATAAACAACGCTAACGCTTCAGGATCATTGGGCACACCCGACACTGTATTGATCGCTCGCTGCTCTGCATCTTCAATCTTTAAGATTCGCATAAGATCTAACGAACTCTGCTTCAGCACTGACTTAAGATGCTTATTCGCTAACGCGTACTGCCGACTAAACAGCACTTTCTCTGAAGAGTTATCTCTATATTCCAATTCTAGGAAGTCTCCGCCATCGTTTTCATCCACTCTGACTAAGACGGTTTTCCCGGGAACAATGCCTGTTTTGAACGCCGTCTTGTGTAACATCACTCGATAGTCGGTGACTCGGGTAATATCTAGCATCAACTTCTGAGCAAACCCATCCGCCAATTCGTAACTACGCCCAAAGCTACGAATCCCATCTTGGTATTCAAACGCGATCAAATGCGTATCAATTACCTGGGTAATACTCACTTCCGACTGCTTATAGGTAAACACCCCTACCGCCGCCACTAATATTCCAATCCAAATTGCATTAATAATTCCTAAGCGCCAAGGGCTAAGAAGCGATTTTACTTTAGGCTGTTTAGGACTTTTTTTCTTTTGATATAGCGCGCGGGTGAGCGGAGCGGCCGGAAAAGCCATCGGCTCTTGTAGTGCTTTTGATTGAGTCTCAATTGGAGGAGAAGTTGGTGTAGTCACAGAGGTGACGTGAGCCACATCCGTTACATTAGCGGTAGATAACGTCCGATATTGATGAAACTGTTCAGTGGTCATAGGGGTGACGGCCGCGACCAGTTTATAGCCGCGTTTAGGCACCGTGCCGACATAGTGTAAATTTTCTTCGCGTCCATCGCGCAGAATTTTACGCAACTCAAACACTGATTGAGTTACCACTTGATCAGTGACGATGGCGCCATCCCAAACATAGCGAATCAGCTCATCGCGGCAGTAAACTTGCCCCGAATGTTCAGCTAAAAAAAGTAATAAATTGACTAAGCGTGGTTCAACGGAGACTTCCCTATCTTGTCGATACAGCTTATTTTCATCAACACTGAGTACCCAGTCATTGATTTGAAAATAGACCTCTACCATATAAATTGTCGTCTCTCACATACCGCATCGCACCCGCCAAATAGCACCACGCTACTAGTAGGAACACGAAGAAAGGCGGGATTATAGTAGCCCTATAGGCATTCACCTACCAAATGCGAATGATCAAACATGCAAACTTAGGTTATTTACCTCCTAATCCGTCTTACCACCGTTATTCCAGAGCCGCCAAGATAGAGCAGTGACTGGCATCATGCTGATGCCCACAACAAGCATCATTGATTTTCTTTAACGCTGAACGGATACGCGTGAGTTCGGCAATTTTCTGATCTATCACCGCTAATTTAGCAGACGTAATGGCTTTCACTTCTGCACAACTATGCTCTGTCGCTTCCAACTTTATGCCCAGCAACTCTTTAATTTCATCCAGACTCAGCCCCAACTCTTTAGCTTTCAGTATAAAATTGACCTGCCTTTGGCTTTCTTCATTGTAAAGCCGATAACCCGACTCACTGCGCCCCGCTGGAATAATTAGTTGGTTTTTCTCATAAAACCGCAACGTATCCGCCGTCACCTTGCAGCGTTTTGCTAACTCACCTATCTGAAACATAACCTTTTAATTTAACCTCTTCGTTACAATGTCGACCTAAAATCTATTTTTTTGCACTTTTTTTTGCGATGCCAAACGATTGCGCGAGCTTTTTTGTAATAGATTGGTTAGAATACGCGCCAACAGCATCAACGATGCTTTTTTGTGCAAGGGTCATTGCCCAAATGGATAATAAGCGCTCTAAACGGCGCTGCAAAGCAATCTGTTTTGGCAACAATCTTTTAGCCGTGAGTAAGCATAATCACAACGCCTACCCACAGCAACGTTAACTCTGTGACTTTGAGGAAGACAGAAGCATGAATAACGCTCGTCCAATTCGCCGCGCTCTTATCAGCGTATCTGACAAAACTGGTATTGTTGAGTTTGCCCAGGCACTCTCTCAACGTGGTGTTGATATCCTTTCTACTGGTGGCACTGCTCGCCTACTTGCTGAGCAAGGCATTGCGGTGACAGAAGTATCCGATTACACAGGATTTCCTGAAATGATGGATGGCCGTGTAAAAACACTGCATCCAAAAGTTCACGGTGGCGTTTTAGGCCGTCGCGGCCAAGATGATGACGTGATGGAAACTCACGGTATTAATCCTATCGATATGGTTGTTGTAAACCTATACCCATTCGCAGAAACCGTTGCTAAAGAAGGTTGTACTCTTGCTGACGCTGTTGAGAACATCGACATCGGTGGACCAACCATGGTTCGCTCTGCTGCGAAAAACCACAAAGATGTAACGATCGTGGTTAACGCACACGACTACGACCGCGTTGTCGCTGAAATGGACGCTAACGAGAAATCTCTAACGCTAGAGACTCGCTTCGACCTAGCTATCGCAGCATTCGAGCACACCGCGTCTTACGACGGCATGATTGCTAACTACTTCGGCACTATGGTTCCATCTTACGGTGAGAACAAGGAAGGTGATGAAGAGTCTAAATTCCCTCGTACGTTTAACCAACAGTTCGAGAAAAAACAAGACATGCGCTACGGTGAGAATAGCCACCAAGCAGCCGCATTCTATGTTGAAGCAAATCCTGAAGAAGCATCCGTTTCTACCGCTCGCCAAATCCAAGGTAAAGCACTGTCTTACAACAACATCGCTGACACTGACGCTGCACTTGAGTGTGTGAAAGAATTCGACGCACCAGCTTGCGTTATCGTTAAGCACGCAAACCCATGTGGTGTTGCACTAGGTGAAGACATCCTAGAGGCTTACGACCGTGCATTCAAAACAGACCCAACGTCTGCATTTGGCGGCATCATCGCATTCAACCGTGAACTAGACGCTGCAACAGCAACGGCTATCACAGAGCGTCAATTCGTTGAAGTTATCATTGCACCTTCTGTTTCTGCTGAGGCAGTAGAAATCGTAGCGGCTAAGAAAAACCTTCGCCTACTTGAGTGTGGCGAGTGGACAACTAAGACTACTGGCTTTGACGTGAAACGCGTTAACGGCGGCCTGCTCGTTCAAGACCGCGACCAAGGCATGGTGTCTGAAGATGACCTTAAAGTGGTTTCTAAGCGTCAACCTACAGCAGAAGAGCTAAAAGATGCACTGTTCTGCTGGAAAGTAGCGAAGTACGTGAAATCTAACGCTATCGTTTACTCGAAAGGCGACATGACTATTGGTGTAGGCGCAGGCCAAATGAGCCGCGTTTACTCTGCGAAGATTGCAGGCATCAAAGCGGCAGACGAAGGTCTACAGGTTGAAGGTTGTGTAATGGCATCGGATGCATTCTTCCCATTCCGTGACGGTATCGACGCGGCAGCAGAAGCGGGCATCAAGTGTGTTATCCAACCGGGCGGCTCTATGCGTGATGACGAAGTTATCGCCGCAGCAGACGAACACGGCATGGCGATGATCTTTACGGGCATGCGTCACTTCCGCCACTAATATTTGGTTTATCTAAACGATTAGTAGCTATCGAGCCTCTCAAATTTGAGGGGCTTTTAAGAATTAAAGACTTAAGGATTAAAACATGAACGTATTGATCATCGGTGCTGGCGGTAGAGAACACGCCTTGGGTTGGAAAGCGGCACAAAACCCAAACGTTGAAACCGTATTCATTGCTCCAGGTAACGCAGGTACTGCACTTGAGCCTAAACTTGAGAACGTAAACATCGGTGTTGAAGACATCGCAGGTTTAGTCGCGTTTGCTCAAGAGAAAAAAATCGAACTGACTATCGTCGGCCCTGAAGCACCATTAGTTATTGGTGTGGTTGACGCCTTCCGCGAGGTGGGCCTACCAATATTTGGTCCAACTCAAGCAGCAGCTCAGCTTGAAGGTTCCAAAGCATTCACCAAAGACTTCCTCGCTCGTCATGATATCCCAACGGGTTACTACGCTAACTTCACTGAGATTGAGCCAGCTATCGCTTACGTTCGCGAGCAAGGTGCTCCAATCGTGGTCAAAGCTGACGGTCTTGCCGCTGGTAAAGGCGTTATCGTTGCGATGACGCTTGAAGAAGCAGAAGACGCAATCAAAGACATGCTAGCGGGCAACGCATTTGGCGAAGCTGGCAGCCGCGTGGTTATCGAAGAATTCCTTGAAGGCGAAGAAGCAAGCTTCATCGTTATGGTTGACGGTTCTAGCGTTCTTCCTATGGCAACGAGCCAAGATCACAAACGTGTTGGCGACAAAGATACAGGTCCTAATACAGGCGGCATGGGCGCTTACTCTCCTGCGCCAGTTGTAACTCCTGAAATCCATAATCGTATCCTTGAGGAAGTTATCTACCCAACGGTACGTGGTATGGACGCAGAAGGCGCACCTTACACTGGTTTCCTTTACGCTGGCCTAATGATCGATGCTGACGGCACACCTAAGGTTATCGAATACAATTGCCGTTTCGGCGATCCAGAAACGCAACCAATCATGATGCGTATGGAGTCTGACCTTGTTGAACTTTGCCTAATGGCTATCGACGAGAAACTAGACCAAGCAGAATCGAAGTGGGATCCACGCGCTTCTATCGGTGTTGTTCTTGCGGCTGGCGGTTACCCTGCTGACTACGCAAAAGGTGACGTTATTTCACTACCAACAAGTGAAGTTGAAGGCCAAAAGGTTTTCCACGCGGGTACGACAAATAACGAAGCTGGCGATGTTGTGACAAACGGTGGTCGTGTACTTTGTGCTACAGCACTAGGTAACACCGTTTCTGAGGCTCAAGAGCGTGCTTACGCGTTGACTAAGCAAGTTAGTTGGAATGGCATGTTCCACCGCAACGACATTGGCTATCGAGCTATTGCTCGTGAGCGACAAAAGTAGTTTTTATCTAAATCTACTTAACGCTATACCAAGAAGGGCGCCATAACGGCGCCCTTCTTTTATCGAACCAAAGTAGCCTGCTTACTACTCATCGGCAATTAGATTCGGTCTTTCAATACAATCCGCATCACCTTCAGATAACATCAGTAACTGTTCTACGCGAGCGCCAGTTAAACGCGTACTCCCCAAGAAGGCCACGTAGCTCTCTACCGCCGCTAATCTTTGCACAACGAAGTCTGGTAGTGTTTGCTCAAACTTAATGTTTTGCAAAGCGATACCATTGCAGGTTTCTAATGTTTTACCATCCCAATGCCCCTGAATGAGCTCCAAGCCATCGCTATCTTGCTCTTTGACTCGCTCGGTGAGTAAGGTTGCTTCTCGCTGGTAATTCTCAAGTTGAGCCCGTTTGATTGGCAGCACTTTACCATTACGACGATACTGCTGGTAAATCGCCTCACCATCTTTATTAAAACGCACATGGATTCGGTATTCTACGGGTTTGTTTGGCGGATCATTTTGCAGCCCTTCACGAACAAACTCACGTAACTCACCGCCACTCCATCGATAATTAGACTTGTACCAACCGTAATCATTCATGTTGACATATTCCGCCGCATTATACGGCTGAGTCAAACGCTCTGTGTACCAGTAAAGGCTAGTTGCATCACCAAGAGTTTGCCCTCCCGTGAACTGGGAGTACTGGTTAATACTAGGGGTAGGCGTTGAAGAACAACCAACTAAGGCAACCGTGAGTAATGATAGCAGTAGCGTCTTTTTCATTTACGTTCTATGACCTCAAATGATCGATACTATCGAGAAAATAACCAGCGTTAATCGGAAAGTGCACTCTATGATAAGACCATAAAAATGGCAGGATGTTCATATAAGTTTAGTATCTGAGAAAGGGAAGCATTGGTAAAACAACGAGAGATAAGGCTTGGGCAGGTTTACCAGTAATCCTCTTTAGTAACAACAGCACCGATGATACCAATATCATCGGTGCTGCTTTAATTACTTAACTGCGTCTTTAAGCGCTTTGCCTGAAACGAATGCAGGTACGTTAGCAGCAGCGATTTGGATCTCGTCACCCGTTTTAGGGTTACGGCCCGTACGTGCAGCACGGTGATTAACTTTAAACGTACCGAAACCAATTAGTTGAACTTGGTCACCTTCACTTAGTGCTTCAGAAACACCTGAAAGCGTTGCTTCAAGAGCTGCTTTTGCTTGTGCTTTAGATAGATCAGCTTTTTCAGCGATAAAGTCGATTAATTGGGTCTTATTCATTAGGTTTCCCTTCTTTCATGTTATCGAATTAAAGCCCACTCTAAATCATAAAGCCCCCATCTGGCAAAGGTTTGTAGAGCATCTTTATCACTAATGATTGAGATTTCGCCATTTTATGAGCATTAACTCACAATTTGTTACCCTAAGATTGAATTTGAAACCTTGTAATTTGTGTCATAAAGTCCCATAAAGGCACTGCTGCACAAGTGATAAGCCTGATGAATCCATTGGAGCAGCCCTATTTTATTAACACTCACCAACAATGCACAGGCTGAAGTTTCAGCAAAGTTAGGTTGATGTGTGTACACACTAGGACATAAATGTTTCTCTTAACGGTATATATTTCGGTTGCGATCGGTGTTTCTTTTATCTGTTCGGTATTGGAAGCAGTGCTACTTAGTATTACACCAAGCTACCTTGCTCAGCTGCGACAAAATGAACACCCGGCAGCGGGAAGACTGGCGAAACTAAAAGCCGATATCGATCGCCCACTGGCCTCTATTCTAACGCTCAATACCATTGCTCATACCATTGGTGCAGCAACGGCAGGCGCGCAAGCGGCTGTGGTATTTGGTAGCGAATGGTTAGGTGTGTTTTCTGCAGTACTCACGCTTGGCATCTTAGTACTGTCGGAGATTGTTCCGAAAACTATTGGGGCAACCTACTGGCGCCAACTCGCGCCGTCAGCGGCTAGCACCCTGCGCTGGATGGTATGGGCTTTGACACCATTTGTTTGGTTCTCTGAACAAATCACTAAGCGTCTCGCTCGTGGCCATGAAGCACCTAAAATGCGTGATGAACTCTCTGCGATGGCACTACTCGCAAAAGAAAGTGGGGAGTTTGCTGAAGGCGAATCGAATATATTGACGAACATCCTTAATATACAAGATATCCCAGTCACTCACGTGATGACGCCAAGACCGGTTGTGTTTCGTGTACCCGCAGAAATGACGATTAATGAATTTCTCGACCAACACAAAGATACGCCGTTTTCTCGCCCACTGATTTATCGTGAGCAAAAAGACAATATCTTAGGCTTTGTACACCGTCTTGAGCTATTTAAGCTCCAGCAGCAAGGTGCTGGAGAGCAGCAACTAGGTGCGGTCATGCGCCCTATTCATGTGCTATTTAACACAATAATGCTACCTAAAGCCTTTGAAAAAATGATGGCTGAACGATTACACATCGCCATCATTGTTGATGAGTACGGCACGATTCAAGGCATTATTACCCTGGAAGATATCTTCGAGCACTTACTCGGCCAAGAGATTGTCGATGAGGCAGACAAGACCACAGACATGCAAGAGCTTGCCTCACAACGCTGGGAGCATTGGAAAGAAAAGCATAGCATGATTGATGGTTCTGATGAGGACGATGAAGAGCTAAAGGACAAACCTTCGGATAAGCCTGCAGAGACCGCTGAAAAGAAAGACTCTGACCAATCTCCGTCATAGCTTCTAGCTTCATAACGATACCAAAAAGCGCCAGTGAGAATCCTCGCTGGCGCTTTTTATTTTACTGCGACTTCTTATTCTATCGATGACGTCGTTTTAGTGACTACCAATCTCATTACCAAGTAAAAAGTTTTCATCACTACTCACCACCACCCCATACTTGAGGAAGTTTTTACCCAAAATCATGCTGTAATGAAAGCGAGAGCGGTCTTGTAGATTCACCTTTACGGTTTTCTCCACATCCCCTAATTGCACTCTCATCTCAACGACAGGGCGGACATTGGCTTTTTCACCTTGCTTGGCCTTGATGCGCATAACGTCGACAACTTCACGAGTAAACGTCTGCTTCATACCCATATCATTGGCATAGGTAAAGGTGACCATTTTTTTACCGTCTTTTTCAAACTGCTTGATATCCAGTGCATTCATCGAACTCACATCAGCGCCAGTGTCTAATTTAACTGGAAATTGCAGCCCTTCGACGGTTGCATTCTCAATATGCCCCGCGGTAAATACAGGATACGCGTCAAGCAAATTTTCGCTTCGTGTATTCACTAATACGCCGGACTTCTTAGCTTTCTTGCCAATGACAAAATACGGCTGGTCGCCTTCGTCACTATCCAGCGCCTCTAAAGCAAACTCAACATTAACGTCCTTGCCTCCTACGATGAACTCACCATCTACAACGGGTCTCACCGTGTCACCTACTTTAATTTTTCGCAAAATGGTTTTACGAATAATCTCATCATTTCCAAGATCATTAGAGAGGTAGTACTCAACTTTATCTCGCCCTTTCGCCTCAATCATTTCAAAGCTGGCGACCTTAAGTAAAGGGGTGCTAACTGTAAAAGAAGGCTCAGCATCCAATTTGTGCCCATCTAAAATCAATGTTTCAACCGGAGAAACAACAAGTGGGCTGTCACTCATTCGCGCTTTAAAGCTTTGCTTTTTCTTTGTCAGTTTATTCTTAGCTTGAGTATCGATAATGAAATGCTGATTTATCGTATTCAAACCTAGACGCAATTGAGTGCTATTTTTCGAACGGTCTTTCAGATAGACCAAAATTGGCTGCTCAAATTCTTTTTCCCCTTTAAAGGTCACGTAAACCATTGGGTACTCATTATCGCCCATCGACAACATTTTCACTAAAGGATACGTCACCGACTTTGATTCCTTATCCTTACCAGCCAAATCAAAAGTGACACTGCCTTCTTTTTGATTTACTTGGATATTTTGTGCGTTCAAGATACTGTAGTTATTCTTAAGTGAAAGGCTCACATCGACATTCACGCCGTCTACAGAACCCACTTCGCGACGACCAATCACCTGCGCGTCTTTCTGCGCTTGTAAATAATCATACCCAGCCATCACCCACGCGTTATTGGCTAAGAAAGTTTTGCCAATTAAAATAGGCGCACTAAATCCACTGCGATCTGTCAGGTTTACTTCTGTTTCAACGGTTTTTCCCGCGATGGTCATTGGAAGAGTCACTACCGGTCGGTAGATTGGTGTACTGCTTGTGCGGCTTCGAATCACACTCGTTCTCGTCAACGGGCGTTCCATTGTGATTTTTTCACCGGTATAAGGGTGGCGTACTGAAAAGCGTACAATACCTTGGAAGTTGCGCTGTTCATTGTCAAACTCTTCTAGCCACCAGTCGCTCGCCGAGCCACCGTATTCATCGACTATGGTTTGCAGCAGCTTGTCATTACTGAGCCCTTGATATTTAGGGTTGTTACTGATGACTTCAATATCTTCAGCATGCATTGATGTCGTGTCGGCACCGGTGTCAATTTTTCCGACAAATGGCACGCCTTCTAACGCTTCAATACCTTGATAATAAACACTTTCAACACGACCTAAGACGATCTTTTTCTCAATCGTGAGTAACGGTGCTTGAGTCGTAGAAAGATCAGGTGCGGCCATTGCCCACCCACTGGTCATAGAGGCAAGAATTAACGCCAATTTAATTGCTGATTTCTTCATTATAATACATCCATTCACTGACCGACCGACTAATGGTATCCACTTCATATAAGACAACGAGCATCCTAATTTCTCCCTGCCTTCTTTTAACTTTACAGAAAACTAACGGAATATCCACGCGCATATCAATAAATTAGCAAATCTACAGCTATTTTCACCTCTGTCATGCAGAGAAAAATGACCGAGCAATTGCAAACTTGCTTTCGAGCCCTTATATCCTAAAGATATCAAGGAAGGGAGCATTCCTTTCTCTCACATAACAAAAAGAGAATACACGGATGAGCCACGCTATCTGTCAACTGATTGCTAAAGAGCTGAGCGTCAGCCCAAAGCAAGTAGAAGCTGCTGTCACACTGATTGATGACGGTAATACTGTTCCTTTTATCGCTCGCTATCGAAAAGAGGTCACGGGGGGGCTTGATGATACTCAGCTTCGCTCACTGGATTCGCGCCTGAGCTACTTACGAGAGCTCGACGACCGACGTCAAACCATCCTTAAATCCATTGATGAACAAGGCAAACTCACCGCTTCATTGGCCAATGAGATTAATGACGCTGACAGTAAGACTCGTCTTGAAGATCTCTACTTACCCTACAAACCAAAACGTCGTACTAAAGGACAAATTGCTATTGAAGCGGGTTTAGAGCCGCTCGCTGATCTCCTTTGGTTGCAGCCAGATAATGACCCTGAAAGTTCGGCTCAGCGCTATATTGACGCTGCAAAAGGCATTGCCGATAGCAAAGCCGCGCTTGATGGTGCCCGCGCCATTATTATGGAGCGCATCGCTGAAGACGCGAGCTTACTCGATAAGGTTCGCCGCTATTTAACCAGCCATGCGGAGCTCACCTCTCGCGTGATCGCGGGTAAAGAAAGTGAAGGTGAAAAATTCAAAGATTACTTCGAGCACAATGAAGCGATTAGCAAAGTACCTTCTCATCGAGCGCTCGCTATGCTGCGCGGCCGAAATGAAGGCTACCTGCAACTTTCCCTCAACGCTGATCCAGCAAATGAGGAGAAAGTAAGAGAATCATACTGTGAGACCCTGATTGCCCAGCACTATGGCATTCACCTTAGTACCGCGGCTGCCGACGTTTGGCGCAAACAAGTTATCAGCTGGTCATGGCGTATCAAAGTATCGATGCACATGGAAACAGAATTAATGGGCGCGCTAAAAGAACGCTCTGAAGTCGAGGCTATTGAGGTTTTCGCGACGAACCTAAAAGACTTACTTATGGCGGCACCTGCGGGTCCTCGCGCCACGCTTGGTTTAGACCCAGGTTTACGAACTGGCTGTAAAGTTGCGGTGGTAGATGCCACTGGTAAGGTTTTGGCCACCGATGTTATTTATCCTCACGTGCCGCAAAAGCAATACGATAAATCTGCACACACCATCGATAAGCTTATCCAACAGTTTAATGTTGACCTCATTGCTATCGGTAACGGCACGGCATCACGTGAAACCGATAGCTTTGCCGCTGACGTGATTAAACGTGGCAACCATAAAGTACAAAAAATCATTGTCAGTGAAGCGGGTGCATCGGTCTATTCGGCTTCAGAACTCGCAGCAAAAGAGTTTCCGAACATGGATGTCTCTCTACGTGGCGCAGTGTCCATTGCTCGCCGACTGCAAGACCCACTCGCAGAGTTGGTAAAAATTGACCCTAAGTCAATTGGTGTAGGTCAATACCAGCACGATGTTAGCCAAACCATGCTCGCAAAGCGCCTTGATGCTGTGGTTGAGGACTGTGTAAATGCGGTAGGTGTCGACGTTAATACAGCATCATCCGCCCTACTGACTAGAGTTGCTGGCTTATCAACAACCTTGGCGCAAAACATTGTCGACTACCGTGATGAGCACGGCCGTTTTGACGCTCGTACTACGCTCAAAAAAGTCGCTCGTTTAGGGCCAAAAGCATTTGAGCAATGTGCTGGCTTCTTACGCATAATGGGTGGCAAGAACCCATTAGATGCCTCTTCTGTTCACCCAGAGGCCTACCCCGTAGTCAAAACGATTGCTGAAAAAACTCATCGCCCATTGAATTCATTACTCGGCGACAGTGCTTTTCTAAAGTCATTGAGTGCCATCGATTACACCAATGATGTTTTTGGTTTACCCACCGTCACTGACATCATCAAAGAACTCGACAAACCTGGCCGAGATCCAAGACCAGAGTTTAAAACTGCGACGTTTGCAGAAGGGGTGAACACCGTTGCTGATTTAGAGCCAGGAATGATTCTGGAAGGTGTTGTCTCGAATGTCGCCAATTTTGGTGCCTTCGTCGATATTGGTGTGCACCAAGATGGCTTAGTTCATATTTCAGCATTGACCGAACGCTATGTTTCAGACCCTCGCGAAGTGGTGAAAGCGGGCGATATTGTCAAAGTAAAGGTTATGGAAGTGGATGCGGCTCGAAAACGTATCGGGCTTTCCATGCGCCTGAACGACGAGCCAGGACAAGATAATCGAACCTCTCGATCAGGTGGTCAAAATAACAAGACGACTTCTACGACAAAAACAGCTTCTAAGCCGCGTCAGCCGCGAGCAGAGACTGGTGGCAATGCGATGGGTGGAGCCTTCGCGGCTGCGTTTGCTAAAGCAAAAAAATAACCGCAATCCATCGTCATCCTCATGCCCGTAATAAAAAGGGCATGGATAATAAAAAGAGCACAATTTGTGCTCTTTTTACGTTACCGCAATAATATCAGAGGGCGTATTCGGCGCAACCGCATGGCCATAATGGTAGCGAATAACGGTACGTCGCTTTGCCATTCTCCCTTCCATAATGGCCGCTTTGAGTATTTTTTGCGGTAAGCGAAAACGCATTGCGTATCCTTTTCCTTGTGACGCACTGTAGGTATTCAATGCCAACAGCTGAAACAAACGTTGAATAGGATCGCTTGTGGAACGCGGCTCATTATCGTCGTCATATTCGGGATGCTCAGCCGGATCCCAAGCATTTCGTTTGCGCCGCTTTTCCTCTTCATTAATACGACGTTCCGCATTGGTTCTTGCAAGCTCAACCGTAGGGATAATTGGCTCACGAACCTTATTATCACGGGCTGCTTGCTCTGTTTGTGGATTAACAGAAGAAGCCACCACAGGCGCACTGATATTATTGGGCGACACTATCACTTATCACTCTCCTCTCAATTGAGTGAAAATAACTAATACTGCACAATTTAGTGGGTTACAAATGACGACGTATAATTCGCATTTATGCACGCGACCTAGACGCCTACCATAGAACAGTAGCAGCTTAGATTTACACGCTGCTACTGCCATTTAAAAACATACTTTCTTTTTATCGTATCGGAATATCTGTGAAAAACTTTACTCAATTCGAATAAAAAACCAACAATTTATCGAGCTACAAGGTTAAAGGAGAGACTTTAACTTTCCGACAAAGTTATCTAATTCAGTAATAAAGGGGGCATGAGAGGACCCCGTAAACACATGAGAATCATGTGCACTCATTTCAGAGTCCAGCACATCAGCGACTTTCACTGGTACTAAACCATCTAGGCGACCATACCAGCGATGAACAGGAACATCGACTTCTCGTAAAGCTTGACGCAAATCTAAACTCCCTAACCACTCTAAGCCTAAATGAAGCGCCTCCGGTGCCGGAATTGGACGAGATAAAACCGCCTCTTTCAACTGTTTTACATCCTTGCGAGCACTAGGACTCCCCATCGCTTGCAGTGCCATAAAGCGCTCAATCGTTAAGGTGAAATTCGCGGACAACTGCTCAGTGAAGGCATTCAACACCTCCTGCTTTATTCCTTTCCACGGTAATTGTTGCGAAAATTTCGGTGAACTCGCTAACGTCACTAATTGTACAACACGATCTGGATGCTGATTCGCAATCTGTGTGGCCACCAGCCCTCCAAGCGACCACCCTAACCAAATCGCTCTCGAAGGCGCGTCTTCTAGGACAAGTGTTATCAAGTCAGAAAATGATTGGCATGATACTTCGCCACTTAAACCGTAACCAGGTAGATCAACGACATGTACCGTGAAGCAGTCTTTTAACTTCGGTATGCACTGCTCCCATACCGCACCGTTCATACCCCAACCATGGATCAAAATAAGATCGGGGCCCTGTCCTTCTGATTGCCAGTGAACTTTCACATCTTGACTCACATTCTCTCCTACTGAATTACAACTTTCTCGATTGAATTTTACTTCATGCTAATCACTATCTTACAAACGTCAGTTGATAGCGTCATGCAGAATTTTACTCCCATACGTAAGCGATGCCATATATGTGGTCTCGGTATCCCTTCTTCGCTCGGTCATAACCTTTGGTGCCACTATTGCCAACCTTATATCGAAGATGATGTTCCACGCTGCCTGCGCTGCGCCTTACCTATTCTCAATGCACAATGTCCCAGTGAACAACCTCTCAATGAACAGTCGGTATGTGGTGAGTGCCTCAAACTTCCACCACCATGGCAAAGGATGGTTTGTTTAGGTGACTACCAATTCCCGCTTTCACTCTTTATTCAAAAAATAAAACAGCAGCGGCAATTTTGGTTATTACCGCCACTGATACAAAAACTCCAGCAACGCATTCCTGATCCCGCTCCGATACTCATTTCTGTTCCCATGACCTGGCATCAAGAATTATGGCGAGGCTTTAACCTTAGTCATTTAATGGCAAAACAAATGCATGCCTTGTGGCCTAACTGTCACCTTAAAGGACAGGTTTTTCATAAACGGATGAATACGCCGAAACAGAAGTCACTTAACCGGCAGGCAAGACTCACTAACGTAGGCAACGCTTTCTCTTTGCAAAACGCCCCCACAGCCAAACATGTTGCCATTATTGATGATGTGGTCACAACTGGCGCGACGGTTAAGCATTTAAGCCAATTATTACTTGAAGTGGGCGTAGAAAAAATTGATATTTACTGTCTGTGCCGCACGCCAAATTGATTCACTGCACTCGACGACACATCTTGTACAAGCCGTGAGCAAAAAATTTTGGCATCCTCTTAGTTCAAGAGTAGAATAGCGGTAATAACCTACAAAATTACTCGGGTACTCGTCGTGTCAAATCCAATTACTATTACAGAAAGTGCACAAAGTCACTTTTCAAAACTTCTGGCACAGCAGCCAGAAGGTACCAGCATCCGCGTCTTCGTTGTGAACCCTGGAACACAAAATGCAGAGTGTGGCGTGTCATACTGCCCACCAGAAGCCGTTGAAAGCAACGATACTGAATTTAAATACGAAGTTCTAACGGCTTACGTTGACGAGCTTTCTCTTCCCTTCCTTGAAGACGCTGAAATTGATTTTGTCACTGACAAAATGGGCTCTCAGCTTACGCTAAAAGCACCAAATGCAAAAATGCGTAAAGTCTCAGATGATGCTCCGCTAATGGAGCGTGTTGAGTATGCGATTCAAACACAGGTTAATCCGCAATTAGCCGGCCATGGCGGTCATGTTAGCCTAATGGAAATTACACCAGAGGGGATTGCCATCGTCCAGTTTGGCGGCGGCTGTAATGGTTGTTCCATGGTCGATGTTACGCTAAAAGAAGGCATCGAAAAGCAACTGCTTGAAGAGTTTTCTGGTGAGTTAAGCGCGGTTCGCGACATGACCGAGCACGATCGCGGCGAGCATTCTTACTACTAGCCCTCCCTTTAGGCGGCTTACCCTCAAAGCGGCGCGTAAAGTTACTCTTTACGCGCCGCTTTTATTTTTCTTCGCCACATCATCGCAGATAATGACACCCTCCTAGCAAACTCAAACACGAACCTAGCCATAAGTAATTGTCACAGAACCTAGCATCTTGAAGTTACTTAGGTATATATTAACCACTACAATCAATGCGTCGCGATGGTATCGCTATCATTGCATATGCTAAGGAGAACTCCCATGCCGTCCAAACAAGGACCTGAAATCTTAGCCCAAAAAACCGTTGCTGAATCTAGGCTCTTTAAGATTGAAGCGCTAGACTTACAGTTTTCAAACGGGACTAAGCGAACCTACGAACGCATGAAGCCCAGTGGTCGAAATGCCGTTATGATGGTCCCAATCACCGAGCATGGCGATATTCTATTAGTTCGTGAGTACGCGGCAGGCACAGAGCGTTACGAGTTAGGATTCCCTAAAGGTCTTATTGATCCAGGCGAAGAAGCAGAACAAGCGGCAGTGCGTGAACTTAAAGAAGAAATCGGCTTTGGCTCTCGTACTCTGACACCACTCAAAGAAGTTATTTTAGCGCCGTCTTACTTCTCTAGCCGTATGACACTCTTCGTCGCACAAGATCTTTACCCTGAAAAGCTAGAAGGTGATGAACCAGAGCCACTGGAGATCATCAAGTGGCCACTTGCTCAAGCCGATGAGCTACTCACGCACATCGATTTTTCTGAAGCTCGCAGCATCACTGCGCTATTGTTAATGTTAAGACTAAAACCAACTCTGGGGCTGTAACGTAATGACTCTCAATCACGACCTCTCCCACCATTTACCTGATGTTATTGAAATTGCACGCTCTGCTGGGCAGCTCATTCTCGATATTTATGAAAAGAATGACTACGAATCCTATACCAAGGACAACGATACACCCGTCACCAGTGCTGATTTAGCCGCCCATAAATTGATTATGGAGCAATTGTCTCAACTTACCCCAAACATCCCAGTTTTGTCGGAAGAAGCCGCTGATATCAGCTTAGAGCAACGCTCCCAGTGGCGAGAATATTGGTTAGTTGATCCCTTAGACGGGACACAAGAGTTCATTGCTCGCAGCGGCGACTTTGCCACGATTATCGCCTTGGTTCGTGATAACAAGCCTATCATGGGCGTCGTTTATGCTCCCGTGTCTGGTGTGACCTATTACGCTTATCAGGGTAAAGGGGCGTGGAAGATTCCCGAGATGGATGAGAGTTTAAGAATTAAAGTGCACACGCATGAAGTGGCTAGCCACGCGATTTCTATTGCTATTAGCCGTAGACAGAACATCAATCGTGTGACAGAAAAAATGAGTAGCGCATGGAATTATGACTTAGTCCCTCTAGGCTCCGCCGCCCTGAAAGCATGCTTTGTCGCAGAAGGCGCTGTCGATTGTTATTTAAGACTCGGGCCTACCGGAGAGTGGGACACGGCGGCGACACAATGTATTGTTGAAGAAGCGGGAGGGGCCATTCTTAGCACTCAACTCGCGCCGCTTTCCTATAACTTAAGAGAAACGTTAGAAAATCCCAACTTCATCGTGATTGGTGATCAAGCTCTGCCTTGGGACGATATTCTTATTAAAGAGTAACCTCCCTCTAGTGGCAATAACTTACACTCAAGTATCAATATCAAAAAAGACCACACTATAAACGTAAAAAAGGCGGTAACCACCGCCTTTTTATTGTACCTGTAGCGTTAGATGAATAACTCGCCCCTATTAGCACCAGTCATCAAGTACAAGTCATCAAACCATTTAAAAGCGTCCTTGATAGTTAAAAGAATAACGCCCCTGATTATCTGGATTACCAATCCATTTAAGTTGTTGTTGCATAGAAGTCGGAAAATCGGCGCCGGGTTTAAACCAAGCTTGAGTTTGATACTGACGATTCGCCTTTAACTCACCCGTAAACTCGCTGGATACTTGCGCACTATTTTGAGCACCACTGGCTTTAATCGTACTATCACTACAAGTCATATCAACCACTGTCGGGCCAAAACTTAAACTCCCGACTGGCGTCTCCACATAACCAGCATTCCATGATAATGAGCCATCACCACTGCCGCACCATGGCGATTGATATTGCATAGAACGAATCGCTAGCTCTATCTGACCACCGGCATTAATAGGAACGGGTGGCGTATAAATATCAAGAATACTCTCTGCAGGCAGAGAAGCCAGTAAGGTATGAATATAGGGTCCTGAGAAATTAACACCGACATTGCCTTTCCCTGCAATGCCCAGTGCACTACCGCGCCCAAAGCGAACCGCATATTCTGGTGAAAGCGTCAGTATGCTCGACCATGAAAAACGCCAACTCACCTCGCCTACTTGCTGACGCTGGTAACTCACACTCTGTGCTCGTCCCTGCCATATGGTTCCTTGGACACCGCTAATCACCAAACTAGGTGGCAAGGGGGCGACGCTTAATAACACTTGCGCAGGCGCGTGATAAATCACACTGGCGAAAAAGACAGCAGTGAACAACGCGATATACTTTATCACTCGTTTCATTTAGCCCCCTCGCTTAAACTGCAAGCGGTTCACTTCAATAACACCACTTTGGTCCGCTTTATCTATGTCCATAATTTCTACGTTCACACCATGTGTTTCTTGCAGATAAAATAACCAGTTAACAAAAAACTCAAACGGTATCGGTTTGATCCACACTTGTAGCTCTTCCCCGCGAGGCTGCATACGAATAAGTTCAATATTAAAACGCCCCGTGGATGAGGTGATAATTTGGTTAAGCGCCTGTTTTGACACAACGACACCACCAGCCTGACGTTTTTCGGTAATGTGATTGGCTTGCTCTTTTACCCAAGACAGCAACTGCTTTTCCGATTGTATACGTGACTGAGCTAATTCTGTTCGCACAGCAAAAGGAGAGAGAATGCCCCAATAAATGACACCAAGAATCAAAAAAATAGAGCAGACAATCATCAGCCTTTGCTCTCTCTGGCTAATTGAGATCCACCAGCTTTGGGCCGTCAATAATAATCCTTTCATGTAATGACCTACTTCTTCTTCAACACAAAATTACCCATCACCAATTCACCGTTTCGATTCAGTGGCCCCTGTGAAACATCAAACTGCGTTTCTAGTTTGACCTTAGCCGATTCAAAGCTCTCAAAATCACGGCTTGTCACGCTTAAACGAACTTCATTACGATTACCGTCATAAGTAAAGCTGATGACCTGCATTCCATTCACTTGACCGACGGTATTGGGCAACTTAGCCAACCATTCCAATGCTGAGGTGCTAGACATACCAGATCCACCAAGCTTGGTTAACTCATCTTGCATTTGCCTTTTAAGATAACTGACTGTGGGTATTCGTTTCTTATCTGGGAATACCGTGCGAAAAATACGTTCGCTTTCCGCTCGGTATGCCGTGGCTTGTGATTCATACTGACTCACCAAAACCACCTGTTCTGCAATAAGCGCAACCAACAAAATCACCGTAGCAATCGCAACTTTACGCCAAATATTCCAGTACTTAACAAATGAGGCTTTCGGCTTTAACTCACCCGTTAATAACGTTGCTTGGCTATCAATAGCACCTTGCGATAACAGCGCCATCGGCATTTCAATCGGCGCAAATTGCCATGTGATATGGGTCGAATCAGCCTTCATCTCTTCACAAGGTTGGGAGTAAACATCAACCGTGATGACGTCAACTTCGCCTTCCTCTGACATTGAGGTTAGGTAATCAGAGTCAATCGCAGCGCCAAGCCAGTGCTGATCTACCGTCATTCCTCGCCACTGACTGGTTCGAAATAGCCACTGTTCATTTAATTCAAGCGCACTAATATGCTCGGATTCTGGCAGAGCTAATACATCGGGCACGACTTTCTTAACGTCAATACCACACTCTAAAAAGCACGCTAGTATTTGCAGTAAGTACGCGCGGTCCACGGCACAAACTACCGCTTTACCATTGTGCTTATGCAGTATCGAAAAATGTAAGTCATCGACATCTTGGGCAATGTCATCCTCAACTAAGTAAGGCAACATCGTCTCAAACTGACGAGCTCCCCCCGCCGGGATCTCTACTTCGGAGAAATGAACGTCTTGAGAGCACAACAGTAATAAAGTCACTCTTTGTTGAGCGTACTCTTTTATTGTTTCCAGCTGCTCAAGACTTTCCAGCTCACCACTGGCAATCACTTCCTTTTGTCCAGTCGACCACACTGCCCAACATACTGGGCTATTAGGTTGACTATTCAGTCGAACGGTTAAGAACTCGCTCACTCAATCCTCCAAATCGACGACGTACCACCGTCAGATCTTCTCTATCTTTGCTATAAAATAACGTTCTTAATCTCAGCCGTGATTCATCCACCACGACCTGAGCATCAAGCTCAAAGTACACACTGTCTACAGATAAATACTGAGACGCTTGTTTACGAGTATTCTCATCCACACTACTCATTTGTGATTCTGCAAGAAATTTGTCCACTCCTGACCAACCATCAAATGGGCGATTCTCCAATAATTGCAACGCATTATCTCGCGATAAGTTAGGAGCAAACAGTGCAACCAATATATCAGCATCTTCCGTAGCGAGCGTATTGACGTTCAATTGCCACGTCGAAACTGGAAGCGCGCAAATCGCTGATCCTAAGCGCAGCGTGACATCCCCCATCACTTGATTTACAGCCCGTAATTCAGAGCTATCCGCCAATAAGCCGTTAGCGGTGACATAAGCAGGAGATAGTGATTCATAATAACTGTCACCCACACCCGATACGGACCGTACTGTGGTTTCTTTATTTACAAATTCCCAGGTTGAGTCTGCTATCTGCTCTGCTTGGTAATTTTCTACGTCATACTGTTCCAGCAGTCGCTGAAAAAAGCGCACTAAAAAAGGCTTCTCCGTACTATTTGCAGTCGGAGCAATACTCGACAAAGCATTGATGTTAAAGCATGACTGCATGTCGACAATACGCCCGGTAGCTTCGCCGTAATCTAGCGGGTACGTACGCTCTTCAATCGCCCATGGCTGATTGAGGTTAATACTGTCTTTATTATCTTTAAAACTCTCTTTAATCGCGACGGTTGCGAGAGCCTCAACCCCAATAGAGTACCAATAGGCTTGCTGGTAATTAATCTGGCTATTAGCACGGGTAAACTGGCTAAATAAGCGCTCCGACATCGTCGCCGCAATCGACACCATGATCGCCAATAACAACAATATCACGATCAACGCGACACCTTTTTGAGATGATGAATGACCATGCACTTTTTTCATCATCCACCACTCCCTTGGTTGGCATCATTACTGCCATCACCCTGACTCGATCCGCCACCTTGATTGGCATTGCCTCCTGCTGACGCAGAGGTATTGATTGTGCCATTCGGCGTCAAATAAATTCGGGTAATTTTCCCGTAATCCTCTAGTTCCAACGTGACTTCTACTGCTTGAGGTAAAGTAAGTTCTTGTTGCCACTCTTTTGACCACGAATCGCCATTATAGAACCGCAGTTCGAAAGTATTCACTTTCGTCAGAATCGGCAAGATAACGGGTAGCTCACCGACACTGGTATCGGGGTAACGCCACCATAGCCTTTCTAACTTATCCTCTTTCAAGCGGTAGCCTATCTTCGCCACCTCACCTCTAGGAAATTGGCTTTGCGGGTTCATCCAACCTAAACGGGTAAAGAGTACCCCCTTACTATCCGAGTCGAGAAAATTCTGCTGCCATATCATCAGAGCAGATAATGGGGCTTCACCTTCATGTCGAAACTGTCGTAAAGCTATCTGCCTAAAATCACTATCTAAGTAGACAAAAGCTCGTTGAATCTCTTGTAGTCGAGCACTGCGCTCTTGAGATAACTCATTACTTCGCTGTACTTGATTCACGACCTGATAAGCAGCCACACTCAGACTTGCGAAAATCGCCATCGCCACCAAGACTTCAATTAAAGTAAATCCGCGTGAAGGCGCCCCGTTGCGATTATTTTGCAACGTAACTCCTTACGGTCACAATTGGGCTCGCTTTTTTGTCAGTCGCGACACTGACATCAAAAGCCTTAAGCAAATTATCTGATGTTTTAACGGGTGTAACTCGCCAAAACCACTCTCGCCCCGCTAACGTCTCTTTGCCATTCGCGGCTTTTAATGCACTGCTATTAAGCATAACTTTCGCCATTTGATTATCAACGACCATCGCGGCGAAGGTTTTCTCTTCTAGGTAACTCAAGGTATTAATATGCTGAGAAACCGAGCGAATGACAGAAATCGCAGCGGTGGCAAAAATAGCCAAGGCAACTAGCACTTCCAGCAGCGTCATACCCCTAACGCTTTTCATCATTCCAATCCCTATCATCCATTGCTTGTACCAAGCCATTTTCTTGGATTTGAATATGCCACGTGAGATCTTTCTTAGCGCGATTTTCTGGTGCTAGGACAAAGACACCTGGGGTAAATTCACCGCTCGACAATATAAATATTTGCGGTGGCTTCTCTGGTTTTTTCTTCTTTTCGACATCTGCAAACATCTCATCATCAAATAAAGATGTGGGTTCAAAAAGCCGGTCGTCCACGCCCCAGACACCATTACTCAAATCAAGCTTAATGGTTAAACCATCCGGAAGTGTGATCTCATCTGGGATCGTCTTTAATGATATTTTTTCCCAACCTTCCGGTTTGAGTTCCAAAAACACATAGCGGCGCTGTTCTTCATCAACTCTAATTCCAAAATCCTTGCCAGCCAACATTGCTTCTTCATTGAACAGCTGAAGCCTTTGGAATAAGCGCTGAGCTTCTTCTTTTACTTGATTATCTTGTTTAGGCGGTATTGACGCAATTACGGCTACTGCACTAAGCGAGAGCAGCACTAGTACTAAAAGTATCTCTAGTAGCGTAAAACCTGAATGAAAGGACTTAATAGGACGCATCGGTTACCACTTCATTGATAACAGAGCGCTCACACGCTCTGTTATCTTACGTATTACTGAAAGTCTTGAAGATTCCAGTTACCAATATCGGCTGCTGCGCCTTCACCACCTTCTTGACCATCAGCACCAAGAGTGAACACGTCAATCGTTCCTTTATCACCCGGGCTCAAGTATTGATAATCATTGCCCCAAGGGTCGTTAGGCAAACGGCGAATATAACCACCATCACGATAATTGCGAGGCTCTGGATTACCAGGTTTCGTCACTAACGCTTCTAGCCCTTGATCCGTGGTTGGATAAATACTGTTATCCAACTTATACATATCCAAGGCATTTTCTAGCGCTACAATGTCGGTAATCGCTTTTTGTTGATCGGCCTTTTCTTTGTTACCTAATAAGTTAGGAACAACAAAACTGGCTAACACGCCTAAAATAACCACAACGACCATCACTTCTAGCAAGGTGAAGCCTGCTTGTTTTTTCATTTTCTGTTTCATCTAGTACTCCAAGGAAAACACCTCGTAAACGAGGTAATATCATGCTGTCTACGTGGTTAGATTACCCAGACATCAAATTGTTCATTGCCAGTATTGGCATCAATGTCGCCATTACGATAAACAATACTAAACCCGCCATCAAAGCGATGAGCGCGGGAGTAAATATTCCTAGCGCAATGTTGATCGTCGATTCAAAATTTTGGTCCTGATTATCAGCGGCGCGAGTGAGCATACTCTCTAGTTCGCCACTCTGCTCACCACTCGCTATCATATGCAACATCATAGGAGGAAACAGTTTCGTCTGCTCTAACGCCTTACGTAAACTTGCCCCTTCTCGCACATTATCAGCTGCAAGCGATACTTGCTTCTTAGCGAAGTGATTCGTCATCACATCCACTGACACCTTCATACCATCTAAAATTGGGATGGCGCTGGAAGTGCATATCGCCAGTGTTCTAGCAAAACGCGAGGTATTCAGGCCTCGGGCTATTTTTCCAATCAGTGGTAGCCCCAGAACCTTGGTATCCCACTTCATCCGTATGACTGGGCGACGCAATGCGGTTTTAATTGCGTACATTATCAGTACAAAACCAATCAGCAGTGCGATACCCCAGTTTTGAATGAAATCACTTGAGGATAAAAGAAACTGAGTCGATTTCGGCAACTCTTGTCCCATTTGCACAAACTGCCCCACAATTTTGGGTACGACAGCCGCCAGAAGAAATGCGACAATCGCCACCGCAAACACCACCAGCACGACTGGATAGATCATCGCTTGCTGCAGCTTTGAACGCAGCTTTTGTCTATTTTCGGCGTAGTCTGCCAAGCGCTCTAAAATGGAATCTAAATGTCCAGACTTCTCCCCTGCAGAAACCATCGAGCGAAAAAGCTCATCAAATACGTGAGGGTAATCCGCCAAGCTATCTGACAAAGTGTAGCCTTCCGTTACTTTGGAACGAATGGCCGCCAGCATTGTCCGAATTCGAGGCTTCTCTGATTGCTCAGATACTGCTTTCAAACACTCTTCAAGTGGCATCCCCGATTGAACTAATGTCGATAATTGTCGAGTAATCAAGGCCAAATCTGGGGTGCTGATACCACGCTTAAATGCCGGTTTTGCTACCTCTCCGTTGGCGCTTCGTGTAGGTTTGCTTCTTGCTTCAACCACATCTATTGGCATCAACCCTTGCTCTTTGAGACGCTGGCGCACTTGTCTTGCGTTATCGCCCTCAATCAGCCCTTTGGTCTGCTTGCCTTTGGCATTTAAAGCCTTATATTCAAATGCGGCCACTTATGCTTCCTTTGTCACTCGCATTACCTCTTCCAGTGAGGTAATACCGCGCTTAACCTTACTCAATCCGTCATCTCGGATGCTCGGCGTGTAGTTTCGCACTTCTTTTTCAATGGCTTGCTCACCCGCCTCATTATGAATCAAGGTTTGTACCTCATCATCAATAATCAAAAGCTCATGAATACCCGTTCGCCCTCGGTAGCCTTTTTGATTACATTTTTCACAGCCTACCGCTTTATGTAGGACTAATTCCTCAGTCTCTGACATTTCAAATAGCTTTTTGGTTTGCGTATCAGCTTGGTAAGGGACTTTGCAATCTTTACACAAGGTACGCACCAAGCGTTGCGCGAGTACGCCAAGCAAAGAAGAGGAGATCAGAAACGGCTCGATGCCCATATCTCGCATACGAGTAATGGCACCCACCGCCGTATTAGTATGTAACGTCGACATCACTAAGTGACCCGTCAATGATGCTTGAACACCGATTTGCGCTGTTTCAAGATCTCGAATCTCACCAACCATCACAACATCTGGATCCTGACGCAAGATCGCCCGCAACCCTCGAGCAAACGTCATGTCCACTTTAGGGTTAACTTGCGTCTGACCAATCCCATCTATATCAAATTCAATCGGGTCTTCGACCGTTAGAATGTTGCGTTCATTACTATTGATTTCTTGCAGGCCAGCATACAAGGTCGTCGACTTACCCGACCCCGTTGGACCCGTCACCAGAATAATGCCATGAGGTCTTTGGATAAGTTTACGGAAGTGATCATGATTGGTCGCGGTCATCCCTAAGCTATGCAAATCGAGACGTGTCGCATTTTTGTCTAATAATCGCATCACGACACGTTCGCCGTGTGAGGAAGGCATCGTTGACACACGAACATCTACCGCTCGTCCACCAATTCGCAATGAGATACGACCATCTTGAGGCACGCGTTTTTCAGCAATATCCAGTTTGGCCATAACCTTAACTCGCGAGACCAATAATGGCGCAAGCTTACGGCTCGGCGCCAACACATCACGTAATACACCATCGACACGGAAGCGAATAGAGAGCACTTTTTCAAAGGTCTCAATATGAATATCCGACGCCCCTTCTTTAATTGCTTCACCTAACATAGCGTTGATCAATTTGATAATAGGTGCATCATCTTCCGACTCGAGTAGATCTTCATCTTGCGGCAACTCTTCTGCCAATGAGAAGAAATCGTCGCTATCTGCGCCAATGTCTTCCATTAACTGCCTCGCTTCCGAAGAGTCCCGTTGGTACGCTTGAGTCAATTTCGCTTCAAACTGTTCAGCCGGTAGAGGCTTTAACTCAAATGTTTGTCGATAAACACGTTTAACTTCTTGCAAAGCGTTAAGCGCCAATGGCTCAACGTAAAACAATACCGCCTCAGATTCACTGGCTTCAAATACAACCTTGAACCGATTGGCAAAGCTAAATGGCAATCGGGTAACTAACGGGCGAAACTCCACTGTCTCTCCCATTACTTAGTATCCATTTGCTCAATAAAGGCTTGTATTTCAGATGGGTAACGTGTGGTTTCACCAAATTCAGGTAGAACAGGAATGTAACCATCATCCATCAACTTCAAGCCTTGATCCGCTTTAAACAACTGTTCTGCACGAATGTAGTTATACTTACGCTGCGTCAAACCGTCAGCAGTAATCCCATCACGGATAATGGTCGGCTTGATGAAGACCATCAGGTTC
This sequence comes from Vibrio cionasavignyae, assembly GCF_050337155.1. NCBI lineage: Bacteria > Pseudomonadati > Pseudomonadota > Gammaproteobacteria > Vibrionales > Vibrionaceae > Vibrio > Vibrio cionasavignyae. Next base: position 104,124 of record NZ_JAKJSR010000025.1, read on the forward strand.
TTTTTCTCAACCGTGGTACTGGTTGAGGTAAACAAGCGTCCTAGGTAGGGAATATCCCCTAAGAAAGGAACCTTAGATTCACTTTCCGCCGCTCGCTCATCAATCAAACCACCTAACACCAGCATCTGACCATCTTGGATCATCACCGAGGTATTAAGCTGACGTTTAGCAAATCTTACATCGACCGCACCACTCGCACCCAATACGTTGGAAACTTCTTGTTCAATGGTTAGCTGAACGGAATTACCTTCGTTAATTTGTGGCACAACTTTCAGCTTAATGCCGACTTCTTTACGTTCAACCGTTTGGAATGGATTGCTGTTGTTCGAGCCCGCAGTAGAGCCTGTTAGAACAGGCACTTCTTCACCAACAATGAATGAGGCTTCACCATTATCCATGACGGTAATACTTGGCGAAGACAGAATGTTAGAGTTAGACGTACTGGAAACGGCGGTAATTAATGCTGTCCAGTCACCCATTGCAATGCCGACGGCTGCACCTTGAACGCCACCAAGTGCGCTGGCGAGTTTGGTGTAATCACCAGATGTCTTAGTTTCTACGTTGTAAGGTTCACCTTTGTCATTATACCGAGTCTCTGTAGTGACTTTATCTTTCGCATCTTCCATACCGACCATAACACTGCCAATCGACGCGCCAGTATTGGAGAACTGAACCACACTACCGCTCGTCGCATTACCCCATTGCACACCCAAATTAGCACCATCAACGTCTGCTAACTCAACAATTAGCGCTTCGATAAGCACCTGTGCACGACGAATATCCAACTGTGAAATAACTTCCAATAACGCCTTCATAATATCTGGTGGCGCAGTCAGTACGAGCGCATTAGTATCCGCATGCGCCGTGATCATCACTTCTGTACGGTTGGCACTGGATGTTGATTTACCACCTGACTGTTTTTCTTTTTGCAGGTTGTCCGATACGCCTTTTAATACCTCGACCAAATCTTCAGCCTTGGCATAACGCAGATATTGCACGCGGTTATTGCCCTTCGTCGCCATTTCAACATCTAGCTGACTGATTAGGCTACGTAAACGCTTACGAACTTTAGGATCACCCGAGATAAGAATAGAGTTGGTGCGATCATCGGCCACCAACTTAGGCTGCAAGAATGCCGGAGTATTTTTAGCATCCGTGGTTTTGTTTAATGCATCAACGATACGAACCATTTCTGCGGCAGAAGCATTTTGCAGCTCAACCACTTCAATCTCTTTATCACCCGCTTGGTCAACGCGGCGAATGATATCGGCAAGGCGGTTTACCACGGCTGCGCGCCCGGTAATTAAGATGATGTTGGCAGGATCATAATGCACGACGTTACCCGCACCAGCATTATCATTTAATTGTCTTAGTAACGGCGACAATTCACGCACCGAGACATTTCGAACGGCAACCACACGAGTAATAACGCTATCACCTTTGGCAATGTCGTTATCCCCAACAACAGGAATGGCAGACGTTTTTGCGTCTTTCGCTTTAATGACTTTGAGAATGTTATTGTCCATTTCAACAACAGCATAACCATACACCTCGAGTACATTTAAGAAGAAACTGTAATATTGCTCTTCACTCAAGACGTCATAACTTCGAACATCCACTTTGCCACGCACAGACGGATCAACAATGATCGTTTTATCGAGGTTACGACCTACGATATTAATGAACTCTTGTATGTCTGTTCCCTTGAAACTGGCACTAAATTCATTGGCAGATACTGCGGGAACTGCCAACAAGCTTCCCACCAATAACCAAGTACTTTTCTTAAGCCAACTCTTCACTTGTTGCTCCCTTGAAATACTGCATTCACGACTAGAATTGAATAAAGATGTCGTGCTGTTGTCCATCCCGTTCAACCGTGAGATTGAGTTCGGTTAAATCCGAAATGGATTGATAAATTTGTCCCATCGCTGCAGGGTCGGTAAGATCAGCGCCGTTAAGTGCAACGGCAATATCACCATTTTGTAGACCTACTGCGTTAAAAAGCTCAGCATCACGACCTGGACTAACACGGTATCCCGATATTTTCCCGTCACGTTTTACTTGAGAAAGCCTGACATACTGAAAAATCTGTTGTGGGTCTTGGGTAATCGTACTGCGAATTGCGGCTAACTTTTCTTCATTATCTCTTGGATTATTACCTACGACATTTGACGCAGCAGCCGGTGCTGGTTGTTTTAAGTCCAGTTTTTTATACTCAATACCTTCCAGCATCACTGTTTCATCACGACCCGAATTGGAAATAATAATACGATCAATCAAAACAGCGGCGATGGTGGCACGAGTTCCTTCAATTTGCTCTCCAATACCATAAGTGCCTTGCTTGCCCCTATTTGCCACGACTGCCAAGCTGCGATCGGGGTTGTTACTCACAACAGAACCCACTAACACAACATTCAACCTCGTCTTTGGCGCATCCGTAACAACCGGCGTTTGTACGACTTTTTGCTCGCGTTGGTACTGACCAAAAATATTGGCCTTATTAATTTCTGATGAGTAAGCGCTATTGCTCGTACCTGTCGACTGCACCTTCACCATAGTTGGAGGCACCCAACGCCCTACCGACGATGATTGTGGAAATAACTGCCACGCTAATACACCGGCAATCCAAGCAGATAAACCGAGCAGACACAGCGCGATAAATAAACTCAATTGAGGTTGATAATGTAGACAACGACGTAAGTATGAAAACAGAGGTGTAGATTGTAATGTTGTTGTCGATATGGAAAATCCTTTCACGCACCTAATATCCTGTCTCTAGCCGTATTCCATCATAATGATGCATTATGAATCCTTTTCTTGGTTTTTTCATTTACTAGCGTCAATTTCTGCTGAGAACACTCCATAATTGTGAGTTTACGTCACATATAAATATTAGTGCCATGCAATCTACTTGCTAGGGTTGATTTTTTGGGAGCTAAACACCATTTAGTGGGGTAATCATTGTAAACCCGCCGCAACGTATTTAGTGTCTTACACTATAATGCGGGTTAGAAAGCAGGAATCGAGATGAGTTCAGAAAATAATGCCGTTCGCCTCGACAAATGGTTGTGGGCCGCTCGCTTTTACAAAACACGCAGTGTTGCCCGTAATATGGTCGACGGTGGGAAAGTCCACTACAATGGACAACGTTCAAAACCCAGTAAAATTGTAGAGCTGAACGCCGTAATAACCCTCCGTCAAGGCAACGAAGAAAAAACGGTGATGATTGAACGTATTTCAGATCAGCGTAGAGGAGCACCGGAAGCCCAGACTCTTTATTCTGAAACGAAAGAGAGTATCGCTAAGCGAGAAGAATTCGCTTTGCAGCGCAAACTGAATGCACACAACCCAAGTCCAGAGCGTCGTCCTGACAAAAAACAGCGTCGCAATATCATTAAGTTTAAACACCAATAAGCTGGAGCTTCCTTAAATGGCTAATAACACATTAAACCGCTACCTTTTTGAAGAGCTATCTGTACGAGGAGAACTGGTACAGCTCGATACGGCTTATCAAGAGATTATTTCTAGCAAAGAATACCCTGCAGCACTGCAAAGCCTGCTTGGAGAGCTTCTTGTTTCAACTAGCCTACTCACCGCGACGTTAAAGTTTGAAGGCTCAATTACCATGCAACTGCAAGGTGATGGTCCAGTCTCTTTGGCGGTAATCAATGGTGACCATAACCAAAAACTACGTGGTGTGGCACGCTGGGAAGGTCAAATTGCCGATGACGCCTCGATTCACGACATGCTTGGTAAAGGCTATCTTGTTATCACGATCACTCCAGATAAAGGTGAGCGCTACCAAGGCGTAGTGGGTCTAGAAGGCGCTAATTTGTCAGAGGTGTTGGAAGGTTACTTTGAGCGTTCAGAGCAACTCAAAACTCGTCTTTGGATCCGCACAGGCATTCAGGATGGTCAAGCTAAGGCGGCAGGAATGCTATTACAAGTCATGCCTGATGGCACTGGCTCACCTGAAGACTTTGAACACTTAGAGCAATTAACAAACACTGTAAAAAATGAAGAGCTGTTCACTTTAGAAGCCAATGACCTATTGTACCGTCTTTACAACCAAGACAAGGTTCAATTGTTCGAACCAAAAGAAGTCGAATTTTTCTGTGGCTGTTCACGTGAACGCAGTGCAGACGCTATTGCCACTATTGCCCAAGATGAAGTCTATGAAATTTTAGCGCAAGAAGGGTCGGTAGCACTACATTGTGACTACTGTGGTAGCACTTACTCATTTGATGATGGCGACATAAAAGAGTTATTTGCTCAAAAAGATGAGCAAGGTGAGAAACCGACTCTACACTAATTTCGGTGTTAGAAATATGTTACACAAGCCAGTTCTATCTGAACTGGCTTTTTTTTATGAAAAATTTAACGATAACACAACATTTCCAGACGGAACGTATCACTATCCTGTTATCACTTATGTTACATTTACCCTAACGCAAAGGTTTGCCCTAGAATAAACCACCGCGATTTAATATGTGACCAAACACTTAAAACCGTCACGATATGATGAGTAATTTTTGAACTGCATCCCTGTTTTATCGGGTTTCCGTTGCTAGCATGGAGTTCAAAATAAAAAACAAATTATAACAATTTTAAAATCCCTACAAAAATCCAATAAGGAGCACCTATGACCGTTATGGACATTAATAAGGCTGCACAACTCGATCTAACTCAATATGGCATCACTGGCTCTACTGAGATTGTTCGCAATCCTAGCTATGAGCAACTTTTCACCGAAGAAACATTAGACACCCTACAAGGTTACGAAAAAGGTGTCGTCACTGAATTAGGCGCAGTTGCCGTTGATACCGGCATCTTTACAGGTCGCTCCCCTAAAGATAAGTTCATTGTTCGTGATGACACGACTCGTGACACGATGTGGTGGTCTGATCAAGGAAAAAATGACAACAAAGCAATTTCTGCCGATGTCTGGGATGAGTTAAAAACACTGGTCACTGGGCAGCTATCTAACAAACGCTTGTTTGTTATTGACGGCTACTGCGGTACCAACCCTGACACTCGCTTATGTATCCGTGTTATCACAGAAGTAGCATGGCAGGCACACTTCGTTAAGAACATGTTTATTCGCCCAAGCGATGAAGAACTTGCAACGTTCGAAGCTGACTTTGTGGTAATGAATGGTGCTAAGTGCACCAACCAAAAATGGCAGGAGCAAGGTCTGAATTCAGAAAACTTCACCGTCTTCAACCTGACAGAAAAAATGCAGCTTATTGGTGGTACTTGGTACGGCGGCGAAATGAAGAAAGGCATGTTCGCAATGATGAACTACTTCTTACCGCTTAAAGGCATCGCATCCATGCACTGCTCTGCTAACAAAGGCGAAGATGAAGACGTCGCTGTATTCTTTGGTCTATCCGGTACAGGTAAAACAACACTGTCTACCGATCCAAAACGTCAGCTGATTGGTGACGACGAACATGGTTGGGATGATGATGGCATCTTCAACTTCGAGGGTGGCTGCTACGCGAAAACGATCAATCTATCCAAAGAAGCTGAGCCAGATATCTATAACGCAATTCGCCGTGATGCTCTGCTAGAAAACGTAACGGTTCGCAATGACGGTTCTATCGACTTTGATGATGGTTCGAAAACCGAGAATACCCGTGTTTCTTACCCTATCCATCATATCGACAACATTGTAAAACCCGTTTCTAAAGGTGGTCATGCGAATAAAGTTATTTTCCTATCCGCTGATGCATTTGGCGTGCTTCCACCCGTTTCAAAGCTAACTCCAGAGCAAACTAAGTATCACTTCCTATCGGGCTTTACTGCTAAACTAGCCGGTACAGAGCGAGGTATTACTGAACCAACACCAACATTCTCTGCATGTTTCGGTGCCGCTTTCCTAACACTGCACCCAACCAAATACGCAGAAGTGTTAGTTAAACGTATGGAAGCCGCTGGCGCTGAAGCTTATCTAGTGAATACTGGCTGGAACGGTTCTGGTAAACGTATTTCAATCCAAGATACTCGCGGTATCATTGATGCTATCTTAGATGGTTCAATTGAAAATGCGGAAACTACGACAATCCCAGTGTTTAACCTAGAAGTTCCGACTTCGTTACCTGGCGTCGATTCTGGCATTTTAGACCCACGCGATACATATGTTGACCCACTACAATGGGAAAGCAAAGCGGAAGACCTCGCGAAACGTTTTGTGAATAACTTTGAGAAGTATACTGATAACTCGGAAGGTCAAGCATTAGTCGCGGCAGGACCACAAATAGACTAATACTTAGATTAATATTCAAGTTTTAGTGACCAAGCCCCTCATAAGAGGGGCTTTTTGATCACTTTCGAGCTAAATTACTGATTATGCTCAGTAGGTAAGAGAGAACAACGTGATACGAAAAACACTGGCCATAGTAATAGCGCTCATCGCTCTAGGACTACTTTCTGTATTAGCACTCTTTTGTTTGCTGCATACACAGTATGCGAGCCCTATGGTTTCCTATGCATTAGACAAAACACTGAACATTAAAGTAATCAGCGAATCCGTACGCTACCAGTACCCAAATCAGTTTGACTTCAATAGTGTCCGTATTGAAAGACAGGGGCAGGAATCGATAGATGCCAATAGCATGTCTATTTGGCTCTCACCCTCACAATCAATTACTGCACCACTTCGTATTCATGAATTGCTACTTTCAGGCTCAACTCTGTCTCGTCAATCTGCATCATTAGCCCATGACTTATCGATCGATAATATCGCTCTCGATCATATTGATTACTCTGATGACAATGTGATCATCAACGATCTTCAATTGCAACTCCGCAATGTTCAATATCAGCCAAACATGGCGAATATCCGTGGTGAGTTTCAGCTACGGGCTTCTCAAATATACTACCAAGGAGAATCCGCCAACGACGTACTCATTGATGGCGTACTCAACGGCGAGGAAAGCAAGATCTACGGTGCGTCTTTCACTTGGAATCAAGCAATGGTATCCACTCAAGCACAGTATGAAAATGGCACGTGGTCCTTAGTGAATGCGACAGTAGATAAGCTTAACCTCGATCTTACAACGGCTTCTATCGCTCATTACAACAAGATCTTTACTGCCATTGGTCACATCAATAGTGTAGATTTACTGCACGCTAATCTACGTTTCAACGATGTCAAAGTAGAAAATCTCAACGCGTCTTTTGAACAAATTGATCTTCGCCACTCTATTTGGGAGCAAATTGATGCTTACGTCTCGTTTGACGCTGATAGTATCCAATACCAGAGCCTCCAGTTTATTGAACCTACCGTTGAGGTCATTGCTGGTAAGGGAGTGATAAACTTAAAAGATATCGATAGTACGCTTGAGCAGGGTCGTATTCAGCTCGCAGGCGTTTGGCAGCCCAATGCGATAGCACTTGACCGTGTTGTTATCGATGGGGTGAAGGTGTATGAAGAAACACAGCAAAATGCTCTACAGTCACTTTTCAAGCTCCTTCCTCTTACCGGTCTCAACCAACTCAGTATCAATCATCTTACGATCGGTCGTGGGCAATGGATACAAACCGAGGATAAACCTAACTGGCAGGTCTCTGGCTTAAATTTGGAAGGTAATAATTTAGAGTTGATACGAAAAGGTCAGTGGGGTCTATGGCAAGGAAAAACCACGGCCTCAGCCAATAGCGTTAGTATTGATAGTGTCTTAGCCAGTCAAGTCGCTTTAGAAACTCAAAGTAACGATGGCAAATGGCAATTGAAACGACTATTTATCCCCTATCAAAAAGGGTATCTAGATGTGGTAGCTTCACTGGACTTTTCTGCGATAAGTCAGCCCTTAACCGTCAGTGCAAGAGCTTATTCTCTACCGTTGTCTTTGTTGAAATATTTGCAGACACCAAACAGTATTGATATTACTGGCATCGCTGATATCAACCTGTCTATGAATGTACTCACTGCCGATAGGCTAGCTATTTCAAAAACGTTAACAGGCAAGTTTGACGCCGTATTTGACAATACCTCTATCGCGAGCAATGAGGGTAACTCTATTCCAGTAGAAATAACACCACTTCAATTTGTTGCCGATCGGGGGCGCTTATCATTGTCACCATTTACCATCCATGGTGATAATATCGATGGGGAAGCGTCTGGCGAGGTCGAGTTAAGTCACCTCGAAACATCTCCAGTGGAACTAAAGCTCATTTCCCACTGTTCCGAATTGACCACTATTGATTTACTATCAGGGTCAGTGAAACAAAAGCCGACAACAAGCTGCTTATTAGAGCAATAATATGGTCAGCGATATCGCGAAACAATATCGCAGACCGTACTACTGAGTCATTTTGTCTTGGTAGTTTGGTAACAGCATATAAGTACCAACAAACTCTACAGCAGGCTTATCACCGCTAAAGATCGTGACGTTAATGATAATTCTCGCTTTACGTCCCGTCGCTAAACGGTCCAAATCGCCACTAATACCATCGAGTGAAGTCACCGCCACAGGGTTCATTTCTACCGGGTGTCGGTAACGAATCCCACTATCAGCAAGCACAATATCGGCATTCAATCCACGCTCTTGCATTAGTAACCACGTCATTCCCCAACCCGTTAATGTCGCGAGAGTAAAAGCTGACCCAGCAAACATTGTGTTATGTGGATTAAGGTTAGGGTTTAACTGAGCACTGCACTCGAATCGATAACCTGTGTACTGGTTAATCTTAATGCCCATCTTATCGCTAATTGGAATCTGCTGTTCCCAGCGCTGTTGTAGCTCGGCACACCACTCAGGACGGCGTAATACTTTCGCTAATGGATCAAGTGGCTTAATCATCAGTTGGTGGCGAATTGGACCATGCTGGTCGTTCAATTCCCCTTGGCACTCAAAACCATTTTTACCGTAGAATGAAATCGCATCCTCACGAGCATTACACACTAAACGTTTAACCCCTTCCTGTCGCGCAAAAGACTCCAGTGCCACAAGTACCAAAGAACCCATTCCTTTATCACGACGGCTGCTCTTTACCGCCATATAACGGATCTGACCTTCATTATCAGGCGTAATATAGAGACGACCAATAGCCATCGGTCGACCGCGACCATCAACGATCATACGGTGATGGCTCATTTCATCGTACTCGTCTCGCTCAGAGCCAACTGGTAAACGCCAGGGCTCTCGTAACATCTGCCAGCGAAACTGGTAGTACTTAGCCAGTTGATTCTCAGTCTTTGGAGTAATAAGTTTAAACATGGATATCCTTTCAAATGTAAAACTAACGCTTTACTCGACTATACTTGCAACCAAAACGTCACAGGGCCATCATTGACTAAAGAAACTTTCATATCTGCGGCAAACTGCCCGCATTCTGTTGGTAAGACATGACGACATTGTTCAGAAAAGTAGTGGTAAAGACGTTCTGCATCTATAGGGTTTGCACCGCGTGAAAATCCTGCACGCGTGCCCTTTTTGGTATCCGCAGGTAAAGTGAATTGCGAGACAACAAGTAAGCTTCCACCTACTTCTTTTACATTAAGGTTCATTTTACCAGCTTCATCTTCAAAAACTCGATAGGTAGTGACTCGCTCAACCAGTCTTTTCGCTTTTGCGTCATCGTCATCTTTTTCGACACCAAGTAAAACGAGTAACCCTTTACCAATTTCCCCTACAACTTGTCCGTCAACGCTAACCGAAGACTCACTTACTCTCTGTATCAGTGCTATCACTTAGCGCTTCCTTTATCTGTTGAGATTCATTGTCGACGCTCGATTGTAACATGTGAGATCTGGGTAGCCAGTGCTCTTTCTCACCAAGCGCAGCTGTCACCTCTGCACCAATCAGAACAATGAACCAACATAAGTATATCCATATAAACAATATTGGAATCGCAGCTATCGCTCCATAAATTAGTTGATAAGAGGGAAACTGGGTAATGTAGTATGCGAACGCTTTCTTACTGATTTCAAACAGTAAGGTTGCGGCCAAAGACCCAATTAAAGCGTGAGAGAAACGCACTTTTTTATTCGGGACTAATAGATATAACCCAGAGAATGCCAAGAGCGCCAAAATGGCGGGCAACCAGCCAATTAATAGGCTGAAAGCCCCACTTAATGCATCATGCTCCAGTATTTTTAATGACGTCACATAAGAGGTACCAACGATGCTTGCCCCAACTAAAATAGGACCCAACGTCAGTATCATCCAGTACATTGAAAAAGAAAATACGGCGCGCCGTTTCACTTTAACTCGCCAGATATAGTTTAAATTTCGGTCAATGTTAGAGATGAGCATTAAAGCGGCAACAAATAGAAAGCTACTCCCAATTGCTGTCATCTTTGTCGTATTAGAGACAAATTCGACCAAGGCAGAATATACAGCATCACCAGCAGCAGGAACAAAGTGCTGGATAATAAAGTCTTGAAGTACCTGCCCTGTATTAGCGAAGATTGAAAATGAAGAAAGCACGGAGAGCAAGACCGTCAGTAAAGGCACTATAGAAAGCAAAGTAATATAAGTTAAGTAGCCTGCATTAACATTGACACGGTCATGTGCCATTCGTTGTGCTAGATAACGAACAAAACGAATAATCTTTGCAATCAACTCCATCATGTTTCGAATGGGAAATGCATTGTCCCTAATTTTAAACTTCACTCGTAGGCTCCTTGCTAAACGACGCGTAAGTATTCTCGACATATAGAGGTTAGTAATGCTGCGCGCTCTTTAACTGGCAGCAATGGCAATGAGACAATTTGGTATCCCATAGACTCGTAGAGCTGGTAAAGCTTTCGATGAATGACCAGTGCTTCCTCGAAAGGATACGGGCGAATGTCATCTTGCACATAAGTTTCTAATGTCGGCTCGCAGAATATCACAAGCTGTTGATAGCCGCTGCTAGCTTCTAAAGCAATATGTTGTGGAATCTCTAAATTGCCCCATGAGAGATAGGCACAGATATCTGGAATCGCTCTATCAAGGAAAGTGAGTGGATAATTTAATGTTACCTGCTTTTGAGTCAGCATCTCTCTGAAGCATAGCTCTGCAAATCCCGATAAATCAACCCATGGTAAAGTTCCATTGATTACGCGAGACTGCTCAATAATAAGCTGCCTTGGCACTTCAGGAAATACTTGTATCTCTTCACATTCCATTGACTCTAAGAGCGTCGTTTTCCCTGAGCCTGGACCACCTGTAATAATAAATGGAAGGGTCGTGTTCATTACGTGTCAGTCTTAGTGTGATGGGGCGATAGTATTGAGTCTACCATCGTTCTTCTAAGAATGAAGATCTGTAGCCAAGTCTATAGGGCAGATTTTTGTTATCGTCAAAACGAAAAAACCCACCAAGAAGGTGGGCTTTGAATACGATAAATAAAGACTTATAACTCTTTGCTTCATTCATTAACCTCAGATGAGGTTATAATTAGAACCTGGCGATGTCCTACTCTCACATGGGGAAACCCCACACTACCATCGGCGCTACTGCGTTTCACTTCTGAGTTCGGCATGGGATCAGGTGGGTCCGCAACGCTATGGTCGCCAAGTAAATCTTGAGCTAACGTTATACGTTAGCGGTTAACTGGTGCTGATACCCAGACTCGAACTGGGGACCTCACCCTTACCAAGGGTGCGCTCTACCGGGCTGAGCTATATCAGCAATTAGTTTTTTGGACTAAAAGAGCCCGCTTTTTCAAACGGGCTCTTTTATCAAAATTAAAGCCTGGCGATGTCCTACTCTCACATGGGGAAACCCCACACTACCATCGGCGCTACTGCGTTTCACTTCTGAGTTCGGCATGGGATCAGGTGGGTCCGCAACGCTATGGTCGCCAAGCAAATTCTTCTTTTACTTTCAGCTTTTATTAAAAGCTAAAGGCAAAATTAATTCGGAAAGCTTAATAAAAGTCTTAATACACATTCAATTATGTTCTTGCTTTGAGTCCATCAAAACCCTTTGGGTGTTGTATGGTTAAGCCTCACGGGCAATTAGTACAGGTTAGCTCAATGCCTCACAGCACTTACACACCCTGCCTATCAACGTTCTAGTCTTGAACAACCCTTTAGGACACTTAAAGTGCCAGGGAAGACTCATCTCAGGGCTCGCTTCCCGCTTAGATGCTTTCAGCGGTTATCGAT
>NZ_JAKJSR010000026.1:0-103391 GCF_050337155.1 Vibrio cionasavignyae
GGTTGGGGTCGGGCTATTGTGACGCCGTCACGGTTAGAGTTAAGCACGGATTTTCAACAAAATGGCTATATTGAAGGCGCCCAATTTAGCGATGGTAACTACTATGATTACTTTTACAGTTACGTCTACAAAGGCAATGAAGATTTAGCGGTAGAAAGTGTAGAAACGTATGAACTTGGCTATCGATTTTGGAATGAAGACCGCCTGCAATTAAGTGTTAGTGGTTTTTATAGCCAAAGGGACAACATCCGAGCTTACAAAGGTGTGTCGTCTAATCAATGGGTTATTTCGGGTGGATCTTCTCCGGGTACAAGTGGCACGGTGATCGAAGAATACGTATCGCAATATATCGATCCACTTTCAACGCAATCTTATGGTGGTGAGATCGCAATGAAATGGCAAGCTCTTGAGAATCTACAGCTTAATACCAACTACAGCTACAAGCGTATTATTGGTGACTGCTCTGGTGCGATTTGCAGTAAAAATAATGAAGTGAAATATAACCTTGAAAATCAGCCTAATCATTTCGTTAATGCGCAATTAATGTGGGATATCTCCCCTAATCTATGGATGAGCAGCATGATGCAATATGTTGCGCCGTCGGTTTTTCATCCAGATTCAACCAGTGATAACACAGCACGTTGGCCACGCGTACTCAATGTGGAAATGGCGGTTAGTTGGTTACCTAAAGTTGGCTACCCTCGGTTTACGGCATCGGTTGAGAATTTGGGTGCCGATCAAACGACAGAGTACCCTGAAACATACGGGCCATTTCAAAATGGCACCCAATACTGGATAACAGCAGAGTGGGATTATGCCGCTTCGCTGAAACACTAACGGAATGGTCGCATTATGCTACGTGTTCGCTGGCTTCACCGCTTGCTAATGATGTTGGGTTTGTTCTGTTATAGCGTTCCAGCGTCTGCTCAATATAGTGATGATGATTTGAAATCTGTGTACTTATTTCGGTTTGCCATGTTGGCAGAGTGGCCAAAAATTACTGGCGTATCGGTAAAAGAATATTGCGTCGCTCGCGGGTCTCAAGTGGGGGATGGCCTTAAAAAAATCGTTGAAGCCAAATTGGGTAGTCAGGCATTTTATGACGCAGAAACAATGAGTTCGGCAAGTACGTGTCATATTTTATATATTGAATCCGCCAGTACGGCGCTAATATCGAGACTAAAATCGCAATTTCCCCATGCTCTGTTAATTGGTAATGGAATGCAGTTTATTAACCTTGGTGGAATGATTGCTTTCATTCGAGTGAATAATCGAATTAAGCCTTTGATTGCTCCCTCTCATGTTAAACAAAGTGGCATAAAGTTGAGATCTCAATTACTCAGCGTGGCTGAGATTGTGGAGGTGGAATTATGATAGCCAGTCGTTTCGCGTCGATGCCATTGCGTTACAAAATGATGTTACCTACGTGGTTTATTGTGACTTTTATCATGATTGTTGTCGGCTCTAGCGCGATCACTATGTTAAGACATTATCAAGAGCAGGCACTTGATACTCGGGTCAATATCTTATCGAAGGGTGTGGCGAATACGCTTCAAGCCGCGTTGATGTTTGATGACGCGACTACAGCGCAAGAGCAATTGGCCTACCTGTCTTTTGACCCCGATATTATCGCAGCAAAAGTGAAAGATGCAGAAGTGGCGCGCTTAGCGTTTATTGACCGAACACCATCACACTGCATTTGGATACAAGAGCAGTTGGTGTGTGACAACATCGCTTTCGTTGAGCGCTCCATTAATATTGAATTAGGGGATGACTCTTTAGGCGAGTTGATCGTCTGGGTTTCTTTAGAGCGGCTTCAATTAGAACAGCAGCATATGTGGTTTTGGTTAAGCGTGTTAACGGGGTGCTTATCGTTGTTTGCTTGGCAATTGGCGAGAACGTTACATAATTTGATCGTGATGCCGTTGAGCTCATTGCATTGCTCTATGGAAACCATGATTAAAGAAGGGGTGAAGAAACGGGAGATCCCTGTACTGCACAATGATGAATTGGGGCGATTAACCCGTTGTTTTAACGCAATGGTTGTTAGTTTGTTAGAGCGCGAACGTCAACTGCATCAAGCGCTAGAGCATTTAGAAAGTAAGAATCGGTACATTAATAGGGCCTTGGATGTTATGCAAAAAGGCATCATGGTGACTTCGACCAATTTAGATATTATGTACAGCAATCCTCATGCAGCTAAACAGCTTAAAAAATATGAAAAAATCAGTAATGCGAGAGTATTACTGGATGCGGTGTTTACACCGAAAGCCACCGTTGAGGCCATTGTCAACGCCATTCAAAATCAAACAATATTGAATGAAGTAGAATTAAGAAAAAACAAGACTAACCAAAAATTTATGGTGAGTTGCCATCCGATGGGTAGTGAAGAGCACTCGTTAATCCAGTTTGAAGACTTCACTGAGCAGTATTTAGCGGAACATCGACGAAAGTTAATTGAGTTAATGTTTGAACAGCATCAAGAAGCGATGTTGATGCTGAGCCGAAATGGCAAGATTGAAATGCAAAACCCGATCAGTGTGAAGTGGTTTGGTTGGCGAGCGCAAGTTTCTGAAATTAATGTTAAAGGTAAAGTCGTTCCGAGCATCCGTATTTTGAAGAAGCTACTACTGGAAGGGAGTTTGGTGTATCACGTTAAGGTACAAAATGAAGACAGTTCGTGGTTTCCTTGTGTACTTCAATTAAGAACGTTGACCAATGAAAATGGGCGAGTCGAGGCGTTTGTATTAGCGATTCGCGACGAATCTGAAAAAATACAGCTCAAAAGGCTTAACTATCAGGTCAATCATGATTTGCTTACCGGACTGGCTAATCGCGTGAGTGCTATGCAAACGTTACAGCAGCAACATGACTATGGATTATCCTTGTTTGTTGTGTTTATTGATTTGGACGGTTTTAAAGCGGTTAACGATCAATTTGGTCACCATATAGGTGATGAGCTATTAAAGGTTGTTGCTAAAAGGATGAAGGCGATAGTGGGAGAGCATTCATTGGTCGCAAGGCTAGCTGGTGATGAGTTTTTGATTGGTATCGAGAGTCAGCACAATATTGACGTTATTTTGCAGTTGCTTAACGAAAGTCTGTCGACCCCTGTTGAGTTGGAAGGGCACTACTGCCAAGTATCGGCAAGTTTAGGCGTCACGTTTTGGTCAGCAACGTCCAGTGAATCGCTTGATGTTGTTATTGATACGGCCGACAAAGCCATGTACCAAGCAAAACGCGCTGGGAAAAATCGTTACGTTTTAGAAGAGCCACAACCGCTGTAGATTTTTGTTGGAGTAAGGAAGTAGCAGTTTAAACGTGTGTCCTAAGACTGAAACTGCTCTTGAAGCCAATGCCGAAGCGCGGCAACGTTCTTGGATTTAAGTTTGTCGGGGGCACAGACAAAGTAGAAGGCTTGAAGCGGGTTCGCGATAGGTTCGCCAATCTCAACCAGCAACCCATGTTCGATATCATCTTTGACAAACTGGCGGTGAGTGACTAAAACGCCTAGATTGCGGATTGTGGCGTGTATGGCTTGAACCGATGCATTGAACGTCAAGTTATTCGGCGAGTCCGGTGCATCAACGTCATGGGCATCGCACCAGACTTGCCAATCGTTTTTACGTCTGTCGTTGGCCACTGAAATGGTGGGGTAGCGTGTAATCATTTCTGTGGCAGATAGAGAGGGCTGCTCCGTGAGTGCGTTGGGGCTTGCCACCAGTACTAAATCATCCTCGGCTAGTTTTTCACAAAAGTAATCTTGCCAATCGTCGATGGAGCCATGGATGAGCGCGAGATCGACGCCTTCCATTTCCAAACTAAATGCTCCGACTCGATTTGAGATCCTAATATCGAGCTGAGGCAGCGCTTGTTGCAGGTGCGGTACTCGGGGGATCCACCAATGCAGAGCCAGCGAGTTGACCATATTAATGGTCATTCTATTATTACTGCCTTTGTTAAGTATTGCTTCATTAGCCTCAATGATTTTTTCTATAGCAGGCGCAACATCTTGATAGTATTTTTCTCCGTCTGAGTTGACCTCAATATGTCGACCTATACGCTGAAAGAGTTGGGTACCTAACTGGGTCTCTAGCGTTTTTATTGCTTGGCTGACTGCTGAGTGGCTTACATTTAATCGTTCGGCGGCAAGTGACATGCTTCCAGCCTCAACGACGTTAACAAATGCGTAGATTGATTTTAAGGGGATGTGGTTTGTCATAGAATACTCAGTTAAGTTTTTCTAACAATATAGTTCACAATTACTCGTTATTTTACTGTGGGGGAGATCAATATAATAACAATCAGTTGAGCACTTTATAGAGAGGAACATCATGCTACAAAATCCAAGTCAACGCGCGGTAGGATTTATGTTGTCGTCCACACTGAGCTTATCGATTACGGGGGTGCTGACTAAATTTCTAGCGAACGACATTGCTGCGGGCAATTTGACGATACTTCGGTTTCTTTTGCCTGCGACCGTACTCATGTTGTTTCTTCTTGTGACATCGTTTCGAGTGCCGCCAAAAGACATGCGCAAAATTCTTGTATTCCGCGCCTTTAGTATTGGTGCTTGCCAGCTTTGTTTTATTTATGCACTCGGTAAACTGTCTTTGGTTGAAAGTGTGGTGCTATTTGGTACTGGACCTTTGTTTATCACGCTGTTTGAAAGGGTCATTTTCCGCATTAAGTTGTCCTATGTTACCGTTTGTTCGCTACTATTAACGTCGATAGGTGTGGTTTTGTTAGCCGGTGATATCTCTGGATTCAGCGCAAAGCCTGAAGTATTCATTGGTCTGTTGTCGGGTGTATTTAATGCAGGTTCCCAACTGAGCCTCCATAAAGCGTCAAAAGGCAGCATGTCAGGTATCGAAAATAATGCTTGGACATTTTTATTGGCTGGTATCGTCATGCTCCCAATTGTGATGGTTACATTGCCGAGTGGATCCTATGAAGCATGGCGTTTGAATACGCTGTCGTGGGGGACGGCAATAAATTGGCAGATCGTGATGATGCTAGTAATGTTGACAGCGACGGTGATTAATACTCAAACGTGCCGCTATAAAGCCTATCAATTAGCGCCGACGAATTCTCAAATAGCCCCTTTAATCTATACCAACCTTGTCTTTACTGCGGTTTGGCAGTTCTCGTTATTTGATGTGGTGTTTACTCATAATCAAGTCATCGGATTGTTGCTGATTATTTGTGCGAATGTGATATGCACGTTGTTCACTCAGTTTAATTTTGACAGGAAACTAAGAAACACCAATCACAAGCCACCACTATCTTCAAATTGATTCTCAAAATGAGTTACTCTTGTATATTCTCTGTTAAGTATCTGATTTTAAGTCAATAAGTAACATGGCATGTTCCTTGTATGATTGTTGAATATCTGCGTCAATCAAGGGATTAGATAATGCATAGATCAAAACAACATACTCAATTGGCATCCGCGATCAAAGTCAGTGTCGCATTAGCCATGATGACATCCATGAACAGCTACGCGCTCCCCTTTGAAAATTGTCCTAGTAAAGCGTATTTGTTCCAAGCCAATCCAGTACAAGTTTATGGTGTGAATCTTGTTACTGGTTCAACGTCTCTTTTACAGGGTGACACGGGCTTAGATGCCAACATTAATGGTGTAGGTTTCGACTTTAATGGTCGTTATATTTACGGCTATGACACATCGAACAAACAAATTGTACGTTTGGGTGAAGATTTTCTTGCTGAAACGATCAACACGAGTGGTTTACCTACCAGTCATACGTTTTATGTCGGTGATGTGTATGAAGACGTTTACTACCTGTACAGAAAGGGAAAAGGTCTTTTTACTATTGATGTTTCACCGCTTGAAGCCGACCCAACGGCAACGCTCCCTGTGACTCAAGTAAGTAGCCGCGCGGTTGTTAACCTTACTGACTTTGCTTTCCATCCCAGTGATGGGAGCTTATATGGTATCGATAACGGTTCGGGTGCGTTGTACTCATTTGATCCGAGTACCGGGCAAGAAACGTATATTGGTGACACCGGTGAAACGGGCACCTTTGGCGCGGGTTACTTTGATGTGGATGGTTATTATTACGTGTCTAGAAATCAAGATGGTCAGATATACCGTGTCGATCTTTCCCCCGGAAATGCCGCAAACATAGCTGCAGGAGTCGTGCCTGCCATTAAGTTTGCTGATGGTCCTTATTCGAGTCAGAACGATGGGGCGAGGTGTGCGAATGCGCCAGTTATCGATGAAGATTCGAATATTGACTTTGGCGACGCGCCAAATAGTTACTCAACCAAACTGGCGGATAATGGACCAAGGCATGAGCTCGACGATGAGACATGGCTAGGATCAACGGCGCCAGACGGCGATCAAGATGGCCTTTATTCTGGGCTTGCTGATGATGAAGTGGGCATTGACGATGAAAATGGGGTCGGTTTTGTGACCGCAGTAGAACCGGGTCTAGACAGCATTGTCAGAGTTAGTGCGTCTACCACTGGTTATCTGTCAGTGTGGATAGACTGGAATCAAGACGGCGATTTTGCTGATGACGGAGAAAAGGTTTTTTCTGACGAAGAGTTGGATGCTGGTAATAATGATCTTATTTTTACCGCTGCATTAGACGCAGAGATTGGTTCGACGTGGAGTCGCTTCAGGTTCAGTAAACAAACCGGGCTTGATTACTATGGAGGTTCAACATCCGGTGAGGTGGAGGATCACGCTCTTGCGGTCACAGGGACTGGACTTTCAGTTCGTTACTACCCGAACGCCACTGGTTACACCACCGTCGCGTATGAGGATAACTGGCCTTATACCGCCGATTACGACATGAATGATGTGGTCGTGCGGTATCGGATTACTGAAATATTACGCGATGGTGCGGTGGTGAAATCAAAAGTCGATGGTTACCTTGGCGCTGTTGGGGCATCGTATCACAATGGTTTCGCACTTCGTTTCAAAGGCGTCAATCGTAGTGATGTTGATACCACCACGACTCGTCAAATCCATAATGGCAGTCAACTGGCGAATAGTGGACTGGAAGCCATCTCGGACGAGGCCATCTTCGTGATTAGTGAAGATACCTCGGTCTATAAAGTAGAGGGCTGCGAGTATCACAGAACGTTGGCGGCTTGTGCGCAACAAGAAGATGTTCAGCTTAATTTCACACTTCATGTGAATTTCCTTGATGGATCAGATACGACATCGTTAATGAGTATGCCTTATGACCCGTTTATCTTCGCAACTGCAGGGCATTATCACGGAGAAGGTTATCACCAACCGGGTAGAGCATGGGAAGTTCATCTACCGAACTATGAGCCTACAGAGCAATTTAACGCTCAAACTTTTGCAGGGCTAGGTGTTGATGTTAGTGATGCGAGCAGTGGCGTGTACTTTAAAACGTCAGGCAATCTTCCATGGGCGCTAATGATCAATGATGAATGGGAATGGCCGTTAGAACGAACCGACCTTGTCGTCGCCTATCCACAATTTGCGACGTACGCTGAATCAGCGGGTGACCAAGCTCAGACTTGGTTTGAATCTCAATATGCTACACCGGGTAAATGTTACGTCCCGTAGGAGGCTGAAATGAAAAATACAATACTATTTATCACGACACTAGGAATGGTAACAGCTTGCGGTGGCGGCGGAGGTGGCGGTGACTCATCAGGCGGTGGCGGCAGTACGCCAACCCCGGTTGTAGCATCGCGAACGATGGCTGATTTATCGATTCCAGACGAGTTGGACTATAAACCAGTGGAGGCGTATACGCTGTCGGTCGATGCGAGTAGCTCTGTTTTGGGTAGAGCAATGGTCTCGGTTTACACTCAGTTTGATAGCCCTGCATCGGGTGAAATAACGCCAGTATACGATAGCCGTATTGCCTCACTATCATTACAAGGTGGTATTGGAGAATTAGACTTTTCTTCAGCGGAGCATATTGATGCTTTCCTAGTTGAGATTTGGACTCATGATGGTAATCCACCATTGCAAAAAGTTGTCTCAGCCACGAGTCCTCATCTTGTTTGGTAGTGAGCATTGATATTTATGAGTTCGATTTGAGCAAATAGCTTAACATTGGCATCGAAAAGCCCCGTTTTACGGGGCTTTTTATTAGATTGAATGCGCGCAAACCAGTACAATGCGAAGCAATGATACTAAGACACTTATCTTGAGTAACCGCGATATGAATGACGAACAGTTTGACGAAAGCTACGAAGAAGATGCGATAGAAATAGAGGCGCTTGGTATAGAGGTCTCCAGTCACCCGATAGAGCTTTATAAGCTGTTTAAAGTGGCAAACTTAGTCGGTGGTGGTGGCGAAGCCAAACACTTTATCGCGGAAGGTTATGTTGCGGTTAACGGCGAATTGGAAACAAGAAAACGTCGTAAAATGTATGATGGTGATTTTTTCGAATTTAACCAAGAGTACTATGTGGTGGTGTGCGATCAGCCGCCGTTAGAAACGACAAAAAATACCGATGAGAAAGAGACGAACAAAGCGTCTAGCTCTAAATCGGCATCAAAAGAGTCAAAAAAAGCCAAACGTGATACTAAGAAAAATGCCTCGTCGTCTAAGAGAGACCCAGCCAAACAAACTGGTTCCAGCTTAAGCGCTTCTGCTAAAAAGAAAGATAAGAGCAGTAAGAAATCAAAGCCTAAAGCAACCGAAGCGCCTTCAATTGAAACGTCAAAAAAGAAAGATCCAAACAGTGGTCGTGGTGGTATCGATTTCTTTTAATATATCTGTGATATGTTGAAGGAAACTAAGTGACAGTGAGTGAAAAGTAGCGATATTGCGATCTTTCATTTCGCGGTTAGAAAAATTCCCCAAATACTCATTTAGTAACACTATTTCAGTTACTAAAAGCGTCATTGAAAGCTAGGAGAGCAGGAATGCAATTTGTTGTTGATACTCACACTCATACGTACGCGAGTGGGCACGCATACAGTACAATCATGGAAAATGCCAAAGCGGCAAGTGCAAGCGGGTTGAAGATACTGTGTACCACTGATCATGCGGACTCAATGCCTGGTGCACCTCACTACTGGTTTTTTTCAAACCAGAGAGTGCTTCCTCGGTTTTTGTTTGATGTGGCGATCATTCGCGGTGTTGAGGCTAATATCCTTAACGAAGCGGGGGAAATTGATGTGCACCCAACATCTTTTAGCGCGCTTGATTGGGTCATTGCTAGCTTTCATGAGCCGGTATTTCGACCTGCAACCAAAGAGACGCATACACAAGCTCTGATCAATGTCATTGAAAGCGGTAAGATAGACGCGTTGGGACACTTGGGTAACCCAAATTTTGATTTTGATTTTGATGCGGTGGCTCGTTGTGCAGCAAGACATCACGTTGCTATTGAAATCAATAACTCGACTTTGAAAGGGCACAGCCGTGTAGGCAGTATCGACCGTTGCTATGAAATTGCGAAAGCGGTTAAACAGGCTGGTGGCTATATCACCACGGGGAGTGACTCCCATTTCTGTGACACGATCGGTCAACTTGAGCTTGCGAGTCAATTATTGGTTGAGATTGACATGCCGACCGACAAAATTATTACTTTCAGTACCGAGCAGTTTCTTAGCTTCTTACAATTGCGTGGAAGAGAGCCTATTGTAGAGTTCGAGTCGTTACAGCACGGATCGTAATCGACAATAGATGTTGTGCAGTTAAGTCATTACGTTTAGAAACAATTATTGTTACGAATTGCAAACGGAATTCAGTACAATATCGTCGGCAAGTGACCTCACTTTGCCTGTTGGTGCTAGAGTACCATCAGTCGAATCGAGGTCATTTTCATTTCAAAAGGAATCCCAAATGAATACAACAATAAAAGCAGGTGCATTTGCACTCATGCTTACGGTTAGCTCCACAGCGTTTGCAACAGAAGGCTTCGATCTTAAAAAGAATATGCAGGCGATGAAACTCGCATTTAAACAGGCGGCTGAAGCGCAGTCTGTTGAAGAGATGCAAACACCAGTGTCAACATTGGATAGGTTAATTGCAGAAAGTAAGCAAGGGGATTACCCACCTGAAAAAATGGATCTTTACCAAGAAGGTTTTAAAAAATTATCATCTGCTTTACAACAAGTTGATGAGGATTTGCAGCAGGGTGATTTAGACGCCGCGCAGCAGACACTACGAGAAGTGGACTCTTTACGTATTGAATACCATGACCGACGTAACCCAAGCATTTGGCAACGCCTTTTTGGCTAAGTTAAGTCTTCTCGTTCTCACGAGTTAATTACACTTAGCTAATTTTCTATTTTGGTAGGTATCTGATATTAAATAATATTGATTATTTAATATCAGAGGTTATGTTTAGTCAGATGTACTAGGGCAGTATTGAACTCATTCTGTATCAGGGGGATTTGGTTTCGTGTTTTTTGTCCACTTACCGTGGTGGACGACCTGATTTAATGGAGCCCTCGGCAACCAACCAAATGTTTCTAGTTCAGGCTTTTCTTGGAACTCTGAGACATAGCCTAAACATAGGTAACCGATAATGTCGATGTGCTCAGGTATTTCTAGTGCAGTTCTTAGAACGTCATCATGTATGATACTGACCCAGCCAAAACCAATATTTTCCGCCCTTGCTGCTAACCACATATTTTGTACAGCACAAACAGTGCTGTAAAGATCCATCTCTTTTTTGATGGTTCGCCCTATGACAACAGGTCCGTTTCGTTCCCGGTCGCAAGTCACGCATATTCCAAGTGGGGCTTCTAAAATACCTTCTAGTTTAAAGCTTTGATATTGTTCCTTTTTATCGTCACTAAACTGGTTGGCTGACTCGACGCTCGCGGTATCGTAGCCTTGTTTTATCGCTTGTTTGGTTTGGTCGTCGGTGACTAACACAAAGTCCCAAGGTTGCATGAAGCCGACGCTGGGAGCATGATGCCCCGCATTAAGGATTCGCTCCAATACGTCATCGGGAATTGGGGTGGAAATAAAGTCTCTTCTAACGTCTCTACGAGCATAAATAACCTTATAAAGGGCATCTCGTTCTAGGTCACTAATGTTCATATTTCTCTCATTATCGGTGGAGATTGTGGCGTTATATTGGAACTTTGCGAGTAACGAAGTGCCAATTTAGGGACGCTGCGTTAATCAAAATGCTACAAACCAAAACCAATTTTAGGTTGCATACGCACTGAGCGTACTCCCCATGGCGTTAAGTCAGGCTTAGGTTGCCCCGTATAGTTGCCTAAACAAATGTAGCCTTTTGAGAGGTAACGGTAGAGGAAGTCGCCGCCATCGAGTGAATTTGCTTTGTCATTACCTTGGATAAATCCTATACGCTCAACGCGAAGGTCTTGCGCAAGTTTGAACGCTGGATAAACCGATGAGTTAACTTGATGTGAATTGAGGTCATTAAGTACCGCTTTATCAGACATTTTTGCCGTAGTACGGCTGAATATCATGATCAAACGTTTTTGTTGTTCTGACGAAACGATGAGCATTTCCATAACGGGAGTTCCCTAAAAAACGACAGACTATACAGTAAGCACTAGTCTGTGACCATACGCATAAGCCTGGAATTATCCACCAACAGGCATGATGAATAACTCTTGAGTCAACTCGTAGCGGTCAACGTGATTTCTTTTTGGTGATGGTGGACCATTCTTGTCGAGTTATCCCGTACTTTACGGAATCATAGTACTTGCCATTGAAATAACGAACATAACGTAAACGGGCTTCTTGGGTAAGCCCAAGTTTTTCAGCGCACGCCATCATTCTTGGATTTCCGGACCACGTGGTGAGCCCAACACGTTCAATGGGTAATGTCGCAAATAAATGACTAATCCAGAAAGGCACAGCGTGATAAGCAATGCCTTTTCCCCAGTATTGAGAGTTATAAATGATGACGCCGATTTCTAGCCAACGTGTGGCTTCACATTCCCAATAATAGCTAACACTTCCTATTGGTGTGCCGTCCATAACTATCAACTGCATATCATCCCCGCGACATAATCGAGAAAAGGTGCCAGCAGAGAACTCGGATAGGGTTGGCGTCTGATAAGGAAAGTAAGGTCCGTTAAACTTCGTCCATTCTTCATCGGTGGTCACTAGATCGTAAATACAGGGCAGTTCACCTGCCTGAGCTGGTCTAATCTGAATGTCACGGCTCGCCACTAGAGGGCTCCTTTTCGGTTAATGTATAAAGTACCTGTTACGGCGCGTGAAAACTAACGATGAAACCATGTTACTTCTGTTTTAGAAAAAGGCTAGGGCGTGCTGCTAACATGTGTGTGCTAAATATTTCTGATTTTGTCTAATGATATGCTAGGGGTTTTCCGGGGTGAATCATGATCATGGGTAAAAGAGGGTAAAAGGACACACACCAAAAGTATGAAATTAGTTTGATTTTAGTGAATTCGCCAACTCACTACCAATTCCATTAAAAGAGAACTGCTAAGTTATTTAAAACCTTAATAGCGGATCTCGTTTTGACAACAGCCAGAAAACAACTTATCTCCGTGGATGCTACCTCGTATTACCACTGCGTATCACGTTGTGTGAGGCGCAGTTTTTTATGCGGCGAAGACCCGCTCACCAACACGAGCTACGAACATCGAAGAGAGTGGATAGAGCGAAAAATTCACGCTCTGACACACGTATACTGCATCGATGTTTGCGCCTACGCCATCATGAGTAATCACTATCACTTGGTGCTTCATATCAATAAAGACAAAGCGTTAGCATTGTCACTACACGATGTGGTCGAGCATTGGGGGCGTGAACATAAATTACCAGTACTCATAGAGCGTTGGCAGAATAAGCAGCTCACTCACCAAGCTGAGGAAGACAAGTGTATTGAGCTTATTGAAATATGGCGAGAAAGGCTGTGGAGCTTAAGTTGGTTCATGAAAGAGCTCAATTACGATATAGCATGTCGGGCGAATCGAGAAGATAACTGTACCGGGCACTTTTGGGAAAGCCGCTTCAAAAGCCAAGCGTTGCTTGATGAAAAAGCACTTGCCGCCGCAATGGCGTATGTCGACTTGAACCCTATTCGAGCAGGCATTGCTAAAACACCTGAAACGTCGGAGTTTACTTCGATAAAAGCCAGAATCGATGCGCTGGATAAAAACTTAGCGACAGCCTCATGTTTACACCCTTTTATCGGCAATCCGACGAATAGAACGCGTGATGGCATTCCATTTCGGCTCATCGACTACATTGAGTTAGTCGACTGGACTGCACGTCTATTTAGCGAAGACAAAGCCAGTATGGATGATAATCAACCCACTATTTTGGCGCGTTTAAATTTCAATCAAAAGAGCTGGTTAATGGTATGTATTGGATTAGAAAAAACACGTTCGACAGCGGTGGGGTGTCTCGTTCATACAGTCCACGCTAAGGCTGCTTTAAAAAAGAGCAAGATGCACATCTATCAACTAGAATAAGCACAACTTTCACCGCCACTCTTACCCCATAAGCCAGAGAAAATTCTGGGTATCGCTGTTCATCCAATTCGTAAACGTAAGTAACGTCTCTTAAGAAACTAGCCAGCTTTACTAAAATAGATTGAAGAAAGCGAAAGTATGCAATTGATTGCTACTTTGAATACGGGAGTGCTTTTGATTTCTTTTTAAATGTGTGTCCTTGGAAAGATTCTTTCATCCTTTGTAAGATTTAGATTCTTTCTAATCGCTTTGACTATTTCTGCTCACCTAACTCTTCACCGTTAACTCGTCTTATTTACCGTTAACTCTCCTTATAGACCGTTTATCGCATCGTCGTTTTTTCATAGCAAAGGCGAGGTACGCTTAACATCAATCAAAAGGAGAACAGAAAAATGATTAAGTTTGATGGAATCTCAAAACAATACTCACTCGGTCAAAATCAGATTTCGGCACTTGATGGCGTGTCAGGGCAGATCGCACACGGTGAGTTGGTGGCACTGTGTGGGCCGTCGGGGTCAGGAAAAAGCACTTTGTTAAATATCTTAGGCATGCTCGATACGCATTACGATGGTGAAATCACGTTTGGAAGCCAGGTGTTATCTAAAAACCCTAAGTCCTTGATTCAATTCCGTCGTCAAAACTTAGGGTTTATCTTTCAACGTTTTAACTTAATCCCAGTGATGAGTGCTTTAGAAAACGTGAGTTACCCATTAATGCTAAATGGTTTGAGCACTCAAGAGCAGCACGCGCAGTCTTTTGCAATGCTCGAGAAAGTCGGTCTCGGTGACTGGGCACATCACAGGCCGGATGCATTATCTGGGGGTCAACAGCAGCGTGTTGCTATCGCACGAGCGTTGGTTCACAAACCGAGCTTAGTGATAGCGGATGAGCCGACGGCCAGTTTGGATAGTGCGTCGGCAAGCCAAGTTATCGAATTGATGAAGACATTAGGTCATGAGCTGAAAACCACGTTTATTGTTGCTACTCACGATAGCCGTATGGCAACACGATGCGATAGAACGATTGAGCTAATTGATGGAAAGATAAGCCACAGCGCCTATCAATGGGCGAGCTAATCGCGATAGAGAACGTTAAGCGTCTTCGTTATTAAGACGAGTAATGGCTATGGCTACCAATTAAAAAAAGGGAAAGATTATGATCATGCGCACCGTCTATTCATTCAAAATGCCGCTGTTGTATTTACTGCGTAATCGCAGGCGGACAATTTTGTCTTTATCCATTGTTGCTATCGCTATTTTTGCGTTGACCGCTGCGGCGGGCTTTGGATTGTTTACCTATCAATCACTTGAAAAGTCGACAGCCAATGATGTGGGGCATATCACGGTCACTCAAACGGGATACTTTACGTCGGAGGAAGAAACGCCATTAGAAAATGGCTTAACCAAACCTAATGAGCTGATCGCGTTGTTGAAGGGGGTTGAGCATGCAAAAAGCATCCAGCCGAGAGTGTATTTTTCAGGCTTGATATCTAACGGTAGAAAGTCAGCGATTTTCATCGGTAATGGTGTTGAACCCAGTGAGTTTGACGTTCGTGATGGCGTTGTTGATATGCAGTCCGGCGCGGTACTTGCGAGTCAAAGTGACAATCAGCCTGGCGCAGAAGGTCAGGATGATAGCGGTATCATGATAGCCAAAGACTTAGCGCGTAATTTACGGGTAGCAGAAGGCGATTGGGTGACGTTACTTGCTACAACAAGCGATGGTGCGCTTAATGCGATGGACTTCCAAGTAACGGGGATCTATTCCACTGGTGTTCCAGAGATGGATAAACGTCAGATATATGTTGGGCTTTCGGCAGCGCAAGATTTATTAAGTACAGACCGCATTAGCACGTTGTCGGTGTATCTTTCTGATACTAAATATACCGAACAAGGGATGGCTGATGTCGAGCTACGGCTTAATCAATATCACAATCAGGACGACACTTCAGCGCAAAACCTAGAGACGACACCATGGCAGGACAGAGCATTTTTCTATCATAAAGTTCGTGGATTATATAACGGCATTTTTGGCGTGTTGGGTTTAGTGATGGCATTAGTGGTGTTCGTTGCCTTGTTTAACACCATGACGATGACGGTGACAGAGCGAACGCGCGAAATAGGCACCTTGTCGGCGTTAGGCAGTTATCCGCGTGAAATTGTGGGCGGTTTTGTGAGAGAGTCAATGTTGATTGCAGTGATTGGCAGTGCGATTGGCGCAGGACTAGCACTTGCGACGACCCTATTTCTTAAAGTCGCTGATGTTCAAATGCCGCCGCCTCCAGGACGTTCCGAAGGCTATCCGTTAGAGATCGTATTCTCGCCCCAAGTTGCTGTCTATTCGTCACTCGCTATTTTGTTCATCTGTATGTTTGCTGCTTTTATGTCTGCGCGTAAAGGGGCGAAAAAACCAATTACGGAGGCACTCGCTTATGTTTAATTCACTAAATTATCGCTCAACTATCCAAAAGCTATGTCATCAAACGCTAGGTCACCCAAAGTTAGGTCACAAAAAGAAAGAACACCAACCGTCATGGCGTCCCCTCGTCGGTTCTAACTGGCTTGTTGCCATCATAATAGCTTTAACGACGCTGCCGAGTTTCGCTGACAACGTACTTTCAGCCGATGCAAACCTAATGCAAGCCAGCGCCTTGATCGAACAAGCTGACCACTATCGTTTAGACTCAGAGGCATCCCGAGTGGTGTCAGAAGTGAAACTTTATCAAGATGACAACTTGGACAAAACACGCTTGTACGATGTGTATTTAAAGCCCAATCGTGAATCGTTAGTGGTGTTTAAAGCCAAAGTAGAGCAAGGGCAAAAGATGCTTATGCTAGGCGATAACTACTGGTTGCTGATGCCGAAAAGTCGCCGTCCTATTCGTATAACCCCAATGCAAAAACTGTTGGGTGAGGCGTCGGTAGGTGATATTTCAACATTGACATGGAGTCAGGACTATCAAGGTGAAATTCTAAAAACGGAAGAAATAACGGCGTTAGATGGGACAGTACAAAAGACCAAAAAGCTCAAGTTGACGGCAAAAACCACGGGTGCCAGTTACCAGCAGATAGATTTGTGGATTGATGACAAGAATGCGTTTCCAATTCAAGCCGATCTGTATTTGCGCTCTGGAAAGCTGGCTAAAAAAGCGCATTTTAAACAAGGGATCAGAGCGGGGCAACCCCGCGTGACGGCCATGGTTTTGCAAGACCAAATACAATTAAATAAAAAGACGGTGATCGAATATCAGTCGATAGAGCCTTACTCGCTGCCGAGTAAATATTATAACCCGGCGTTTCTATCAAAAAACAAGCAGCTAGGGATAGAGTAATGTTCGAGGCACGCAAGGTTAAATATGTACCGGTATTCGTTTGCCTCGCGTTAGGGGTACTCGTCCCATTGATAGGGTTGGCAAAGGAGATCAATGGTAGTGACCTTACTGGGTCATGGACACAATCGTTGATGCTAACGGTGGACTACCAACTTAACTTGCAAAGTGTAGGGGAGCAAGACTCAGTGTTTTTTCCTGAAAAAAACCGTGAACCCGTTCAAACCGTTAATGGATTGGTTGATATTGGTGTTGGGTTTAAGGCGTTTTCCACGAATGTCGCTTTGCTGGGAAGTGATCTCTTCAATGATGCTGAATCATCATCAAGTGCTTACCGAGAGAGAGAGTTTGATGCAGTCGTGAGGGAAGCGGTGTATGAATCTCAGGTGTCGTTTGGTGATGTAGAACTTGACGTATTATTGGGAAAGGCCCGCATAGACTGGGGCGTAGGTTATGGATATCGAGTACTGGATCTGTTTAATCCATACCGCCGTAATCCAGTCGGCATTCAAATTGAAGAGGGCGCAGGGACGTTGGCGTTGTCTCATTATGGTGTGAGCTCTGAATGGACATTGATCGCAACAGACTCAAGCTGGACGCAATTAGCCAGCTCTGATTTTGATGAAGCGAACCAGCAGCAAGGGGTAGGTGCACGGTATTACACCTTGCGTGGAGATTCAGAAATACAGGCGGTTGGTTATTATGACAATGTCCGGCAGGGTCTTATTGGTGGCAGCTTTGTCACAGTATTTGGTGAGTCATGGGAGTTTCACTCTTCGGCCATGATGCAGCGCCGCTATTTGAATTATAAGTTTGAGGACGCCGCCCCTACAGAACTAAAAGAGAGCCACAATGCTGTGCAGTATCTTATGGGGGTAACCTGGGCTAATGAGGCAGGGCATAGTGTGATTGCTGAATATTGGTTTGATGAAAGGGCGTGGAGCGAACAAACATGGAAGACGGCTTATGACAATACGTCCCAAGTGCACCCTCTAGTTGCTCAGTCTTATGGGCTAGGTTATACACAACAAAATCTTGTACAACATAACGTAATGTTACATTGGTCGCTTGACCCTGCGGCATGGAGCCATTGGGATTGGAGTCGTGGATTGGGCTTAACGGATCGACTGACTCCAAAGATAGATCTGATGCTGTCTCCTGAAGATGGTGGAGTGATTGCGACGCAATGGTTGGATTACTTAATTATGGATACGGGCGATTCGAATTTGCACTTGGAGTTGGCTGCACGTTATGTGACGGGTAAGAGTAAATCCGTATATGCAAACTTACCAGATCGCTATAACATGTTGATAAATATAAAAGGAAGGTTTTAGTTATGCGATGCGGACGTAAAGGTTCTAACCTGTTGCAATCGATGGTCTTTACAACGTTGTTTTGTCTTGCGATTGCTGTTCTTACTTCATCGATCTGGTCGGCTTCCTATCTGGAAAATGCCATAATTAGTTTAGGTTATGGCTATAGCGCGGTGAGCTGCTCATGGTTGATCCATCGTTTTCTACCGAAAATCGCCGAGCTCAACTTGGTGGCGGTTGGCTTGTCCCTTGTTGGGGCGGTGTGTTTAGGTACGCTCAATGCTTATCTGTGGCTGAAGCAATATCCGGGGTTTGATGAGTGGCAGGGGCTAAAACCTATTTTACTGCTCGGGGTAATATTTACCGCGATTTCGTTTTATTTCTTCTATGCACAAGAAAAACAGTTTTTGCTTCAGCAACAAATCGAGCAGGCCAAATTAGACAAAGCAACGCAAGATAAAGCGCTAATTGAATCGGAACTTAAGCAGTTACAAAGCCAAATTGAGCCGCATTTTCTTTTCAATACCTTGGCAAACATTAATGTCTTAATTGATTACGATACCAGTCAAGCGAAAGAGGTGTTGGACAAGCTTACGGTGTTACTGCGAGGCTCTATGTCCCGGCACAGAGAAAGCCATGTCGACATGGCGTCTGAAATCGCATTAATTGAAGCTTACCTTGGTATTCAGCAGGTTCGGTTGGGACCTCGGTTGACCTATAACATCGACATAACGGATGAACTCGCAACCTTCCATCTTCCGCCTTATTTATTGCAGCCCTTGGTAGAAAATGCGGTGATCCACGGAATTGAGCCAAATGTGGCTGGAGGGTATATTCACATTAAAGGTCGCACAGAGAAAGGCGTGTGTATTTTAGAAGTGATTGACTCTGGTTGCGGATTTGATGTGGCTGAAAATACGGTTGGCATGAATGGTAATGGGATTGGTTTAGCGAATGTGAGAGAGCGATTATCGACACTGTATGGCAAAGCGTCGTCTCTTTCTGTCAGCGCGGGTAAGAAAGGGGGAGTGGTATCGAGTATCACCTTGCCATTATTGCCAAAAAAGGAGGTATAGAATGAACTCAGTGACAGCGGTTATCGCCGATGACGAACCACTACTTCGATTTCATTTGGATAAAATGTTAGCCGAAACATGGCCAGAGCTAACGATTGTCGAAGCGTGTGAAAATGGAGAGTCAGCATTAGAGGCCATTAAAACACTCCAACCTAATGTGGTGTTTCTTGATATTCAAATGCCGGGAATGTCAGGGGTTGATGTGGCCAACCAACTGGTCGCGCTGGAAAAGAAAAACCAACTGACTGCACCACTCATTGTGTTTGTTACGGCGTTTGATCAATATGCAATCTCTGCCTTTGAGGCGAATGCTATTGATTACGTTCTTAAGCCAGTACAAGAGGAGCGACTTCTCGAAACCTGTCAGCGGGTTAAACAGCGCTTAGCTTCGTCAGATACTGACGGCACAATGCAAACATTAATGGCGAAGATTGAGCATCTTTCCGTTGGCGGAACTACCAACTACAACAAGTGGATAAAAGCGACCAAGCATGATGAGATTCATATACTTGCTGTAGATGATATCGTCTATGCGAAAGCGGAAGATAAGTACATTACCCTGATTGCGTCAGTCGAAGGAGGCTATCAAGAGTATATATTACGTAGCTCGATAAAAGAGTTAATTCGTCAATTGGATCCAGACCGATTTTGGCAGATACATCGCTCAACATTAATCAATGTAGAGCGACTCGATAAAGTAAAAAAAGACATAACAGGTAAGATGTACGTTTATATCGCTGATAATAAGCTCCCCGTTAGTCGAGCGATGCAGTCACTTTTTCGTTGAAAAAAACGCTGACCAGTATTCGTCACGCTTCACAATCAGATCGGTCTTATATACGGATAGTGCGCTACTTATGTTAGATCGCTAGCAATATTTTTGGGCAATGCCAATTTGGGATGGTGAACACCTTTCGCAGCCATATCAATAATGGTGTATTCCTGGGTGTTTGGTGTCGCCGAATTTCTTGTTTGACTGAGCCGTAGTGCCTCGAACATCAATTCTTCCAGTTTAAGGTTGTATTCTCGAAACTCTTGTTGAGTGAGACGAAGCTTACAAGTGATAAAGTAAGCGTTTTTGTTATTGGGCGAAATTACTTGCACGTGTTGTTGCACACTCTCAATGACACAATTTTTGAATAGCAGAGGGAACTTAGCTTGTTCGGAAAAAGCGGTACTTTTGGGTACCTGAAGAACAAAGTCCGAGCCTTTTAACATTTTAATTAAATTGAGTTTTTCTAGCGCTCTTAGGTAAAGGTAGGTTGAAGGTTCGTTTAAATTAAATACAGTCATCAGCTGTGATGAGTTCGCATTTTCATTCACGATTTCATGGAAAATAGTATACAGCTCAGGCTTGTCATAGAATGCAGAATCTTGTTCCGAAGTGAAGAGCGAAACGGTTTTAATGGCGTCTTCTGCCGTTGTTATCACAGTGGATAGAGGTACTTTTATTAACTCGCAGATCTCATTAAGTTTTGAAACGGAAAGATTGCTTTGCCCATTAAGTAACCTTTTTATACTCACCTCTGAGGTTCCAAGCTGCACCGCAATATTCTTATAAGACCAACCAGACTGCTTTAATCGCTGTTTTATCTCTTTGCAAATTGCGCGGTTCAGTTCGCTCATTCTTGTCTCCTTCCGTATATGCCCTTAAGGGTATCATATTTCGTACCTTTGTGATGATTTGTTGTATGTAAGGTGATGGATATTGATACTGGATTCTAAGGTCACCTATCAAAGAATGCTGAGGAGTCACATGAATATCTTAACATCTTATAACTATCGTTATTTTGCAACAGATTACCTTAAATCTAACGACATCCCGGTTACAGCGATTAGCTTTCGCTCGATCATTTTTTCGTTTTGGCGATAAGGGAGGAAATTTTAAGTGAATAGGTTGGAGATAGAGTTCAATAAAATAGTTGCTTGGGAGTAGTTGTATGGATTTAAGATTAGAAAATAGAAATGTTGTTGTGACAGGAGGCTCAAGTGGCATTGGGGCTGAAATTGTGAAAGCGTTTGCCAAAGAGGGCGCTAACGTTTGGTTTTGTGGCCGTTGCCAGCAACGAATAGATACCGCGTTAGAGTGTTTCGATGATGTGAAGATCAAACCAACGGGTCAAGCTCTTGATGTTTATGACTTAGACGCGTTTACATCTTGGGTTCATTCCATCGCCAATATCGATATTTTTGTGCCAAATGTAAGCGCGTTGTCCGATAAATGGGATGATGTCGTCTACAAAGATCTTATGGCGACCCGACAAGCTATTGATGTTGTTGTACCTATATTACTAAAATCCCCCATTGCAGCTTTAACTTATATAGGTTCGAAGGCAAGCGGAACCACGGTATCTAATGCCAATGCTTATGGTGCAGGCAAGGCTGCGCTTGCACATTATATGAAATCGCTTTCTCTCACTTATGCTCCAGAGTTAAGAGTAAACACAGTGTCGCCGGGTGATACATTTACTGAAGATGGATTATGGGGACGTTGTAAAAACACCTCACCGAAACAATACCAAAGTGTAATGGATCGCAACCCGATGGGCCGGCTTGCTAAGCCTGAAGAAATTGCTAATGTCGTCGCTTTTATCTCAAGCCCTATGGCCAGTTTTGTTTCAGGTGCGAATTGGTATGTCGATGGGGCATCGACATACCATATCCAATATTAGATGGCAAGTGACAGTGTTCACCATGAAAACTCTTCGCACAGTTCTAGTGGCAAGCCGTCAGGATCTTTAAAAAACGTGTAGCGTTTCCCTGTGTATTCATCCACTCGAATAGGTTCTAGCTGGATGTCTTGTTGACTTAGCCACTCGACAGTTTGCTCAATATTTTCGACAGTAAACGCCAAGTGTCTAAGCCCTTGTGCCTCGGGCATGTTTGGTCTGGTTGGGGCATCAGGGAATGAAAATAGTTCGATTTGTGTGCCGTCTGGCAAAGCGAGATCCAATTTGTAAGAGTCTCTGGCTGTGCGATAGTTTTCATCCAAAACCCTGAGGCCTAAGATCTGGGTATAGAAGTGCTTTGAGACCGCATAATTGGAACAAATGATAGCAACGTGATGTGTGCCTTTTAACATGGAGCTCTACCTACAATGGATGGGTCATATTCGATTTGATCTTACCGTATTGTAACTGAAATTAGGAATGTAGTGGTCTGTTATAACGAAAGCCGCTGTGGCAGTACCGACATGACATAATCAATAAATACTCGCATTCTGGCGGGTAAGTACTTGGTTTGGGCGTACTGTAGTGCAATCGCACCATGATAATTACTTTTTATCGTCCAATCTGCGAGGACTTGAACAGCGCTGCCATCGGCCAGCGATTCTTTGATCACAAAATCGTGAAATATTCCAATGCCCAAGCCTTCTTTTACCCCACTTAACCGGAGTTGAGATTGGTTGATGGCGTAGCGACCTGTGACTTTGACCGTTAGAAATTCATCATCTTTTAAAAAATCCCAAATATTGTCTCGTGCCGTTTCGGCAAGGTACAAACAGTCGTGTTGGACTAAATCTTCCGGCGTCGTTGGCATGCCGTATTGCGCGATGT
Organism: Vibrio cionasavignyae; assembly: GCF_050337155.1. Lineage (NCBI taxonomy): Bacteria > Pseudomonadati > Pseudomonadota > Gammaproteobacteria > Vibrionales > Vibrionaceae > Vibrio > Vibrio cionasavignyae. Next base: position 22,680 of record NZ_JAKJSR010000026.1, read on the forward strand.
AATCGGGACTGGCGCATAATACGAGATTGGTCGCACCGACATTTTTCATGACTAGGTTTTCGTCTGGTTTATCGGTGAGCTTAAACGCGATATCAATCCCCATTTTCATTAAATCAATGTTGCCATCAAGAGCGCGAACTTTAAGCTGTATCTCTGGGTACAGTTTGAGAAACGGAGTAATAAAGGGCTGTAACACTGAGTTTAGGAACGCTTCTGGCGCTGCCACTGTTAGCGTGCCGCTAGGAACCGTATGATCGGACTGAGAAACCTCTATTGCTTGCTGTGCTGCATTGACCATAAGCACACTTTGATCATAGACCTTTTGTCCTGCTTGTGTGATGACGAGCTTACGAGTGGTTCGTTCAAATAGCTTAACGGAAAGGGCATTTTCTAGCCGAGTGATGGTTTTAGATAATGCGGACGGTGTTACCCCAAGATTTTTGGCTGCAGCGGTAAAACTACCTTCATTAACCACCATGATGTAGGAGGCGAGATCCGGTAATAAGCTGATGAGCTTGTGATTAAACATGATTGTTGCCTCAGATTCACTAATGGTTTTCCATCTTAAGGGATAATCGTTTTCTTCACAATGAACTAGAATGGTTTCATTAAAGACTTACCAGATTGGTATGAGTCTTTCCCTACGCAACCTATGCAGCTATAACAAGCGATGCAAATAGGATAATAAAAAGGAATCTAAGATGTCTTCTGCATTCTACCAACAAATCCAAGATCAAATTGAAGAAGTAAAAGTAGAGGGACTGTATAAGTCCGAGCGCATCATTACCTCTCAGCAAAAAGCAGCGGTAAAAATTTCTTCAGGTGAAGAAGTACTTAACTTTTGTGCCAATAACTACTTAGGTCTTGCCAATCACCCTGAGCTAATCAAAGCAGGTCAAGTTGGCATGGACGAACATGGCTTCGGTATGGCGTCTGTACGTTTCATTTGTGGTACACAAGATATTCACAAAACGCTAGAGCAGAAGTTATCTACTTTCTTAGGTAAAGAAGACACGATTCTTTACACATCGTGTTTTGATGCCAACACGGGTTTGTTTGAAACGATTTTGGGTAAAGAAGACGCGATTATCTCAGATGCGTTAAACCACGCTTCAATCATCGATGGCGTACGTTTGTGTAAAGCGATGCGTTTCCGTTATGCAAACAACAACATGGAAGAACTAGAGCAGCAGTTGATCGCTGCAAAAGAAGCCGGTGCTCGTCATACACTTATCGTGACGGACGGTGTGTTCTCTATGGATGGTGTAGTCGCAAACCTTCCTGCAATCTGTGACTTAGCGGATAAGTATGGCGCACTAGTGATGGTTGATGACTCTCACGCAGTAGGCTTTATGGGCAAGTCTGGTGCAGGTACGCATGAGTACCATGATGTTGTTGACCGTATCGACATCATTACCGGTACGCTAGGTAAAGCGATGGGTGGCGCATCAGGCGGTTACACATCTGGTAAGAAAGAAGTCATTGACTGGTTACGCCAGCGTTCTCGCCCGTACTTGTTCTCTAACTCTGTGGCTCCAGCAATTGTTAATGCATCGATCCGCGTTCTAGACTTACTAGAAGAAAGTGGTGATTTGCGTGACCATCTGTGGGCGAACGCAGCGCACTTCCGTACTCGTATGGAAGACGCTGGTTTCACCATGGGTGGTGCGGATCACGCTATCATTCCAATTATGTTAGGCGACGCTAAAGTGGCGGCAGAATTTGCAGAACGTGCGCTTGAAAAGGGCATTTATGTCGTTGGTTTCTCTTTCCCAGTCGTACCGAAAGGGCAAGCTCGTATCCGTACTCAAATGTCTGCGGCGCACTCGCGTGAGCAACTTGATCGCGCTATTGATGCGTTTATTGAAGTTGGTAAAGACATGGCAATCATTTAATTTTTGCCAAATCTTGAGCAAGATTTTAAGTGTATTTGTCAACGAACGAGCGCCAACTATCGCGCTCGTTCAACATTAGAATTGTATTTTTGCTTGTCATATCGTAAGTGAAAATTATAGGTAACAACATGAAAATTAAAGCACTCTCGAAACTAAAGCCAGAAGAAGGCATTTGGATGACCGAGGTTGAAAAGCCTGAAATGGGTCATAATGATCTTCTTATCCGCATCAAGAAAACTGCTATTTGTGGTACCGATGTTCATATCTACAATTGGGATGAATGGTCTCAAAACACGATTCCTGTTCCTATGGTAGTCGGGCACGAGTACGTGGGCGAAGTTGTTGGTATTGGCCAGGAAGTTCGTGGCTTTGAGATTGGTGACCGTGTTTCTGGTGAAGGTCATATTACTTGTGGCCACTGTCGTAACTGTCGCGGTGGTCGTACCCACCTTTGCCGTAATACTACGGGGGTTGGTGTTAACCGTACCGGTGCATTTTCAGAATACCTTGTTATTCCGGCGTTTAACGCATTTAAAATCCCAGCGGAGATCTCTGACGATCTCGCGTCTATTTTTGACCCGTTTGGTAATGCTGTACACACTGCACTATCTTTCGACCTTGTGGGTGAAGATGTCCTGATTACTGGTGCTGGCCCAATTGGTATCATGGCTGCAGCTGTTGCGAAACACGTTGGTGCACGTCATGTTGTTATTACTGATGTTAACGAGTACCGCCTAGAGCTTGCCAAAAAAATGGGCGTGACCCGCGCGGTTAACGTACTGGAAGAGAAGCTAGAAGATGTCATGAGCGAACTTGGCATGACGGAAGGCTTTGATGTGGGCCTTGAAATGTCTGGTAACCCATCAGCATTTAACAGCATGTTGGTTAACATGAACCACGGCGGTAAAATCTCCCTTCTAGGTATTCCACCTTCAGATATGGCGGTAGACTGGAACCAAGTTATTTTCAAAGGCTTGGTAATTAAGGGCATCTACGGTCGTGAAATGTTTGAAACGTGGTACAAGATGGCAAGTTTGATTCAATCTGGCCTAGATCTCACACCAATCATCACTCACCACTTCAAGGTTGATGACTTCCAAGCAGGCTTTGACGCTATGCGTAGCGGGCTTTCTGGCAAGGTTATCCTTGATTGGGAATAAGATAAATTAAAACGTATTGGCAATGTTGTGGCTCTAGCGCCATAAAAAGGTTCAGATAGCCTTAGTTGCCGATAAAGTTTTTAAAAAATGTCCCAAGAAGCGCTTGGGACATTTCTCCTTTCATTGCTTAGATGTAATTAAACACATCAAATTTTTCGTTACTTATAGTCTTTCACATCCCCATTGATTTTTTCAACCCTTTCCTGTTAGTCATCGACGTTCCCAAATCTCATGCTGATATGGTGTCCATACGAGATTGTTCTAAGCGATTTTTTCATATGGCTAATTTTGGGGGTCGGAGCGTGACCGTTCGTATAATCTGAATCGAATCATAGCAATGTCTTGTGTTATAAGCCTATGAAAGATGGCATCGTTTTGTCGTGGGTACACAAGCGAACCTCGGATTAAAACTTTCTTACAACTTATTGAGTTATGAAAGCTTTGGTGTGCTACTTTTTGCATATATCATTTCTCTAACTCAAAGAGGGCTCATAATGAAGAAATGCAAATCACTCGGTTTACTAACCGCTACATTATTACTTCCATTCACTACCTATGCACAAGTAGTGCTCATTAATCCCTTTACTGTACCTGAGGGTAAGAGTGAAGAAGCCCTAAAATTCTGGGAAACGGCACGAGATTTTTTGAAAGATCAACCAGGTTATGTTTCAACTAATCTTCATCAGTCTATTACCCAAGGTTCTACTTTTGAATTTGTTAATGTCGCTGTGTGGGAATCTGACACCAGTTTTGAACAAGCGACGAACGAGATGCGTAGGTATTTTCGTGAGAACGGAATTGTAGCACCAAAAGGGGTAGTTAACGCCCCTGCGTTATACGAGGTTGTTCGCCAATAATAGGCCTTTTTGACGTTGCGCCGATTGATTATGACCCATGCTCTTCAGTATGGTTGGTGTGACGAAATTGTTGCTAATTGATAATTTTTTATCGTTTATCGATAAAAAATCATTGTCGTTCATATTTTGTGTGTTATTGTGGCTCCTCAACCATGAGGAGCTTTACCATGCAAAAAATACAAACATATAGCCACAGAATTCGTCTGATCCTTCAGTTCTTAATGGTCTCATTGCCTGTTATGAACTTGTACTATTGGCTATCGATTCAAACTGAAAATGACTTCCTCAACTCAATGGGAATTGTGCAATTAAGTTTCGATATTGCTTCATACACGCAAGAACCCTTAACGCTTACCACACGACTATTAGCTTTTTTAATCAGTATGCTGCCATGTGGGATTTTAGTTTATGCACTTGGCGTATTAGTCACGCTATTTAAGAGTTACGAGCAATCAGAAGTGTTTACTGTCAGAACGGCGAACTGTTTCAAAAAGATCGGGTTTGCATTTTTTTATTGGGTATTAGGCGGGGTCATTTACAGTGCTCTCATTTCGGTTACTTTAAGTTTTAATAACCCTCCTGGTGAGCGAATACTCGCGATTTCATTTGTTGGTTTAGACGCCTTATCCGTTCTTTGTGGTTTTATAATCCTTGTGGTTGCTTGGGTCATGAAAGAAGCGCAGCTTATCGCTGATGAACAGCAATACACCATCTAAGGATTAGATATGAATATTACGATTAATCTTGATGTCATGATGGCAAAACGAAAAATGCGTTTGAAAGATCTCTCGGCACTTGTTGGGGTGAGCGAGCAAAATTTGTCGATTCTTAAAAATGGTAAGGCGAAAGCAATTCGTTTTAGTACGCTTGAAAAAATATGTGAAGTCTTGGAGTGTCAGCCCGGTGACATTTTGGTTTACGAAGTGAAGTAGCAGCATATGAATAAAGGGGCTAAAAGCCCCTTTGTCATATTATCAAATAACGATTGAATATTCGTTACTGAGCAACTTGTGCGCAAGACACATAGCGCCAGTTGGACATAGAGTTGTTACCTGATGAACCATCTTTGTAGAACTGAACAGCATTGAGCGTATCAGTGTTGGCGTTTGTTTGCGATGCACTCCAGTAAGCCATAGGCGTTCCTGATTCACCGTTAATTGGCCAGCCATAGATTGGAGATACGTGGTAATCCGTCGTATCTTTTTCGATTCGACCAACCAAACCTTCAGCCGTGTTACTCGCAATCTTAGTTAGGCGCATTAAATAGTTAAACTCAGGCGCTGCGTTTCCTTGGTCTACATAAATGTTAGCTTTATAAGAGCTGTCTGCTCGGCTACTTGGTAAGAACCATGCGCTATCATCTTTTAGATTTAGACAAACATTGAGTGCGACCTTTTCAGCGCCAATTTCCGCTGAGTAAACCGCCCATTGGATACCATTCACTAATTGCGTTCTCGTATAATCAGGGATGCTTGCACCATAGCCAACTTGATCTTTTAGTTTAGCTTCAGCTGCCGACAGTGGGCGGTGGAAAGCAACAGCTTTTCCTGAATGGCGTAGTACAACTTGACGAGCTGGTTCGATCGCGCGTTTAGTCGCATCGAGTTCGTCGTAGTAAACACCACCTGTGATATCACTTTGCTCTGATGCGATAAAGCACTGTTCACCTTTCTCTGTGGTATCAATACAGACTTCTAATTCCTTACCGATATATTGTGCTGAGTTTGCTTCATCTACAGGGAAGACGTTTTCAGTCATGGCTTTATGCCAGTCATTGTCATCAACTACGCCATTGTTGTTACCTTGAGTAGATTCAAACTCAGGTGTGATTTTTGCAATGATTTCGCCACCAATAGTGTAGGTATCAGTTGTAGCGCCAGTCGCTTCTGTCGCAACTTCTACGCGGCTTAGATCACCTGCAGGGCCTTCGATGTTTGAGGTGTCAATTTTCCAAGAAATGCCATTGACGGTATAGCCGTGAGTTGTGACTGTTACATCTTGACCAAATTCAAGTTTGCCAGAGAAATCGATACCAAATGTTTTGACGCCTGTGGTGCACTGCTCGGTACCTGCAACACTATCGTTAGCTTTTGGCGTCACACAGTAGCTGAGATCTTTACCAATGTACTCTTGCTTAACTGTGATTGTACAATCAGAACCGGTAGCGCATGAAACATCGTTGATCACCGTACCTGCGGCTTTCCATACGGCGCTTGAGTTATCAGCACTACCGGAAGACGAAGGCGTATAGTCGTAACCTGCGGTTAATACGTCACCAAGGATAGTGTGATTAACATCGTTATCGCTGGTGATGGTTTTTAACGTTACTGTTGGAACATCGCCTACTGGGTCACCAATATCAGTCATTGGTGCTGAGCAGCTTTCTGCACCAGTAGTAGGCAGACCTGTTAATGCTTCAGGAGTGACACAGAACGTTAAACTTTGATCCTTATCTGCAGACTCAATCGTGTAATTTGCAGAGGTTGCGCCTGAAATCGGTGTATCGTTGCGCTTCCAAACTAGCTGACTGCTGCCCTCAAGATCGCCATCAGCATCGGTATAGTCATATTCGCCGACTAACGATGAACCTACGGTATTATTGCCGACAATATCTACATTGTTAGCAACTGGTGCATCACCGGATAGCGGAAGAACAGCATCGGTAACCGCAGAACATACTTTGTCGCCAATCGTTGGATAATGTGGGGTATTGTCTGGGTTTTCTGATACTGGCGTAACACAGAAAGAAAGCGTTTTACCTTCTTGCACATTGGTTACACTGAATTGTTTGGTATCCGCACCACTAATTGGGCTTCCATCTTGTTGCCACTCAAATTCAGAGTCTGCCTCTAAATCACCATCCGCATCATAATAGTCGTAACTGCCTTCAAGAGGATCGCCAACCGTCGGAGAGGTGTTGTCGATCGTGACATTTGATGCTTCAGGTTTTTCGCCATGATCAGGTGCGTCAATTAGCACTGGAGCAGAACAGGCCTGATCACCAACGGTGTTTGATGTACCGTCAGCAACTGGCGTAACACAGAAGTAAACGTGAGACTGGTCGTGCTCTGGTAGTAATGGCAAAGTCAGGTCATTACCGATGACGCTATCATTTACATAAGGTGTTTGAGCGTTTTGGCGCATCCAAGCATAGAGGCTATCGCCCTCTGGACGAGGAGTATGGTTAGCATCAGTAAACTGATATTGCCCAGTTAGTGTTGATCCGACGAGTGGATCTCCTTTTAATACGACGTTAGATGCACTAGGCGGTATCCATGGTTGGCCATTATTGTCGCTTGCGTCGTTGCTCTCAGAATTACATCCAGACAGAGCAGCAGCGGCTGCTAAAGCTATCGCGCTATATCTCAGTTTCATTAGTCTTCCCTATTGGTAATCGTATATTGCCCTTCATTACTTTTCGCTGAAGGCAGATTTTATTTTCAGAAAGGCTAAGTGAAAGTGTTTGTAAGTCAAAGTGGTGAGATTCGAAAGTGTGATGAGCTTCATGTGCTTGCGATATGTTCCGTGATCTTGCGCATTTCTTTCGTTGTCACGTGTTGACGTTATCTGACAACTAATTGATAGTTCTCTGACTTTCGTTGCCTTTTGTTTTTAGGCGAAGTGAAAATTTGTGAGATTGTTAACATAGGATGGTAAGGTCACAATGAAAACCAAATTCTTCTCACCGTCGGTGCGAGTTAGTTGTATAAGTTTAGCGCTGTGCATGATTCCCTTAAGTGCGCAGGCTGCACGAGTGAATGCCACATTGTCATGGGAGTCAGGCGATTACGGAACGACTTATAATTACGCAGGGCCAAGGCTTGATATGAGTATTAATCCCGATGGTTCGAATTGGTATTACACCTTGGGTTATAGAAATAGGACGCACGAAACAAACCAAAATTATACACGGACAGAGGGACAAGCGGCGTATCGCTTCCGCTATGCAGAGGGGTGGATTCAACCGCACCTCAATATCCGCCAAGATGTGACTTCGTTTGAAAGTAACAGTAGAACGAAGGTCGACCATTATAAAGCAGGTGTCACCTATATCCACGATATCGCTGATAGCTGGTCGTTATGGGGAGTTTTGAAAGGCGGGATAGAAAGACAGTCGGATACTAACGCAAGCCAAGGAATTACCAGAGAGTCAGATTACCTGCAATGGGAGCTAGAGCCAGGCATACGTTATTCGTTCTCTCCAAACAGTCGTATTACCGCATCGTATTACAACAATGGTGTTCGAAGCGATAAAGGTGAAACGTGGGGATTAACGGATGATAAAAGTAGTGAGCAAGTTCGCCTTTATTACTTCTATCGAGCGGACAATGGCTTTACTTTCTCGCCATACGTACGACAAGCGATTGGTTGGGGAAACCAACATACTTGGTATGAAAGTGCGGCGCTTGATGGAACGTTAGCGCTAAATAAAGTATCTCGTTACGCGCTGCAAATGAGCTACCCAATTTTTGACTCAGTTAGCTTAACAGCAGAATATTACATTGAAGATGTCGAATATAAAGAGAACTTCGATTTAGGAAAAGATGATCTTCGAGTCAAATATTTAAAGTTAGGCGTAAGAGCTAGCTTTTAATTGATTTTCATTACCTAATTTCGAGATTTATTATGAATTCTAAATTTAATTTTAATAAAACTACATTGGCAGTATGCTTTGCGATATCGCCGCTTTCATTTAATGTAATGGCGGATACTGTTCTTTCGCCTACTCAAGGGTTTGATGAGTATAATCAAAACCAAGTTATTTCGCACAATACACCATTTTTAGTTAACGCTAATGCGAGTTTAGTTAACGCTAATGCTAATAACGTGAATGATTTTATTGCTCAAGCTGCTAGAGGTGGCGCTTCAGGCAGTGAATTAGTTGTCGCGGATTATATGCTTAATTTTGCTTTAGACAATCAGGGTAATGGATCTGAAGTGTCACAGCAGCTACTAGACTTGTTTGCATCAGTGGGCAGTAGTGATGAGGCCGCAGCTCGTCTTGCTGGTGAAATCACCCCTGACGCTGAGGGAAGCGAGATCATGGCTACCTTGCTATTGGTCGATAAATTGAGAGCGAATGCTAATGAGCGAATAGGGTTGCTTAGAAGTGGGGCAAGTTATGGCAATCCAAGTACCGGTTGGAATAACTGGGTAAGTTTCATTGGTGGCGCTGGCGACAAAGCAAGTCAAGGTAACGTCAACGGATATTCAATGAACAATTACGGATTGAATATTGGTTTTGATCGAGCATTTAATGACACCAATATGCTTGGTTTTTCGATGGCTTATTCCAAGTCTGATATTGATATAAAGAACTCTCAGAATACTAAAGAAGTCGAAAGTATCCAAACCATGATGTATGCAGGTTGGTATAATGACTATATGTTCATCGATGGTAATGTAAACTTTGGTCGAAATATGAATAGCACCGAACGTGTAATTGGTGCGTCTTCTGGATACCAAGGCGAGACGAATGCCACTGCAAGTTACGATGCCTATAACTTTGGTATTCAATATACAATGGGTGCGATGTTCGATCTGAATTATTTCATGATTGAACCTAAGGTCTCTTATAAATATCAATGGTATCGACATACTGATTATCAAGAAACTGGCTCGCCAGCGAGTTTAAGATATGACCGTCAACAGTACTCTATTTCCCAATTAGGTGCTGGCGTCAATTTACATCAAAGTTATAGTACGACACTTGGACTATTAACTCCGACGTTTAGCATGATGTATTACGCTGACCTTAATGATGAAAGGGTTCGCGAGAGCGCGAACTTAGTAGCCGATGATTCTAAATCGCGCTTTGTCATTGTTGGAAATCAGGTTGGTGGCGATATGTTGGAAACGCGCTTGAATGCTCAGCTACAAATGAGCCAAGCTTGGTCAATGACTGGTGGTGTGAATTACTACCAAGTCGATGATTATAAAGATGTCTCTGTCGCACTTAGTGCCTTATATCGTTTCTAGCCTATAGGTTGAAACCGCGATGGTGTGCTTTATTTTTGTCACTAGAGCACATCGATACCGCGGTTTCACTTTTCAAATAAGGATTCATTCTTTATGTTTTCTACCAAATTGACGCAAATATCGATTGCGCTTTCATTCCTATTTGGTGCAGCAGGTTGTTCGCAATTCACGCCTGTAGAACGCGTACAGCAAACGCAACAATTGGCTCCGGTTATGGAGTCACAAATTATTTCTTTTGATCAGTCAATCCCAGCAGGCGTGTCTGCAGGTGAAGGATCAACGATAACACTGAGTGATGATCGCTATATTCTAGGTGAGCATTCATTGAAATGGGATTGGACATCTGGCAGTACATTGCTGGTAAATGAACCTATTCGATTGATTACCGACACTGAAGCGGGTCAAGCATGGGGTCGTCGAGCGACTCAAGTACTTTCGTTTTGGGTATATAACGAAACTCCAGTTGATGATTATATGGTTGTCGATTTAGGGCGAGGCCTTGGAGGAAAGGCGACGGGCGATGCTGGTTTTAAAGTGAACATGAACTTTACCGGTTGGAGAACAATTGGTGTGTCATTACAAAATGATATCCAAGGGCGCGAAGTTGAAGGCGTGAGTATTACCGATAGCGCGCAAGGTGAAGGCGCGGGTGGTGAAGCGATTCTCGGTGGACCAAGAAGTGATATGGATAGTATCCGATTCTTAGCGCCGTCAAGTGTTGAGTCTGGCGCATTCTATATCGACCGTATTATGTTGTCGGTGGATGACGCACGTTACCAATGGTCAGATGATCAAGTTAAAACTCGTATCGTGATCCCAGAAATTGATTTCGGGCTACCAGCAGAAATACCGACAGCGACATCTGAAGAGTTGCTTGCTGCGCGAGAAGTCTCTGATTCGTTGACTCAAGTCTTTGTTGAAGCAAGAAATTTGCGCGGTTATGCCGATCTTCGCTCTGTCGATAACATTAGAGAAAAGTATCAAGAATTGTCGATCAATATCGACGATGAAGGCCACATTACAGGGCGACACATCATTACACGTCCGCAAAAAGTTATTTATCAACCGCAGTTTATGAAGGCGAGTGATAAGGAGCTGTTTGAAGAGTATGTTGATATTGATGACTACGCGAGCCTAATGCTAAATGTCGCCAGATATCGCCTGCTTGCAGACTCTGAGACCCAGAAGCAAGAGCTAGAACAAATGTACGTCAACATGACCCTTCATATGATGGATCAGGGTTTCGTCCATGGTAGTTCACTTGTCACGACCCACCACTGGGGTTACGGCTCTCGCTGGTGGTACATTTCGGCTATGCTGATGTCTGATGTATTAGCAGAGCAAGAGCTGCAACAACCTATTTTTGACGCTTTGCTTTGGTATTCAAGAGAATTTAAAGCCAACTTCGATATGATTGCAGGGCCGGAAAGTTCTGACTTGGATTACTTTAACACGCTGTCGTTACAACATTTGGCGTTAATCCTATTAGAACCTAATGAGGATAGAAAGGTTGCGTTGCTGAAGAAGTTTGGCAATTACATCAATATCGCACTTTCTCAAACCCCACCGGGTGGTTATGACGGGTTAAGACCCGATGGTACCGCGTGGCGACATGAAGGTAACTATCCTGGTTACTCGTTCCCCGCATTTACCAATGCCGCTCAACTGGTTTACATTCTAGATGGTACACCATTTAGTGTCAGTAACACTGGGCGTGCAGCACTGAAAAAAGCCATGTTGTCGGCTTGGGTATACAGTAATCCTCAAGTTGGTATTGGTCTATCGGGTCGCCATCCATTCAACCCACCAGAACTGCGCCATATGAGTGAGTCGTATCGTTGGCTTGCGATGTCTGGTAACCCAGAAACGGATGCACCTGTTGATCATCAACTTGCCGCTGCCTACTTGCAAATGACTCAACAATCAACGGCAGACTCTACAGAATTGTTTGGTGAAAAAGTAGAGGCCGCAACGTTGCCACAGGGCTTCTGGGCATTTAATGGTGGCGCATTTGGTATCCATCGCTATCACGACAAAATGGTGACGATGAAGGGTTACAACAGTAATGTTTGGTCATCTGAAATCTACTATCGAGATAACCGATATGGCCGCTACCAAAGCCACGGTGCGGTACAAGTGGTTCCATATGGAAAGCAGCAAGCCATTGGTTTTGTAGAAGAAGGGTGGGATTGGAACCGTAACCCGGGTGCAACCACGATTCATTTACCATTGGAAGAGTTAGATAGCCCGAACTCACACACGTTAATGTTACGTGGTAACCAACCATTTAGTGGCGCGTCTCATATTGATGGCAAATATGGCATGTTTGGCTTTAAGTTTGATGCGCCATCTATGGCGAAGTTCGACAGCAGCTTTACTAGTCGGAAAACCACTTTTGCTACAGATGACCGTATTGTCATGCTTGGTACTGATATTTCTAAGAGCTCATCCCCTTATCATGTTGAAACGACGTTGTTCCAACACGCTATCACCGAGCAAGCGAGTGATATTTGGATCAATGGCGTGAAAATTGACGCTCCGTCTTTTGAACAACAATTAGGCCAAGGAGATTGGCTAATTGATGGGCAGAGCAATGGTTATCTGATGGTCAGCGATTCATTAGTTGAGGTGCGCCGTCAGCAACAAGAATCTGCTCACAACAAGACTCGCGCCGTCACCAAGGGGCACTTCGCGAGTGCATGGATTGACCATGGAAATAACCCAAGTAGCGATGCCTACGAGTATTTACTGGTACTTGAAGCGACACCAGAGAAAATGAAAGCGTTAGCGAGTGACTTACAGAGTGAAGTCAAACCTTACCGCGTCATTCAAGCTGACCGAAATGCACATGTGACCTACGATGCTAAAACACAAACGACGGGCTATGTCGCATTTGAATCTACTTCATTCGATAAGCAGTTGGTAAAAAGTATCGCTCAACCCGCGATCATTATGACTAGAGTGGTCAACGATGATGAAGTGGTTGTCAGCGGTGTGACACCAGATCTCAATATGACTCGATATACTGAGGCGAAACCTACCGCGGTTCGTATTGAAATTGAAGGTCTTTGGGATGCTAAAGTCGCCAACGATAAAGTGACCGTATCACACTCTGGTAATACCACCAGATTGAGCTTTGAAAGTTACTTCGGTATACCGCAACAGGTCACTCTACAGAAAACGAAATAACAACAAAGTGACACGTTTCAACCAGTGACTCGTTTCAAACAGAAACACGACTCAAACAGCAAGGTGGTTTAGGCCTCCTTGCTGTTTTTTAAATTACATACTATTAGGACGTCAACATGTTCACATTAGCTAGGTTAGGGTTTGCGCAGCGGCTTATCGTTGGCTTTGGTCTGCTCATTATTTTTATTATCAGCATGCTTATTGAAGGTATATACAGTCGACAGCAGTATGATCAAAACGTCACGCAGCTCAATCTTGCAAACGTTGGAGCACGCGAAGTGTTTGGACTGCAAGTATTAGAAAACAGCTACGTGAGCACAAGGGACCCGATCTATGCCGAGCGCTTCAACCGTTGGCATAAGTTCAATCTTGATAATTTTATTGCCAGCAAGCATTTACTATCCGACGACGTGTATCGTGACTATGTTGAAAAATTCGAAACTGCGAATGTCAAATATGGACAAGAGTTTAACCAATTTAACCAACTCGTTCTTAACGTTTATGAGCTCAACCAAAATCTAATCGATATTGAACAAGCGTGGTTGCAATCCATCTCTTCAGCGGAACAAACTTTAAAAGTATCCCATTTGAGTAACATGCGAGAGAGAGTGGTCCTCACGTTAGATGATTCCAACATGGAACAATGGGCAGAAGCATCGGCTGAACTAAAAGCGATAAGTGACGTGACAACCGTACAATATCTTCAAAAGTTTGATGCGTTATTGCAGCTAATTAAGCAGTCGGCGGAATCTCGTGAACAGATGCTTGTCTTTGCTGCCGAAGTTCGTGACAACGCAAAACTGATTGTTGAAGAAGTGACCATACAGATGGAGCAAAATAAGAACACCAGCATGTTGCTTGGTACATCGGTTTCAATCATCGCGCTTGTAGTGGGTATATTGACGTGCTTCGTGCTTTGGCGCTCGTTAACCGTGCCGTTAAAACAAACTCACACCCTAGTGGAAAAAATTGCGGGTGGCGAGTTATTTCATGAGCTCAAAGTCACCGGCTCAGACGAACTGAGTACATTGTCCCATTCGCTTAATCGTATGGTTTCGGCACTTCGCAGTATGATTGGTGACGTTAGAAACCAAGTTGAAGTCCTTAATACAACGTCTTCAAACATCATCGCCATGGCTGATAGTAATGAAAGCAGCTCTAAGCAGCAGGCTATCGAATGTGAGCAGATGGCTTGTGCCATGACACAAATGATTGCGACGATTTCAGAAATAAGCCTTGCGGTGGAACAGGTGGCAGAGGACACCAGTTCGAGCCAGTCATTACTTGAAACGTGTAATCAAAGTACGTTGCAAACAATAGGTGTGACAGGGCAGCTTTATGAGGCGGTAAATCATGCTTCAGCAAGTATCGAGTCATTGGCGCAAGAAACACATAACATCAGCTCGGTTCTTGAAGTGATCAACAGTATTTCAGAACAAACCAACTTATTGGCGCTTAACGCAGCCATTGAAGCGGCGAGAGCAGGTGAGCAAGGGCGAGGATTTGCGGTTGTAGCAGACGAAGTTCGATTGTTAGCTATGAGAACCCAAGAATCCACCACAGAGATTGCACAGATAATTCAGACCTTGAAAGACAAAGCAACGGAGACCGTGTCCGTTATGCAAACTAGTCAGGGGTATGCAAATGAGTCAAAAGAGCAAGTTGAGGCCGTGGGAGAGCAAATTCAAGCGGTACTAGAAAGGGTCAATAATGTCACAGGACAAACAATTAACCTTTCATCAGCAGTTGTTGAGCAGCGTTCAACCGCCGAGTCATTCAACGACAGTATGAAAGTAATTGTGGATATTTCACACAATACGTCAGATATGGCAAAACGTTTAAGAGATGGCACCGCCGATTTGTCCAACGCGCAAGATGCGATCAATCAGCACGTCAGTCGCTTTAAGACGATAGGTTAGGGTTATGATGGATAGTAAAAAACAGATAAAAAGCATACCCAACTTATTGAGCGTTAGCCTGTTATGTTTGTCTACAACGGCCATCGCGGATGAGGTATTAGTGTCAGACTATTGGCAACATTACTTGGCAACGCGTCAGCACAATAGTGATTTGTATTCTGGAGAAAACAAAACCGATCAGCCGGTATTGAATAATTTTTCTTACGCAGGGTACCATTTTGGCGAAAAACCGATCCCAACCAGTATGTTGGTAAATCATGAGGCGAGTTCGTTTACCGCTGAAGATATCAAATATGACCAAACAACTGGGTACAGAATTTTCCTCGTCGACGATTATGGCGCAAAAGCCAATGACGGTAAGAGTGATAAGCAAGCGATTAAGAGGGCAGTCGCTGAAGCCGAGCGGTATGTCGAAAAGGAGGCTGAACGGGGCGCGATCGTACAGTTTTCAGCAGGCCGATATCACATTAACGAAGCCTCTGACATGACTAGCATTGATCCAGCGTCAAAATTAGACGTGTTAGATGGTCAGACTATTAAGATCAGAAGCAGTAATATCGTGCTAAAAGGTATGGGACAAACGGCGACAGAATTGTATATGTCCCAGCCGTTACTTCCTGTTGATAGTAGTAAAATGTGGACCACACCGCGCATTATTAAGTTTGAAGGGAATAGTAAAGGCACGCACAGCAGTCGCGTGATCGCTTCGCTCGTTGGTGGAGCAAGCAAATCGATAACGTTATCAAGTAGCAAAGGCTTTGAGGCAGGTGATTGGGTACGCTTGAGTGGTAAAATTTCTAGAAAAGAGATCATTGAGAAACAGGTTTACCCCTATCAATTAGAGGCGTCATGGACGGCAATAAACCGTAGCTTAAACATTGTTGAATATCACCAAATCACCGAAGTTGAAGGGGATGCGTTGGTGTTCAAAGCACCTGTACAGATAGATATCGATCCCCAAGACAAGTGGTTGGTTGAAGCGTACGAGCCCATTGAAAACGTGGGCATTGAACATTTAACCTTAAGAGGTAATTGGCAGGAAAAATTTAAACACCACGCAAGAAGCAAAGACGGCACAATCCACGATAGCGCCTGGAGCCTACTGGAGTTAAACAACGTGGTGAATGGCTGGGTGAAACAGGTCACGCTCGCTGACTTCAATGCAGGGGTTCAATTAAGTGCAACCGGTTATTCTACCGTCAGAGATGTTTTGCTTACAGGAACGCCCGGTCACTTATCACTGCAGTTCAATGCGTCTTTCAATAACTTGTCGATGGATGTGAATGATGAGTCTAATGCCTGGCATGCGCCTGGCTTTTCCCATAGAGCGTCATCTAATGTTCATTTGAGAACCCGTTATCTCGCATCGACGTCATCGGATTTACACGGTGCGCAACCGCGTATTAACTTGTTTGATAATTTAAAAGGTGGCTGGATACCGTCTCGCTGGGGAGCGGCAATTAGTAATTTACCCAATCATTTAGCAGGGTTGACCTATTGGAATTTTGAGCACATCGGCGCGCCGCAAACCGGCTTTGAAATGATGTCGACTAAATCCAAATATGGCCGCTTAATCGCG
Source organism: Vibrio cionasavignyae (assembly GCF_050337155.1). Taxonomy (NCBI): domain Bacteria; kingdom Pseudomonadati; phylum Pseudomonadota; class Gammaproteobacteria; order Vibrionales; family Vibrionaceae; genus Vibrio; species Vibrio cionasavignyae. The sequence goes on from NZ_JAKJSR010000026.1 coordinate 39,258, forward strand.
CCGTATATGATTGGTAATCATGGCAGTCCGATTAGCTTTGCGTCCATGCAAGAATATTCTAAGCATGCGACTAAAAAAGGCGAGGCCAGTTACAAAAAATGGTTGCCTGATCAGCCACAAGCTTGGTTAGAGTCAGACGGCGAGCGAGTTGTCCCAGAGTCTTTGTATCAAGCTCAATTAGAACAACGGTTGGGTGCGCTACCTGAGTGGGTACGTTAGTGCTGTTCTGATTAAATTATTGAATACCGCTTTGGCATGATCTCGGGGTAAAGTATGGGTAAGCCACCTAATGTGTAGGTGGCTTTTATTTGGGTATTAGAAACCTGCAGAGTACTTTGCTTCTAATTCGGCGATTTCTTGTTTTATCTCACTGAGCTTCTGCTTAAGTTCTGACAGAGTGGCTTTATCTTGTGGCGTCATTTCAAGCCTTGTTACGCCAATACCGCAAGCTTCCCGTGTGGAATGACTAAATCGAGTGAAGCCAATCAGAGGCACCGAGTATTCTATAAACTGACTCTGTTGTTTATTCGATGCTCGAATATGGATCGCATGACCTTGCTTACTTTGCATAACAACCTGATTAACAAGGGCCATATTGTGTTTTGTCACCCGAACGAAGCCTTCTTTAGTACTGTTGGAAAAAAGTTGACCCTCTAGTGTTAATGGGTCATGTTGATCGATTTTGAATATGACATCAATTTTGGCATTGCGTTCGTCCAATTCGGTCGCAAACCCAAGGGTGATGAGCAATTTATTCCTATTGTCACAGCGGATACCATACGTCGTAAATTCATTTCCAATTAGCGAACCAAACCCCCAAGCACGATGTGTTTCAACTCGGTCAAACTTATCTATATTGTGTTCATTAAACCAAGTTGCAAGTGCAACAGTAGGGAAGGCAAGTAGTGGCGTAATTAATAGAGCGATAAGATTCAACGGTTACTCCTTCTGCCACTGACTGAGTTCTCTTCTTTATATACATTGCAATTATAGTCTGTTGTTTTCTCTCAGGTAGGCATAAGCTACTCATATTGAGTTTAGATGAAACTGCCGAAAAGGTGTGCCATGGCCATCATCAGGGGTAAATCATTTACTGTGGTTCGATGTACCTTGTTAGCTGTTTTTCTATGTAATCGGTTGTTACTAGCAGAGTTATGTTATTTAGCAGGGATGATGAAGGGTTATCATATGGTTAAATGTATGCCTTTTGGGGGATTGCGAAAGAGTAAAAATTGCCTTAGCGTGACTTACCAGTTAAATAGCTTGAAGCCAGTATAGAATGAATATCGCCACCTCAAATAGAAATCTTGAACAATATTATCAAAGCTATGGAAGCGGTAAACCCATGGTAATGATTCACGGATCTTACGCCACCACATCAACGTGGAAACAAATGCTACCAATGCTTACGGGAGATTATCGCTGTATTCTAATTAAACTTCCTGGGCATTGTGGTACGCCAGATCCAAGCGATTTTGATGCAGCTAACATTGAAACTGAACGAGCGATTATTGAAGCGATTATTGAACAAGAATGTGATGAACCTGTTCATTTAGTCGGTCATTCCTATGGGGGCGTGGTTGCGTTAGCATTGGCGCTATCTGGTCGCCTACAATTGAGTCAATTAACGTTATTCGAGCCTGTCGCTACGTGGGTGTTGGACGTTCAAGAAGATCTTCCATCTATGAAATTGGTGACTGACTTTTTAAAGCATTATCGTCGCTCCGTTGAATTGGATCTTCCCAACGCGTGTGGGCTAGTTATCGACTTTTGGAGTGGAGGCAATCATTTTGAACAATTTCCGAATTCAGTGAAATTGATGATGTCAAACTTGCAGCGTAATAACGTTCGGCATTGGGATATTTGTACAAACGCAGAATTTACTCAATCTGACTTAATGGCGCTAGAGGTTTGTACCACCATTATTTACGGAAATCAGTCTAACGTGGTGGCAAAGAATATAGCAGAGCATCTATACCAGCTACTTTCTAAGTCGAATTTAATTGAGATTGATGGGGCAAGTCATGGCCTAGTTAACAGCCACGCGAAGGAATGCGTTGACGCAATGATGCTAAACACTGCAACCTGATCAGAAGGCACCCATAGGAACGTGTTTGCGTCATAGTGTTGGCTACGTGAGTGTTATGCTAATCTATCGCGAACTTACAAGGTTTTGGAGTGAAAAGATGGAAGGTGGCAATCTTTTTAGTGAGATTCCAGATATTATTAACAACGAGCTACTTGAAGATATTCAAAAGCATAAGTCCGTTCGTATCGAGCGTATTATTTCCGATGGCCATGCGAGTGCAGAAGGAGAGTGGTACGACCAAGAAGAACATGAATGGGTTTCTGTTCTAAAAGGAACCGGTGTCATTGAATATGATGATGGAACAGTAGTCGTGCTCGATGTTGGCGACTACGTCAATATTCCAGCACATACCAAACATCGCGTAAAATCGACATCGGCGACAGAAAAAACGATTTGGTTAGCCGTGTTTTACTAGCGTAAGCGAATCCGCCACTAAGTCACGCCATTATAGGCAAAGATCAGCAGACAATAGATTATGTTAAATAAAGAGAATTTAGTTAAACTTGCCAGAACGCCAATGCCGTTTGGTAAGTACGCAGGGCGTATGCTTATCGATCTTCCAGAAGAATACTTACTCTGGTTTGATAAAAAAGGATTCCCTAGCGGTGATCTAGGCGACTTATTAAAGCTCTGTTTAGCACTCAAAATAGAAGGTTTAGACAGCGTGGTAAAGCCCTTAAAGCGTATCTAACCTACAAAGAAATTCCCCATTTTAACGAAAAGACTGACTATGAATTTTGATATCAATACACTGAAACACCACCAACTGGTTGAAGATGGCCAATTAGAGGGGTGTTACATTCATCAGCCTGCCGAAGGTAGCCAGCCAGATGACAACGCTGTCTTGGCAGAGCGCCAAGCGCTGGAAAAGATGGGGTACAAGGTAATACAGCTTAAAGCCAAAGGAAGGACAACAACATTTGCTGAGGCGATGCAAAAGTTTGCGAAGAAGACGGGTCACCAGCCTAAGTAATCAGCGACTGCAACCGACCAAAGCATCTTTAACCTCTTCGACAATACCCTGTGTTTTCCTGCACAAGAGTCAGACCGCCAGGCTGACTCTTTTTTTGATCCATTCCTCGCTAGAGAAGCTAATTCGGCGATTTCAACTTACTGAATAATTTCAGTCCATTCGGGTAATAAAGGTTTGTTCGTCATCCACAAAAGCCACAAAGCCGCCGTGATAGATAAACACCCGACCATGCCCCTCAACTAGGCAAGCAAGCTGGGGGTGTAAATCTTCTTCGTTATTCTGGCTTTGAAATGTGCCAGTATCGGTGATTACGCCGCTAAGTGTAGGCAAATATCCATAAGTGCGCTTGGCTTGATCAATCAGGTTCAATTCGCTGGTGGTAGAGAAGCAAAGGGGGATCGCACCGGCTTCTTCGATAAACATGGTTTTCAGTTCTTCAAAAGCTGTAATAACCAGCCAGTCGATGCCGTTAACATGATGGATAAACATTGGGTTTCTCGGTAATTCTGATGCGGAGATTCTATCATTATCATGGGAGAACGTAGTAGAGATTTAGTTGCTAAAGGCGGTAATTCTGTGCTACTTCCGGACATTCACTAGGCCAACTTGAAACACAGTTTTGTCCAGAGCCTTGTTGACTAGGTATGTAACAAAAAAGTGCCCCAACGAACTAACCGTCCAGAGAGCCTCTCAATGGACCAAATTAATCTAATCCAAATGTTGAGGACGTTATATGGAAATTTTCCGTAAGCTATCCGTACAAATTGTATAAGTCCAATATTTGCTCTATAATCGCCATGATTACGGAATATATCCGTACGCAGGAGGTTCTATGGCAACAGCACGTTTAGATATTCGCCTTGACGAAGAGATCAAGGCAAAAGCAGAAAAAGCATCGGCTTTGCTTGGTCTTAAAAGCCTTACAGAGTATGTAGTTAGGTTAATGGACGAAGATGCAACTCATGTAATTGAAGAACACGAAAGTATCGTAGTTAAAGATAGTGTCTTCGATGAATTTATTATGGCATGTGATAAAGCAAAGGCGCCTAATCAAGCTTTGCTTGAAGCAGCAAAATTCACAGATGAGAGTGGTATCAAGTGAGTTGGGGAAAAGAGTTCGTTGAACTTAGTAAATCAAAACATGATCGTAGCTCATTTGATTGTGGTGAGTCAGAGTTAAATACATTTATCAAAACTCAAGCAGTAAAACACATGCAAGCTGGTATTAGCCGAACTATGGTTTTACCAAGTTCTCAACCATTGCTTAATCAAAAGTACGCTATTTGTGCTTTTTATAGCGTTGCGCCTAGCTCAATCAGCAGAGAGACTTTACCGACTAAACTAGCGAAAAAATTACCTAGGTATCCAATTCCTGTTTTTCTATTAGCTCAGTTGGCTGTCCATAAAGAGTTCCATGGCTCAGGGCTAGGAAAGGTCAGTTTGGTTCGCGCTTTAAAGTACCTTTGGGAAGTTAATCACCATATGAGAGCTTATGCTATCGTAGTGGATTGCCTTACAGATACCGCACAAGCATTTTATACAAAGTTTGGTTTTGAAGTCCTGTGTGAACATAATGGTCGTATTCGTATGTTCTTGCCAATGAAAACAGTAGTACAGCTTTTTAGTCAATAGGTTACGAATATAACAAATAAGGATTAAGGTGTTGTGCAGTCAACACTAAATCCCGAGTGTAGAACAAGCCAGAAGCCACCTTATCAATCAGTTAGCCATTTTTTCTTTCTTTCGTCACCTCTCGTCTGCTTTCTCCGTTACCGTTACCGTTACCGTTACCATTATCTTCAATGTCGATGCCGTGTTGGCTCTCCATAACTCGACTTTGTAATATTTGTAGTTATTCATGGTTTACTAAATTAGGAGGTTTACTCGCAAACTTTTGTCCAAAGGTGAGTTGGGTTTACTCTTAAAGCGAAGCTAAGAATCGTAATATGTCACACCGTTTTTAAATCTGACTCTAAAGCCGGATGGTTGCTATTGAATACGGCCAATTATACCTGTTATCAATGACTAAAATTGTTGGCAGAATCAGGCAAATTGATATCATAGTAGCTTGTTCTCTAAGGTAAGAAAAAGAAATGACGATTCATCGAGTTAACCCTTGTAAGCGTTGGTCTGACGTGACCGTATTTAACGGAATTGCGCACTTTGTTGAAGTGGCGGAGTCAGACACATCTGCCGGAATACAAAGCCAAGTCCAGCAGATTTTCGACCAAGCTGAAACCATGCTTCAATCCATCGGTAGTGACAAATCTAGAATTCTCTCCGTCACAGTTTACGTGACAGATTTCGCTAATTTCGATGCGCTGAATGAAGTATGGGATTCGTGGTTCCCAGAGCAATGCGCACCAAGCCGAGCATGCGTTAAGGTTGAACTGGCCGATCCGAATTTATTGGTGGAAATGGCGTTTGTCGCAGCAGCTGGTGAGGACTATTTGCCTTAGTGAGGATAGGCAGGGTTAATTAACTGCTAAGGGCTCACAAAAAAAGCTCCTAATAAGGAGCTTTTTGTCTATTTAAGCTTGAATACTTTGCGTTGGCACTCTAAGTGTCGTAAAACTCTAACTACTGAATTGCAATCAACTCAACATCAAAGATCAAAACAGAGGCCGGTGGGATAGGGCCTGAGCCGCTTTTGCCGTAGGCAAGGTTACTAGGAATAAACAGGCGGTATTTGTCACCTTCATTCATGAGTTGTAGACCTTCAGTCCAACCTTTAATCACTTGGTTTAAACCAAAGCTAATCGGCGTGCCGCGATCAACAGAGCTATCGAAGACGGTGCCATCGATGAGCGTACCGTGGTAATGAACTTTTACTTTGCTTTTAGCTGAAGGGTGAACTGTACCTTCGCCTTTATGTAATACCTGATATTGAAGGCCGCTTTCGGTTGTAGTCACTTCTTCTTTTAGTCCATTTTCTTGCAAGAAAGCCTGACCTTGTTGCAAGTTGACTTCGCCAGCTTTGTTATTTGTCCATGTACGGTAAATCATAAAAGCTGCGAGTAGCACAACGATGAGAGGGATAAGTATCTTTGACACGGTAATTCCTTGATCTAATTTAGGTAAATTGCCACTGGCTAAAGTGGCTTCTACGGTGATGCTTATTTGGTTTTTAGGTAATTTATCGTCTCTGCGATTTCTTTGATGCCTTCGTGACCTGAGAGTACCACTTCATACTTACCATTGACGATAAAGGTCGGTACTGCGTTGATTTGAGCTTCAGTTGATACCGTGTTAGCCAGTTCAATGTATTCGAATAGCTCTTTTTGCTGCGCTTCATCAAAGTCGTAAGGTGTGACCATAGTGCGAGACTCAAAAATTCGATTTAACTCAATTTGTTTTTGCTGGCCATCCAGCTCGCTGTTTTGAACTAGAGCAAACAATTCAAGTTTCATGTCTTCAGGAATACGCTGGTCTTCAGATTGCATAACGGCACTGTAAAAGATCATCGCAGCGATTTGTGCGCTGTCGTTAAACATCACATGTACTTTGCCTAGCTTAGAATCGGTAAGCTCCTCAAGTTCCGGCAAAAGTGGCTCCAAATTACGACAATGGCCACAGCCTAATGAGAAAACTTCCGTCACTTGAGGAAGGTTATGTTGGCTAAGATCGTTAGGTAGAACTTTGTATTGTTTGCCTTCAACGGGTGTATTGGATTCCCCACAAGCGGTGATTAGGACAGCGAGAGAAAGTACTGCGGCGAGTTTGCTAAGTGATTTAAACATGTTGATGCATCATATTATTAATAATACCTCGAGTGTAACTGTTACCAATTACTTCAGACAAGCAATTAGTAACAATCTGAAACAGCTAAATGAAGAATATTTTCTTCTCGTTGGTAAAGTTTCTGATATTCACGCCGATAAAAGAAATATTGGATGTTGCTACGAGCGTTTGGAGTGTGTCATGAAGAAAATTGCGTGTTTGATTGCGGTCGGGTTATTGGCGGGCTGCAGTTCTACGTCATCGATAACTGACAAAATGTTCGCAGGCATGCTCGATACGGCTCCACGGTCTGAACACGACGTCATGCATCCTGAATGGGTCAATGCACCTCATATCAGTCATTCAGCGCAAATGGGGGCGACAGTGGAAGGTCCCAATGGTCAATATCGTACTCAGGCTTGGGATTCGCTAGAAACCTATCTGGTTAATCATGGGCTCGATTATGAACTTGTCCCAGGTGACTACGTTATGATTCGTCTAAAAGAAAAAATCCACTTTAGTACTGGTTCGTCACGTGTTTCTGATAATTCTTCCCAATGGTTGTTTCACTTGGCCAATTTTCTGTCCCAGCAGCAGGGCATAGATGTGGTAATTGGTGGTCATACTGACAATACAGGGGCAATAGTGAGAAATGATGTGTTATCGGACAAGCGCGCCGAAATGGTGAAAGAAACGCTAATCAAGAATCAAGTCTCTCGCCAAATCATTTATACACGTGGCTATGGTGAGGCGGTGCCAGCTTGTACCAACAGCACGTCTTTTGGAAAGGCTTGCAATCGGCGCGTAGAGTTAACGTTAATTGTCGCTAAGTAAAGTAGTTAATAGTGTAGTTAGTGATGGCAATAACGCACGGTTGAAACCTGATAATAGATACAGAAAAGCGACGATTATTCGTCGCTTTTTTTGTACCCTTTAATCGGTCTTTTCGCTAGCTCATACTGGTTTTGCGCCTACTGCTTTAGCTCAGACCGATGATGTTACCCTCATCATCAAGGTCAAGTGACATAAAGGCGGGCTTATCCGGTAAGCCCGGCATCGTCATTACGTTACCGCAAAGCGCATAAATAAAGCCTGCACCAGCACAAAGCTTGAGCTCTCTGATCACCACTTCAAATCCAACGGGAGCGCCTTTAATACTGCCATCTGTGGTGATAGATAGCGGTGTCTTGGCTAAGCAGACTGCTAAATGATTGAAGCCTTGAGTTTCGTATAGCTCAAGCTGTTTTTGTGCTTGGTAAGATAACGAGACATTCGCTGCCCCATAACCTGCTTCACACACTGCCATGAGCTTTTCTTTGACAGTTTGTTCAGCGCTATACAATGGTTTGAAGTTAACGGGTGTTTGACACGCTGCGATTACTTGTTTTGCAAGATCAATCGTACCATTTCCGCCAAGGGAAAATCCTTCGCTTGTTGCGACGCGACAGTTGCCATTAAACTGTTTGATCCACTGGGTCAACAAATCTAACTCTTGTTGCGAATCCTGCGGGAAGCGATTGATGGCGACCACCGCAGGAACGCCATATTTGGCTACATTGTTAATGTGCCATTTCAGGTTTTCAAATCCGGCTTTTAGTGCTTGCTCGTCATCTTCAAATAATGTGTCTGGGATTGGTGCGCCAGGTTTAAAGTCATACAATCCGGAGTTGGCTTTTAGCCCGCGAAGCGTCGCAACAATAACGGCACAATCTGGTTTCTTATCAGTTGCCGCTGCTTTGATGTTACAGGCTTTCTCGAAGCCCATATCAGAGCCAAAACCACCTTCTGTGACAGTGTAACTCGCGAGTTTTGTTGCAATTTTATCGGCAATGATAGAGGAGTTACCGTGAGCGATGTTAGCGAAGGGGCCCGCATGAATCAGCGTCGGAACGCCTTCCAAGGTTTGCATTAGCGTCGGTTCTACGGCGTCTTTCATGCTTACTGCCATCGCGCCGGCAACTTGTAAGTCTTCAGTTGTGATCGGCGTACCTTCAATGCTGTATGCGACAACAATTTTGCCAATGCGAGCTCTAAGATCGTTAAGGTTTTCTGATAACGCTAATATGGCCATGAGCTCTGAAGCGGCAGAAATATCAAACCCGTCTTCGCGTTCAACCCCGTTGATGGTTTTATTGACCTCGTTTTTGCCAACTGTGACCATTCGTAGCGAGCGGTCATTATGGTCAATAACTCGTTTCCAAACGACGTTCTTTACGTCGATTTTAAGCGCAGAAAGTCCAGTTCGAGATTCAAAATTGTCGTAGCCCAGGCGTTGTTCATGATAGATGCGAGCATCTATCGCCGCGGCAGCTAAATTATGCGCTGCAGTCACGGCATGGATATCGCCAGTTAAGTGTAGGTTGAGCTCTTCCATGGGTGCGACTTGCGCGTAACCACCACCAGCGGCGCCGCCTTTTACACCAAATACGGGACCCATAGAAGGTTGGCGAATGCAGGCAAATACGCTTTCGCCGAGTTTTTTAAGTCCTTGAGATAGACCTACAGTGGTTACGGTTTTACCTTCACCTAATGGGGTTGGGGTAATCGCAGTGACGACAATAAGCTTACCATCAAGATTGTCTTTTAGGCGCTTAATTGCTTTTAGCGAGACTTTCGCTTTATGCGCACCTTGAGGAAGTATTTCGTGATCAAGTAAACCAGCGTCTTTGGCAACGTCGGTGATAGCAGAAAGTGACGCACTACGGCAGATTTCAATGTCAGATAGCATTAACGGTCCTTTAAAGCCACAAAATTAATGAGGAAAACGTTTGCGTCGAGATAATACTGGCTAATAATTCTTTGTAAAGACAAAAATTCAGTACGCTGTACTAAAATTGACCAGATCAAATGGTTAGCTTTGTTTCAGTCAAAAAAAGAGGCTCATGAGCCTCTTTTAAATTTATCTATCCCAGTATGCTTCTTCTAGGCTGTCTTCTCGTTCGGGCAACGCACGAGTCAGTCTTGGTGAGTGTTGCATTAACACCTCGTAACTGACGCGGTTCGCATATTTACATATTTGCGACAAAGAAGAGTAGGTTAGGCATGGCATCACGTGCTTGTCCGACCCAGGTACATTGTTGTGATGGAATGCATTGGCCGTCATATCATGTAGCAGAGCTGAAAGAGCACCGTCACCAGCACCATTGGTATTCTTGATCTCAAGCGGACCACCTAAATACGGTCCAATGTGAGAGTATACTTTCTGCGGATCAGCACAATCTTGTTTGCGCATCGCTCGACTGAATTCAAACTGGTTAAAGTTTTCAATTGGGCCTTCTAAGAGCTCATGAGTGGTGTCTCTAAGTGCAACATTGTCGCAATAGCCAGCCATGTAAAGGCCATGAGGACCTGCGGTACACAGCACCAAATCAACCCAATCTAGCGCTTTATCTGCAGCAAGAAGTGGGTCTGAAAATCCCGTTAGGGCTTCCCCTTCTTCTTCGTTCATCGCCACGATAGTGACGTTCTCTTTGATGTAGTCTTGCCAAAACTGTTCGTTACCCTGGATAACCCACTTCGTACCGAGAGTGAGGACAACAGGTACAGACTTTTGTTTAGCAAGCTCTACAGCGCGAGCTACAGCTAATGGCATTGGATCTTCTGGTTTGCCACGCATTAAGTAAGATGAGACGACTAACGCTGACGCTTTATCAAAAATAGATTCTGGAATACTTTCTGGAAGCAGCTGGTTCATTTCACCTTCGTTGATCGCAAAGGTACGTTCGCCATCATCAGTGATTAACGTGTAGCAGCGACCAATTGGTCCATCGACAGTTTGTAAATGGTTGAGGTTCATACGTGACGAAGTGCGGCATAAGTAGCGGTAGCCATACGAACCTACTTCAATGTTTTTCGACATCACGCCAAGCAACACAGATTTACTATCAGCAAGAACGGAGTAATTGTGAAGGGTATTACCTATCGTATCACCTGGAAATTGATGAGTAATTAAGCCCTGTTCAACTAATTCTTGATACAAAGCATCTGCTTTGCTTTCTTCGAGAACAAGTGAGTGTCCCTTACTCAACTCATACTTTTCTAAGAAGGAGTCGTCCACACGAGCTTCAATATCGACAATAGTTTGCCCAACACCAATGATGGTTGGTCGAAAGTATTTCGGCGCAGCTTGAGCCTGGCTCACTGATAGGTTCTTTTTACTTGTTGGAAAGTAATGCTTTGATTTACGTTGTCCGGGGAATCTCATACTAAACGCTAAGGGAACAAAATTTTCCGCATAATATCACAATGTGTGTCATTTTGTTGCAATGAATTGCACGAATGCTGTCGTAAAATCCACACAATGTAGCATTTGGACCGGTTTGTTATTAGCTTGGGTTCATATTGGTAGCCTTATCATTGACATGGGTAAACAGAGTACTAGGCTAGATAAAAACAATAATAAGGGGTGCGATTTTGAATCAACTTGATATTAGTAAGGTTGACTTTAAGCAAGCGTTTAACCGCCTCGACAGTTACTTTTTTATTAAAGATGTGCAAGGTTGTTATGTTTTCGTGAATGAAGCTATTTGCCAACTGTTCAATTTATCGAATGAGCAAATTCTAGGGAAAAAGGATGATGCATTTTTTAACCTAGACCAAAGTGAAGATATCTTAATTAATGACCAGTTGGTTCTTAATGGGCATACGGTATCTAAGCTAGAAAAAAATATTTTGAAGGATAACCGAGTTCGGTACTACCAAAATATGAAATCACCTTTATTTGATAGTAATGGTGAGGTCATAGGAATTTTTGGGATAGCCATAGACGTGAGCGACACGATTGCGAAGCACAATGAACTGGAGACGATGGTAATTCGAGATGAGTTAACCGGAGTCTATAATCGGCGATTTTTAGAAACACAACTCGCTCGTGAATATGCTTCGTTTCAACGCCATAAGCAGCCATTTTCATTTCTTATGCTAGATGTTGACAATTTTAAGTTTATTAATGATGTACTTGGTCATAGCTCTGGTGATCATGTACTCCAACAAATTGGTAAAATTATGTTGGAATCGTTACGTGTTGAAGACTATTGCTGTCGCTTTGGGGGCGATGAATTTGCCATTTTGCTACCAAATACGGAGTTACGTGAAGCGTACTTCCTTGGAGAAAGGCTGCGCGAAAGAGTGGGGGCTTTTAAGTTTACCTGCGTTGAAGGTCGGGTATTTAGTGTAACGGTCAGCATTGGCATCTCACATCTTACTGAGCAGCAAGAACAAGGGAAGCTGACTAATATTGCTGACGAGGCGTTAATGCAGGCAAAGAGAAATAGCAAAAACTCAACACTGGTGTCGTGTTATAAACAAACGCTTGTTACAAAGTGTTTGGATTGTACGTTATGTAATTTAAAGTCCGATGACTGACGGGTTGAGGATTAGAATCCTATCTTAACTAGAAGAGAGCCCATGAATAATGGGCTCTCTTTACTAAATCTTATTGCGCAGTTGTAGTTGGCTCAACGAATGCTTTCGTTCCCCACAACGGAACCGTAGATAGGCTGTGTTTAAAGCTACCCGATGTTTCTTTAGTTGAGTAGGATAAATACATGAGGGTTTGGTTGTCCGCATCAAAGATACGACGCACTTTCATGGTTTTGAAAAGTATACTTTTTGACTTTCTAAATACTATTTCACCGGATTTGGACTTGTCTATTTGTGCTATCATTTCAGGTGTGATTTCACCTGTTTGACGGCATGATATGGAACTGTCACTTGGGTCTGAAAAGCTTAAGTTAGCCTCAATGCTTGCGATATGACACGTAACACCGGGTACTTCAGGATCGGTTAATGTGTTGAGTTTAATGTCTTTTAATGTAAACATGCCAAGTGAAACATCACCAACCTCCTTATCTCCGCAGCCCGCTAAGGCAAGGGCAAGAGCTGGAACAATCATGAGCTTTTTCAACATATTGGGGCAATCCTTTAAAATAAGAGCTTGTGTATACAATAACCACGGTCAGCAAAAAATCAAATAGGATTTACAATGAAAGACGCGGCAATGGCTCTATATAACAAAAAGAATGAATGGTTAGCAAGCCAAGTAGATGTCGAATTTCCCACATCAGAAAGCATTAAAGGACGAGCGTTATATCTCGACTCTTTAACCAGTAGGTTTCTTGAACCTGTCTCGCTTGCGGAAAGTTTCTCCGCAAAAATTGAGTGGCATCTCGTTGATTTTCATCGACTTACCGTTATGTTTTCACTTCTTCAGTCAAAAATATGGGAAAGCGAAGAGGCTCAAAATTTCATTGTTGAGTATTTGACACAGATAATCCTAGATCCAGAATACAGCCTGTATGTAGGCTTTAGTGAAGGAGAGGCCGTTTCTGCGGCGATTATGTGCCGTGAAAATGACGTGGTCGTTGTGTCTGATATCGTCGGTGCAACCGCGTCAACGAGTCATGATGACATCGCTTTGTCACTGATTCATGAGACCTTGAACATCAATAGTGACGAAAATTCAAACTTAGTGAACATATGGATTGAAAAACGGTGATCAGCACGAAAGTTTCGTGTATTACTTAGAGAAATGTTGTAAACCCTCGTGTAGATACCGTTTTGCGTACCCATAGTCTATTAATATTTATAGCGAATTAAGTAGCTGTGGGTATGTAAAGTAGTATGTCAGAAGTAAAGTGTGTCTTATTTGATTGCGATGGAACCTTAGTCGACAGTGAAATGCTATGTTGTGAGGCGCTGGTAGCGACCTTTAAAGAGGTAGGCGTGTCTCTATCATTGGAGGTGGCGGCTGAAAACTTCTCAGGAGGCAAAATTGCTGATGTGCTTATGTCGGCAAAGCGTATCACCAAATCTAATGCGTCGCTGGATCTGCTTGAGCCCATTTATCGACGCTTGACCACGGAGCTATTTGAATCAAAACTCACGCCAATTCATGGTGTGGAAAAGCTGTTAGATTATTTGGATGATCAGGCGATTGAATACTGCGTTGTCACTAATAGCCCTACTAAAAAAGCATTGCATATGTTGTCTATTGTTGGCCTTTCTGAACGGTTCCGAGGAAAGGTTATTTCGGCTTTTGATGCGAATAGTTGGAAGCCAGAACCCGATCTATTGCGTTACGCTGTGACGATTATGGGTTTTCTTCCGAAGGAATGCGTTTATATTGATGACACGGTAAAAGGTGTCAACATGGGCATTGCGACGGGAGTTAGGACAGTACATTTCGCTAAAGTATGCAAAGTTGATCAACCCAATGTGACATGCCTGTCCGCGATGACTCAAGTCGTCGCGCATATTGGCGAGCTTAACGGTTTAATGAATGAGACAGCAAAGTTGTGAGTTAGGCTGTGTTTGAACCAATACTTTATTCACATACATCACCGTCCAATCTTTGGAGTATTCTTGCGTGTAGAATCCACAGCTTGCACAAAGGAATGTTTCCCCATCTTCTGACAGTAGGTATTCATCCGAATCGCACTCAGGGCAGTCGTTGCGATGTTGCGTGTCGATAGTGTATTTCTTCATTGGAAGTACCTTATGATTCAATCAATTGACTAGTCTGTCATCAAGCTAAGCATAATACGCATCACTAATTTTATGTTGAAAAATTAGCCTCTTGCATGACAACCTGCGACTGATGTCACTAAATTTATAGCTCTGGGTGGTTACTTATATCGGTCTCATTAGTTTGAGTTATGGGTTGGGCTGTGTAATGACGCCGTATTTACCTCGCCTTATGATTTATTGATTACTTTCATAAACGGCGTGAAGCTTTGTACATGAGGTAACGACAAGATGACGAAAATTGAACGAGTGTATGGGACTCGTCCGCAGTAATGCTTGGGGAGAAAGGGTGGGGTTTTGTCTCTACGGCAAAAAGGTGAGTAATCGTGCGAGTTCTTGAATGTATTTGAAATGTAAGTTTTCAAAGTAGATTACCCGACGTCTAAACCTGTACTGTTTCGTTAGTTTAACTGCCGGAAGTCATGTCATTTACCCGTTAAAAAGTCGCGGCTAGCGACAAGTTTGCAAGTAATAAGTTACAGTGTAGCCTATGTGCGGGGCGTGACTTGTCCTTTAGTTATCAATAGGTTGAATTTTCTCTGAACCTATTGATAGGTCAAAAATACATCGTTTATCTCTTTTCCTGCCCCTATATATTCTGTCTATCGGCTACGTATTCAAGGGGCTGTATGAAAATTATTTGAGAACAAGGAAGTTAATCACACAAGTGTACAAATTCACTTGGTCAAATGACGTGGAGTTTGCTACGTTTAAATGACACAGTGATTGGAAAGGTAGAATTATATGAAAGTAAATGTTCAAACACATCATGTATCAATCAACGACGATTCTCGCAAAGAAATAGAAAGCAAATTTGAGAAGGTTTCCGCTCACTTTCCACAACTGATTAGCTGCGACATTATCATCACAAAGGAACATGGTCAGCATCAAGTGGAAGTCTTTACTAATTATGAAGGTGTTAGAGTTTCAGCAAAAGCGACTGACGACGTAATGTATCCAGCTATCGCAGGCGCGGTTAAGAAATTAGAGACAGGATTACGAAACAGGAAAGGGCAGCTCAAATCAGGGCTTCATGAAAAACCAACAAGCACGAAACCTGAAATTGCATCAGATATCATTCAAGAAATGAAACTAGTTTAATTTTTAAGCCGTTAATTTTTGAAGCCAGCACCTAGTGCTGGCTTTTTTCATATGGTTTGATGAGAAAGAGGCAATAACACTGAGACGCACAAAACAGACCAAATTACGGTTTGTGATTTCATTATCGATTAATCCAGTTGCAAAGTGATGACAATAGCAGCAGGTGCACTAAAAAAGACAAGGTTGGATGGTATTTTCATACCAGCTTGGCTACTGTACTGTCATTGATGAGTCATTTTATGGTTCATGTATTCTTGTCGCGATGAAGCCTAACATCACGGGTTAATAGCATCACGGGTAATTCTAAGTGTAGAAAAGGGTAAAGCATTGGCTAAAAAGTATTACGTAGTGTGGAAAGGAAGAGAAACCGGCATTTTTTCAACATGGGCAGACAGCAAGGCTCAAGTGGATAAGTTTACTGGTGCGAAGTTTAAGTCTTTTCCTTCTTTGGCTGAAGCGGAACAGGCGTACAGTTCCAATTATGCGATGAGCTCGTCGAAGCCTGCTACAGGAGGAAAGGTGCCAGCGACTAAAACGTCGATAAATAAGACGGTAAAGGCTAAAACTGCTCCCCTTACTCAACAAGATATTACGGCGATGCCATTGGAGATTAAAATATTTACCGATGGCGCGAGCGACCCAAACCCAGGGCAGGCTGGAGCGGGTATCGCAGTGTATCAACATAATTCACTGGTTGCGCTGTGGTATGGAAAATATCAGGCGTTTGGCACCAATAACACCGCGGAGCTAAATGGCTTGCATCAATCGATGCTGCTGGCAAAAGAGTACGTGTCGGATGGAAGCAGCGTTGCCATATATTGTGATTCTATGTATGCGATTCAGTGTATCACCACGTGGGCGAAAGGATGGGAAGCAAAGGGCTGGAAGAAGTCGGGGGGAGAGATCAAAAACCTAGATTTGATTAAGCCAATGTTTGAACTGTATCAGCAAATCTCGAATCAAGTGGCCATTCACCATGTTAACGGGCATGTGGGAATTGAAGGTAATGAGTTGGCGGACCGAATGTCTATCGTTGCTGTAGAGACTAAGCAAGAAGCCATGGTGCAGTATTCAGATCTTTCAGATCTTGCAAAAATACTTGCATTGCGTGCAGGTTGAGCCACTCATTTAACAGGCTTGTTTAACTTAAGTGGCCCAGTATACAAAGTAGCAGAATGTCGGCTAGTCGCTTACGGGTTTAACCTATATTAATGACGTTTAGGTCCGGTACGAACTAACTCTTTACCTGTTTCAAATATTTCATCGCTGATCCAGCGAGCAAGAAGCAACTCTTGCTTCTCATTGAAAACCGCAACAAAGTGGCGACCATCAGAATTGTTTGTCGCCATTCCTACACCGGCAACGCCTTCCAATCCGAGGCCGCCATTTTCGACCGAAAGCAAGAATTGCTCTAGTGATTCAAGAGTGTCGATAATGTTGTTATCTGTGTTCATGGGTTTACCGCTGTATGTTGATTAATGTGACTAATAGAGCGGGCACTTTACCGCGGTAGCCAAAAAATGTGAATAGTACTGGCGAGGAAAGCGGAGGTATTTTCCTATTTTAGATCCCACTAGATACGTTGTTCTATCTGTATTTAAAAACAAGCGCTCATACAATGAGCGCCATAAGTTCGATTCATCGACCAAAGTACGCAACGACGACTTTATCTTCACCGAGGGTTCGGGAAAATACAAATGCATCATCATCAGTGATAACGTGGTGCACACCCGCACCGACTGCAGGATGACGGTCTCGAAATTGACCGACGGTTTTCCAATGTTCGAGTAGTTGCTGTTTATTGGTGTCGAGTGACCAAAGCATATCTGAACGCGTACCTTGATGGAAATCATCGGCGAAAGGTCCTATGTCTCTGCCGATTTCATCTCCGTAATAAATCTGTACTGCGCCCGGACTCAGCAGCAGGGCGTTGGCAGCACTTTTTTGCATTTGGTAGTTTTTAAATCGGCTAAAAAACAGTTCGGTATCGTGAGATGACATGTAACTGACGGGATTAAAGTCCGTAGAGTCAGCAATTGAATTTGAGTAGTGCTGATAAGTGTCGGCCATTTGACTAAAACAAGCGGCGCCTTTGTCGAGTTTTTTCTGCATATCAAAGTTGATCAACGCATCAAACCCATCATCAAAATACGGACTGCGATAAGCGCTATGTCCCCACACTTCTCCCATCATCCAGAAAGGCTGACCAGAGGTGTTATTTAACGTGCGCCATTGTTCTAAACTGTAAGTCGCTTCGGATTTAAGTCGCTTCCACACTTCTGGCTCGACGTGCTTGACGGTATCAACTCGATAGCCGTCTATACCGAAGCGCTTGACCCAGTCCGTTTGCCATTCTATGAGGTAGTCGGCGACAGTATAGCTGTCTCTTGATGTGACGCGTGTGCCGGGATTATTCATCAGCCATTGAGGAGGCTGAACATGTTTAGTCGACTCTGTTTTGAAGTCGGGTAATCCCGCCAAAGATAGCGTAGTGTCACTTGAACCGGGTTGGTCATAACCGGGCAGTCCGGTTCTAACCCAATCGGCTCCCCACCAGTCTTTCCAATTTGATGATTGATAGTTGATGTTGCTGTGGAAGCTGTGCCAGTTTTCCCCTTTCTTAGGCGCCCAGTCGGCCCATTGAGTCGGTAGCTTTTCCGGTGTGGTAATAACATTTAGTCCATCAAATTGTGCATCGGCTAGCGTTGCGTAACCTGGGTGGTTAATGACGGCATCTAGTAGGACTTTTATTCCGCGTTTATGGGCTTCTGAAACGAGGCGTTTTAGGTCTTCTTCGTTACCGAAACTCTCATCGACTTTAGTAAAATCCCGTGCCCAATAGCCATGATAAGCATAAAATGGGAAAGATCCGCTGTCACCTCCACCAACAAACCCGCGCACTTGCTCAACAATTGGTGACAACCAAATGACATTAGTGCCAAGGCTCTTAATATAGTCGAGCTTTTCTGTGACGCCGTTTAAGTCACCACCATGAAAAGTACCAATTTCTTGCTTGTTATCGTTATGTCGAGAGTACGGTTGCGATTCGGGACTATCAGAATTATTGAAACGATCAACCATGACAAAATAGATGTTGGCATTGCGGTAGTTAATAGTTTTGTTTATTTCTGCGTCGGATGTTTTAGCTAGCGTCTGTACCGGCTCTAGAAGGATGAGACCGCCATTTTCTTGAGAAGGCGTTACCGTGACCAGACCATTGTTGACGCGTAATTCCTCTCCGGAAAATACCTCCCGAAGTAATGTGCCATCAGCAAAGGAAGAGGAGACATTAATATCCTTCGGGCCGTCACTAAACGCTTCACACTGTACCTTTGGCAGTGGGCGTTTAAATGCCGTTTGAGCAACTTTTTTAGGTTGCCGCTTAAACAACAAGGTTTGGTTTTCTTCCTGATAGGAAAACGAATAATCTCCTGTGAATCTAATGATAAGTGATAGTTGAGTGGTTTCACCACATAGCAAAGGGATTGGCGTATTAAATTTAATTTTGCTTGGAAGCTGATTATCGCATTGCCCATCAATTCCAGAAATAGTCAGTTGATATTTGTCTTTAGTAAGTGGCACCACCACAGCGTTGCCATTTTCTAGCGGGTAATCACGACTGGTTGTGGTTGTAGATATTGTCAGATAAGGCGATGCCAAAAGCGCAGACGACGCGAAGAGTGACGGCATTGCAATAAGCAAAGAGGTGAACAGAGTCTTATGTTTCATGGTCATTCCGTTGTTATTGTTTTTCACCCTCACTGTACTTATCTAATACTCAAGGCACATCATTCTTGTACTCTACGCCTCAAAGTTTGCTGCTGTTCACATTATGAGCGCGTAGGGCGTAGAAACGATATTAATCTGGTGATGTAAGCGTCGAAATGCCAGCGTTAAACATTGGCTTCCGGCAGCATTAGGGTAAAAGTCATGCCGTGTTGCGCATTATTGTCTGCGCTGATAGAACCGTTCATATCTCGCATGTTGTTAGCGGTAATTGATAGTCCCAACCCAAGTCCGTCGCCTATCTTTTTACTGGTGTGAAACGGTTCAAATATTGCGTCTATTGAAGAAGGGTTTACGCCGCAGCCATTGTCTATGATTCGTATTTCTATCATGGTATTCACCTTACTAATAGCGATGGTGAGTATTGGTTGCTTAGTATCGCTGAGCGCATCGATGGCATTGGATATAAGGTTGCCTAATACCTGTCTAAGACGTTGCTCTTCGCCTAGGATGGTTGGCAGCACTTCTGGCGCTCGAACCCGCACGTCAATAGTGGCCAGTTTTGACTGATAAATCCGCAATGTCTCTTCGAGTGCTTCAGATAACGAAACTGGGTTGAGTAACTCGGGTTTGCTATAGGCAAAGCTTTTTAGCTGGCGAGTCATATTTGCCATGCGATCAATGAGCGTTTGAATTAACGTGTGGTTAGCACGCATCATTTCGTACTCATTGCGTTCCATTAAAAGCTCGTTGGTAGTGAGCAATGTGCGAAGCCCAGTGAGAGGTTGGTTTAACTCATGAGTAATTGCACTGGACATTCGCCCTAATGCCGCCATTTTACTTGCTTGAACGAGTTCGTGTTGCGCTTGTTCTAAAGCCTGAGTGCGTTCTTCAACACGTTTCTCAAGCGCTTGGTTCGCTTGCTGTAGGGCCTGTTCAGCAGTTTTTCGTTTGCTGATATCAATGACGGTGGCAAGGAAAAAAGGCTGACCATGCCAAGGAAATAGAGTTAAAGAAAAAAGGACCGGAAAAAGAGTGCCATCACTTCGCTTTGCCATGGTATCTACTGCGCTCAATTCGGTATGCTCTTTGTGAATCGCTAGATTCTTTAGCAGTTTGAGCGTGGTGGAGTTGGGGTTACCCGCGTCAAACAACTCCCATGCATGTATCGCTTTGCTATGTCTATCTGGAAGACAGAATTGGCGTTTTGCCATAGGGTTAACATCGAATAGAAGTCCGTGATCATCTATTACCATTAAACCGACATGTGTCTTATTGATCATCTGAGTAAGGCGTTGTTGTGACTCCTCCAAAATGGATTGGATCTGCTGTTTACTTTGCTGCTTTTGATGACGTTGAAAGAAGATGATAATCAGCAAAGTGACGAATAGTAGTACGGTGATTGTGCTCCAGCCAACAACATTAATCGTCTGTTGCATTGGTTTCAACGGGGTCAGGTAACTGATTTTCCAATTTAAGTCGTCAAGCTTAACTGTGTGGGCAAGGTAACTATCTGCGGAAATGGTTTGTGAGTTGGTGAGTTGCCACGTTTTAATGCGCGTGTTGTCATACAGCAACTCGGCATTTTGCACAATGTGATGGGAAGAGTCGTTTAGCCAATCTGCACCGTATTGAGTACTACTGGATAAAAAGAACTGATCCTGCTGGTTCTGAAACGTAATGACGTCGCTACTGGTAATGATTTGTTCGGTTAACAGACTGAGATCAATTTGCACGACAGCAATGCCAGCAATGTCTAAGCCAATAAAGATTGGGGCGGTCAAATAATAAAATGGAGTCGAACCTTTGGTTTTACTCACCAACGATACACGTTCGCCTTGAGAGTGAATTTGTTGCGCGATGGCTTGTCTATCAGAGAGGCTGAATCGTTCTCCCGCAACACTAGATGCAAGTGCTTCACCTGTGGCAGACAGAATCAGCCAACCTTTCGTATTTGCAGCTTTATCAAGTTGGAAGAGTTCGTCTTCAACACTTTGCTTTAGTGCTAAATCACCAGCCACCAATGCGATGGTTCTAGGGTTATTGGTGACTAGGTAAGGAAGGTGATAAAAACGCTTTAATGTCCGTCTTACTTCGCCGATATAGTCGAGCAAGCGCTCTTGGACGAGTATTTGGGTTTGATTACTAAGCCATTGCCGTGAGACTTCTCGGCTAGTGCTATAGAAAAGCCCAATCAACATGACGACAACGACAGTAATTATCCACTTATATCTCATCATGAATCCCGCAATAGACTGATTTTCTTTTATTAAAAGACTGCGCTGTTTCTTATTGATGTAAAAGAGTTGTGATCAAAAAGTGCGACTTAGCTCCTTTTATCCTATTGCAAATTTACCTAACGTAGATATGGAGTATTCATTTGGGTGATAGGTTATGGTTTTCGTAGATGCGGCACGAGTAGCACTAATTGAAGATGACGACATTGTTCGACAAGCGACGAGCCAGTGGTTACAACTTGCAGGTTTTGAAGTGGAGGCATTTAGCACAGGGTTAGCCGGTAAGTCTGCGATTCTTAATGGCGACTACGATGCGATAGTCAGTGACGTGCGACTACCCGATATAGACGGTTTAACACTACTCGCCGACCTAACGGCAAACAATATTCAAACCCCAATGATCTTAATTACCGGCCACGGCGATGTCGACATGGCGGTAAGTGCCTTGCAACAAGGTGTGTTTGATTTTATTGAGAAGCCCTTTCAACCAGAAAGATTGTCGCAACGTGTTAACGAGGCAGTGCTCTTGTATCGAGCGCAAGCGTCGGCTCAGCATCGGCAAGAATATTTGGCTAGCGTTAATGGACTTGAGCAAGTGTTAATTGGGCAAAGTGCGGTAATGGTGCAATTGAGGGCTCAGGTGGTTAAGTTGGCTCGCATTGATACTCATGTCATTATTTATGGTGAAACGGGATGCGGTAAGGAGCTGGTGGCCATCAGTTTACATAATGAAAGTCCGCGCAGTAAACGTCAATTTGTGCCAATTAATTGTGGGGCGGTACCCGAGAATCTATTTGAAAGTGAGTTGTTCGGTCACGAAGCTGGCGCCTTCACGGGGGCGAGTAAAAGGCGAATTGGTAAGCTCGAATATGCTGATAAAGGGACGCTGTTTTTCGATGAAATCGAGAGTATGCCACTTGCCATGCAGGTTAAAGTTCTACGTTGCTTACAGGAAAATACCGTAGAGCGGCTGGGAGGAAATCAGACGATCAACACGGATCTTCGAGTGATTGCCGCAGCCAAAGAGGATTTGAGTGACAACGGCGAATTTCGACAAGACTTATATTATCGCCTCAATGTTGCTCAAATTCACATTCCCCCCTTGCGAGAGCGAGAAGAAGATGCCTTGATCTTGTTTGAACACTTTATTAGTCACACTCGTGAAGATGCACGAACACTAAGCGACGCTGATCGACAGGCGATATTGAGTTATTCGTGGCCCGGTAATGTCCGTGAGCTAAGGAACGCCGCAATGCGTTTTGCTCTTGACGATAGCGTGTCAGTCATGGAAATTCTGACGATGCGCCCTAGCTCTACGACAGAAATGACTCAAAGTGGTGTACCACTAGCGATTCAATTACATAACTTCGAAAGAAAGGTGTTGAGTGATGCTTTGTCTCGCCATCATGGTTGTATTACCGATGTCATGCTTGAGTTAGATATACCAAGGCGAACGCTTAATCAAAAAATGCAAAAGCTGGGTCTGAATCGAGGGGATTATACCTAACGCAACTAAGCTACAGAGCAACTAAGCAACTAAGCAACTAAGCAATAAGCATCGGAGTAACGAAGCAACGAGATTTGTGTCGATGAAGTTGGCTAATTGATTGTTTTTATTCTTGAGTAGAAAGTAGAAAGTAGAAAGTAGAAAGTAGAAAGTAGAGAGCTGGGCTAGTTGCAAACTCATTTCGTGAAGTGATCTAGAGAGGCGAGTCTATGACGCAATGTTATCGGCAAAAAGTTGCTTAGTGGGATTACGTCTAAAACATCCGTCAAGTCACAATTTTTTAACATGTCGACGTTGTCGCGCGACTTTCTCGGTGTTTGGGTAAGCAAAAATTTGCTCATGTGTCGTGGCACATTTGAGCAATAATTTGCTCATTTTATCATTGTTATTTAGTAATATTGTTACTTATCAATCAGTTAAACTTTGGCATCACGCTTGCTATAGAAGATTGATTGATAACAAGTGTGTAACGCCAAATAACATGGAGTGTAACAATGAACAAAAATAGAGTAGCTAAAGCGTTAGTCATCGCCCTGACTTCTTTTGGATTGGTCACGAATGCCGCTATCGCACAAGAGCGAAGCTATATTTTGTCAACGGCGTCTACGGGGGGAACGTATTACCCCGTAGGTGTGGCGCTGGCCACGTTGAGCAAGGTCAAGCTAGCACCCAAATACCATTTTTCGCTATCGGCGATTAGTTCTGCGGGATCAGGCGAAAACGTCAAACTTTTGAATGAAAATGAAGCTCAGTTTGCCATATTGCAAGGTCTATACGGCGCGTGGGCGTGGTCTGGTGAAGGCCCATATGCAAAGAGTGGTCGTCAAGAGCAGTTACGCTCAGTGTCTATGCTGTGGCAAAACGTCGAGCATTTTATCGTTCGTACTGAGCTAGCGGAAACCGGTACCGTGTCTGACTTGAATAATCTGGTTGATAAGAAGTTCTCTATTGGTAAAAAGAATTCTGGGACTGAAAACTCGGGTCGCCAAATTATGAAAGGGTTAAAGGTGGATCCTGACTCATTTAATCTTGCGTTTATGGGCTACGGCGGTAGCGCGAGTGCTCTACAAAATGGCACGATCGATGGCATGAACACACCAGCAGGGGTGCCAGTCGGTGCGGTCACTCAAGCATTTGCTGCGCTTGGTAGTGACATTTCTATTTTGTCCTTTACCGATGAACAAATTAAAGAGGCGAATGGTGGTTTCAACCTTTGGACTAAATATGACATTCCAGCCAATACCTATCCCGGTTTAGACAAGCCAATTACGACGATTGCTCAGCCTAACTTTTTGGCAGTAAGAGATGATATTTCTGATGATGATGTCTACGAACTGACGAAAGCCATTTATGAAAACTTGGCGTTTTTGCAAGGCATTCATAAAGCCACAAAAGCCATGGCGCTTGAAAAAGCGATAGCTGGTTTGCCTGTCCCACTTCACCCAGGTGCTGCTCGTTACTATAAAGAGGTGGGTTTAGAGATCCCATCTCACCTGATTGCTAAATAGCAAGTAAGCAAGTTAACAGCGTACAAAATGCGCTGTTAGTTGGATGGAGTTACCACTGGCTACAGACATTCTGTCAGTGGTGCTGCTTCTTACTAGCTAATGGCGCGACAATGCCTTCGCGTTCGTTGAAGGCATTCCTTAAATACGTGACCTTAGATTCGTGAATAGTTAGGAACAGAAGCCGATAGGCTGGAGTATGTCATGAGCGATACCGTTCAAAAGGAATTGCAAAAATTTGAGCTGCCGACTCGCAGTGATTTTCCATGGGTAACCACCACGATCACGGTGTTTGGTGTCGTGCTGTCTTTGCTTCATATTTGGTTTAATACGCTATCAACGTTACCGGAGCTTTGGATTTCTGCCACGCACTTCGCTGGGTTCGCTGTGATATGCAGCCTTTGGTATCCTGCTCATGTATCACTGAAGTCCAGTAAAGCAGCGCTTGTGGTTGATGTCTTTATCGCGCTGGCTGCCATTGCCTGTTTGTTGTATATCCCTTATGCCGAAGATGCACTCTACGAGCGTGGCGTTAAATTTGTCACCAGCGATTGGGTATTCGCCATTCTAGCGATTGTTATCGTAATTGAACTGATACGTCGAACGATGGGATGGTTTATTCCAATTCTCATTGTCGTTTGTCTAAGTTACGTTGTGCTGTGGGGGCAATGGGCAAGCGGTATTTTTCATTTC
Organism: Vibrio cionasavignyae; assembly: GCF_050337155.1. Lineage (NCBI taxonomy): Bacteria > Pseudomonadati > Pseudomonadota > Gammaproteobacteria > Vibrionales > Vibrionaceae > Vibrio > Vibrio cionasavignyae. The sequence goes on from NZ_JAKJSR010000026.1 coordinate 64,333, forward strand.
CCCGGCTTGAGTATGGAAACCTTGTTATATCGGAGTTTCTATTCGTCTGAAGGAATGTTTGGCGCAATCTCGCGTATTAGCTGGACGTTCGTATTCATGTTTATTTTATTTGGAGCGTTTTTAGTTCGTTCTGGTGTGGGTGACTACATTATTAACGTCGCTCGAGCGGCAGCCGGAAAAATTATTGGCGGACCGGGATTTATAGCAGTGATTGGTTCAGGGCTAATGGGCTCGGTTTCAGGATCAAGTGTCGCTAATACGGTTTCGACAGGGGTAATTAGTATCCCGTTAATGCAAAAAGCGGGGTTTCCTTCTCGATTTGCGGCTGGAGTAGAGGCCGCTGCATCGACTGGCGGACAATTGATGCCACCAGTCATGGGGGCGGGTGCGTTTATTATGGCGTCTTATACTCAAATACCTTACGTGGATATTATCGCCGTCTCTTTTGTTCCTGCGTTGATCTACTTTTTATCCGTTGCGTTCTTTGTGCGGATAGAAGCCAAACGTAGCGGCGTTCAAAAAATTACCACGAGTGAAGTGCCTTTATGGAAAGTCTTGATATCAGGCTGGCACAATTTGATTCCACTCGCCGTTCTGGTGACATTGCTGGTGCAAGGCTTTACACCAACCTATGCTGCGGGCATCTCAATTCTTTCCGTAGTCGTAGCGTCGTGGTTTTCTAAAGATCATAAAATGGGACCGAAAGCGATCATTGAAGCGCTGTCACAAGGGGCTAAGAATATGGCGACTACGGCGATATTGCTTGTGGGTATTGGGCTGGTAATTAATGTGATCAGTACCACTGGCATCGGCAATACGTTTTCTTTGATGATAGACGGTTGGGCAAGTGGTAATTTGTTGATCATGCTGGTGTTGATTGCGCTAGCGTCTTTAGTGCTTGGTATGGGGCTTCCAGTGACGGCTGCGTATATTGTGCTTGGCACCTTGTCTGCGCCGGCATTGTACAAACTCATTGCAGAAAATCAATTGTTTGAACTGATGGTGTCGGGACAACTGCCCGAACAAGCGAAGGCCATATTTATGTTGGCGGCACCAGAGCGTTTACATTTACTCAATGCCCCAATGCCCATAGAAACGGCGAAAGAGCTAGTAGCGTTAGTTCCCGCAGACTTTGTGGAGACCTTATTAGAGCAAAGTATTGGAATGGAAGCGGTTGGGCTAGCGTTGCTCGCAGCGCATTTGATCATATTTTGGCTTTCTCAAGATAGTAATGTAACACCGCCAGTGTGCTTAACGGCTTTTGCTGCTGCAACAATCGCGAAAACGCCACCTATGCGAACGGGTTTAACTGCTTGGAAAATTGCCAAAGGCTTATACCTTGTTCCCTTACTTATCGCGTACACAGGTTTGGTTAGCTGGGATGTGATGTCGGTAGTGAGTGTTGGGTTCTTTGCGATCATTGGTACTTACGCGTTAATTGGTGCGATTGAAGGATACCTAGAAGGCCCGTTAACGGTACTGTTGAGAGTCGTACTTGTGGTGGTAGGTGTTTGCTTAGTTTGGCATGATCTTCCTATACTCGTTCGTGTGATTGCATGCGGTGTATTTGCATTGGTTTTTATACACAGCAATCGCGTATTTAAAGCGGAGAAAATTAAAGGTCAAAGTAATAAATCTGAAGACACGAAAGCTAAAAACAGTAAAGCACAACAAACGAAATCGGTATCAGCATCTTAAGGGGTAACATGGACACGGAATATGACTATGTGATAGTGGGAGGTGGCATTGTTGGTGTGTCGACCGCTTGGCAATTGCAGCTGCGATACCCTGAGAGTAAGATCTTATTGTTAGAAAAAGAGACGGGTGTTGCTCAGCATCAAACGGGTCATAACAGTGGTGTTATTCATGCAGGCGTATACTACCAACCGGGCAGTATGAAAGCCGATTTTTGTAAGCGCGGTGTAGAACGAACGTTGGCATTTTGTCGTGCTCACGAGATACCAGTAGAAAATTGCGGTAAGTTATTGGTCGCGACGAACGCCGTCGAGCAACAACGTATGATGGCGTTATATGAACGATGTCAGGTGAATGGCATAGAGGTAACCTTGTTAGACCAAGCGCAACTCAAGTTAGCAGAGCCCAATATTACTGGGTTAGGCGCTATCTATGTTGCAACGACTAGCATTGTTGACTATCGGTTGGTGACGCAGCAGTTGGCTGTGGAATTTGAGGCGAACGGCGGCATCATTCAACTCGAAACCAAGGTGACTGAGCTTGTGGAATGCGATAACCAAATAATCATTGGTTGCATTAAAAAGGATAAGGCTCTGACGATGACTAGCCAGTTTTTGATCACCTGCAGTGGCTTGATGGCAGATAGAATGACGCAGTTGCTTGGAATCAAAACGGATTTCCAAATTATCCCTTATCGTGGTGAATACTATCGCTTAGATAGCCGTCATAATAGGGTGGTAAATCATCTTATTTACCCTATTCCAGATCCAGATTTACCCTTTTTAGGAGTACATTTAACACGAATGATTGATGGCTCGGTCACGGTAGGGCCCAATGCCGTACAAGGTTGGAAGCGAGAAGGCTACGGCTCTGTGAACCTTAGTGTGCAAGACACTTGGCAAATGCTGACATTTTCCGGTTTCTGGAAAGTGACAAGAAAGCACATCAGAACAGGACTCACTGAATTCAAGAATTCCTGGTGGAAAGCAGGGTACTTGAAAGCGGTGAATAAATATTGTCCGAGCATTACGGTCGATGATCTTAAACCTTATCCAGCGGGTATTCGTGCGCAAGCGGTCTTATCTGACGGTACGCTTGTTCATGACTTTTTGTTTGCAGAAAGTGCGAGAAGTTTGCATGTCTGTAATGCACCTTCCCCGGCAGCAACATCCGCTATTCCAATCGGGGAGTATATCTGTGACAAGGTCACAAATAAGCGTAAAAATAGCGAGCTTTAAGACAAGATTGTCATTCTGTCCGACATAAGCCATAAATAATGAAGTGACATGTGAGCGGCTTGAGGTTTGGTGACCACAAGCCCTTTACAGTACCTATATCCTCGCCGTATCTATATTCTTGTCGGTACCTATCCTCATACAGTAACCATTCCTTCATGGCCGCTATTGGTATGAATTTTATCAGTTCGAGTGTTATTTGTGTTAAGTCTGAGGCTTAGCCGCAACCGCAGCTTGATAGCGGCCAGGCTTGTGGTTCATGGCAAGAATAAGGTTTGTGGTAATCGCTCCCAAGATAGACAGTGCAATTAATGACAAGTCAACGATGAAGAAAGACAGAATCACGATGGAGCAATCGAGCGCCATTTGAACTTTACCCGCACGAATGCCAAAGCGATCTTGTAGAAATAGTGCAAGAATATTGAATCCACCTAAGCTCATTTTGTGTCTGAAGATGACGAGCATGCCGATACCAATTAAACCACCACCAATAATCGCGGCGTACAGAGGCTCAATATGACTGATTTGAATAACATGATGTAGATGGTCAACTGCAAATGAAACGATACTAACAGCGATAAAAGTGTTAATGGTAAATGGCCAGCCCATTCGAGTTGCGGAGAGTAGGTAAAAAGGTAGGTTTAGCGCGAAAAATACCTGTCCAAACGTAAATGCTGATACTTTAGTAATGAAAATAGCCAGACCCGCAGTCCCACCAGTGAGTAATCCGACTTGGTTGAAAAAAATGACACCAAGTGAAACCAATGCACTACCAAGCAATAACGCTAGTAGGTTTTCTCTTAAGCTATGATCCTTATCCATGTTAATGCATTCCTTTGTTAATTTGAGCTTATGTTAGCTTTGTGTACGTCGGTTTGACTGCAATAAGTAGCCGGTATATAGCGTGTCCAACATGTTCCGATGGGTGGTTTCCTTGCCATTAGCACGGATATTATGTTTTCACGAAGATTGGGATAGTAGCCTTGCGTGGTCGATGTCGTCGAGGTTCTGCCGTTAATTAGCATTATGGAAAGTGTTGCGAAACCTTTACAGGTAAGTGATTCGGACAGCAAAGCTCTTAATCTATTACGGTTTACATTGAATAAACGCGCAGTAGTAGCCACACTGTTTTAAAGTTGAATAAAAGGAACGGGATGAATTTTTTAGCGCACCTTCACATTGCCGATCACTGTCATAGTAGTTTACTAGGAAACTTGTTGGGCGATTTCGTTAAAGGCGATCCAGCAAAAATCTATGGCGTTGAGTTAGCTAGTGGAATCCGGTTACATCGCAGCGTGGACTCGTACACCGATAATCATGACATTATTAAACAATGCAAAGCGCTATTTGCACCAGAAAAGCGCCGCTTTGCCCCTATAGCGCTAGATATGTTTTGGGATCATTGTTTAGCGAAACATTGGCAGCATTATCATGTCATGCCGTTATGCGATTTTGTTGATAATGCACATCGCGACGTTACTACACCACAAGAGGTGGATGCCGCGCCATTGCCGGAACGTTTTCTACGCATGAGCGAATTTATGTGGCGTGATAGGTGGTTAGAATCGTATCAAGAACTGGATAATATCCAATACGCCTTGGAAAGGATGTCGCAACGTAGCCTAAGGATGGAACCTCTTGCCGAATGTGGTGTTGACTTAGAGTTGAATTACCAACGCCTCTCGAATTTATTTACGGAACTCTATCCTCAAGTGCTGCTGCATGCGCGATATTTCTCACAAACTAACCCCTAACGTGTTAAGTGAAAGTCATTAGGGCTGCGATATGGTTCGCGATTGTTTATTGGTAAGACCTGTTAATATCCAGGTCTTATAATCAGGCGTGAATAGATTTTTGCTTAATTATTATCCGATTTTGTCATGCGCAAGCTTGCTCAATCTGTTTTAAATATAGGTTTGAATGGGTTGCATTTGTTGGGTGAATGGTTGGTGAACGACACGGTCCACAAGCATTGTTTGCATTTGCATTAACAATCAAAATGTTGTGATATGATGGAAAAATTGCTTAATGATTCAATATAGATAGGTACAGAATGACAGCTTATTATGCCGAAATCACTGGTTGGGGTAAGTGCCTTCCACCAGCAACATTGACTAACCACGACCTAAGTACGGTAATGGAAACTTCTGATGAGTGGATTCGTTCTAGGACTGGGATAGAAACTCGTCGTATTAGCCACGTTAATACCTCTGATATGGCTACGGTTGCAGCGCAACATGCGATGGCATGCGCTGGTATTACGGCAGAAGACGTTGATCTGATTATTGTAGCCACTTGTTCACCAGACTCATTGATTCCAAATACTGCTTCTCGTGTACAACAGAACTTGGGTGTTCCGGCTGCTGCTGCGTTTGATCTAAATGCGGCATGTACGGGTTTTGTTTACGGCTTAGAAACCGCGACTAAGTTGATTCAGTCGGGTAACTACCGTCACGCGATTGTTATCGGCGCTGAGCGTTTGTCTTTCTTCCTTGATTGGAGTGAAAGAGATACCGCTGTATTGTTTGGCGATGGCGCAGGTGCTGCGGTATTAAGCCGTACAGAAAGTAAAGTGGGTCTGCAAGACGCGCAAATAGGCTGTGACGCGAAAGGGCGTGACATTTTAGCTGTGCCGAAGTTTGGTACGTCGATGGATCGTTTCGCGGCGGATAACGGTTACTTTGAGTTTGAATTCATTGGTAAAGAAATCTTTAAGCGTGCAGTAAAAGGTATGGGCGCTGCTGCGAATACCGTATTGTCTCGTTCAAACTTGACCAAAGAAGATATTGATGTGGTGATCCCTCATCAAGCGAACATTCGCATTATTCAAACCTTGTGCGATCTGTCGGGCATTGAACGCGAAAAAGCATTTGTGAACATTCAAAAGTATGGCAACACGTCTGCGGCGACAGTGCCTATTGCGTTGTGTGAAGCGGTAGAGCAAGGGAAAATCAAACCCAATGATGACCTGCTATTAGCAGCATTTGGCGCTGGACTAACTTGGGGTGCAGGACACATTAAATGGGGTGAGCGTGTTACGCCAATTAATAGCAGTGATGCACAGCTGCCAGCGTGTGAACAATCTGCTTTGGAATTGATGGCTACCGCTATCGAGCATTGCCAGAACAAGCCTGCTAAATAATTAACTGAGAACTCAGTACAAAAAAGGAAGCCTCGGCTTCCTTTTTTCTTATCGTTTGGTGTGTTATCTAGTAATAAGAATAATTGATACTTATAGTGAGGCAAATTTATAAGTACGGTAACCACCAATAAGGTTACGAGCTTTAAAGCCACTATTAACCAGCTGACGATAGGCGACGTTACCGCGTAACCCAACTTGGCAGTAAATGATGATCTCTTTGTCTTTCGGTAGCTCATCCATACGTTGACGAAGTTGGTCCACGGGGATATTGATTGCACCATCGATAAAGCCGACATTCTCGAGCTCACTAGGGTTACGAACATCCAACAACACTTGTTCGCTTGTCAGGTTATCTATCTCATCAAAATGAATCGGTGTTGCATCACCTTTAAGTATATTGTTGGCAACAAACGCGGCTTGGTTAATGACATCTTTTGCACTGCCATACGGGGGAGCGTAAGTCAGTTCAAGGTGTTGAAGTTGCTCTACTGTCATGCCTGCGCGCTGCGCGACCGCAAGAACATCGATTCGCTTATCCACACCATCTTTACCAGCGGCTTGAGCTCCAAGAATTTTGCCTGTTTCCGGGCTAAAAAGCAGTTTTAGCGACACAATTTCAGAACCAGGGTAATAACTCGCATGACTGGCCGTATGAACGTACACTTTCTCATAGCGAATACCTTCACGTTTTAGTACTTTTTCATTTTTGCCTACAGATGCAACGGCTAAGTCGAAAATCTTAACGATAGCGGTACCTTGTGTACCCTGATAGCTTTCATTACGTCCAAGCATGTTGTCTGCCGCCATACGTCCTTGACGATTTGCAGGCCCTGCGAGTGGAACAAAGCCTGGCTTACCAGTGACGAAATCTTTGTCTTCTATGGCATCACCAACGGCATAAATAGCAGGATCACTGGTTTGCATTGTGTCAGAAGTGTAAATACCACCAAAGTTACCAAGTTGTAATCCTGCTTCTTTCGCAAGGCTTGCTTCTGGACGAACACCGATAGCCATAATGAGAATGTCGGTAGTCAGTGTCTCGCCACTATTAAGAGTAAGTTCTAGTTCACCCTGAAGATGCTGCTCTTCATTCAATTCACCTGCATTTGCATCAGCCACTTGCTGATTGGGTAAGTAGTTAACGGATTCAAGTGCGACACCTAAGCGTAGGTCGACACCATGTGATTTGATCTCGGAATGAGCAAAGCCTGCCATTTCCTTATCAACCGGTGTCATAACTTGGTCTGCCATTTCAATTAACGTGGTTTTGATACCAAGCTGGTGGAATGCTTCCATCATTTCTAAGCCGATAAAACCGCCACCAACGACCGTGGCATGTTTGGGTTTATTCATCTGAATAGTATGTAGAATTCGGTCCATATCGGGGATGTTACGCAGAGTATGCGTAAGGGGGTTATCAATACCCTTGATAGGTGGAACAAAAGGGGCAGCGCCGGGGCTCAGTAACAGAAAGTCATACGATTCAGTATATTGACTTCCATCGACTAAGTTTTTAACCGACACGGTTTTATCGCTTCGGTTGATTGAAGTGACTTCATTCATGACACGAACATCAACATTAAAGCGAGCTAAAAAGCTTTCAGGAGTTTGTAATAGTAGTTTGCTACGATCCTGAATATCCCCACCGACATGGTATGGTAAGCCACAGTTCGCGAAAGAAACAAAAGGTCCACGTTCGAACATCACGATCTCAGCATCTTCACTTAAACGTCTTGCTCGTGCCGCGGCAGACGCGCCTCCTGCAACACCACCTACGATTAATATCTTAGTCATACAATACCTCTGTTCATTTTATTTAAAGCTAATCGTGCTAAATAGACGATCTTGCCGTCAATTCATTTCAGTTGCGATTACTATAATGCTATAAATTAGCAATGTCTAATTTATTTTAGTCTAAATTCACAGATGCTAATTAAGTGTTGACTAAAATAATGGGTGCGTAGATAATTAACTAAATCATGACACGTGGAGGTAACAACGTGGATTTATTGCATATGAAAGAACGCGTAACGGATGTCGCAGAGGTACTGAAGACGCTATCGCATCCAGACCGTTTGTTTGTGTTGTGCCAGTTAGTGGATGGAGAGCAGGGGGCTGGTCAATTACAAGCGAATTCAGATCTAAGCCAATCTGCGTTTTCACAACATTTAGCGGTGTTAAAGAAGGCGGACTTAGTTTCTTCAAGGAAAGAATCACAGCATGTTTACTACGCACTCAAAGATGAACGTGTCGTGGGGCTTATTAAACAGTTGCACACATTATATTGCCACTAGTTACGCGATATTGAAGCTGTGTTAACTTGCAAAATTTTAGATGAGTTTTGCAACTTAAATCAATTTTATGTTTTAAAGAGGTCGTTATGGAGTTCACTTTCCCGTGGGCATCGCTGCTCGGTGGTATGTTACTTGGGCTATCCGCCACATTGTTACTATTTTTCAACGGCAAGATTGCTGGTATAAGTGGCGTTGTTGGCCGGATTTATCAAGCTAAATTAGGCGATACGAGCTGGCGTCTTTTGTTTGTATTAGGCATGGTCGTTGGGGGCACTCTATCGGCAAAACTGATGAATGTCGCTCCTGTTGAGATGGTTGTCTCTGCGCCACTAGTCTTGGTTGCTGGCTTGCTCGTCGGTTTGGGAACCAAGTTGGGTAATGGCTGCACCAGCGGGCATGGTATTTGTGGGATGGGCCGTCTATCGAAGCGTTCGATTGCTGCTACGATGGCATTCATGGCGGTTGCAATGGCAACAACTAGCGTTTTGTTACACGTACTATAGGAGGCAATGATGCAACGTATTATCTCACTCATTAGTGGTTTTCTGTTTGGTATTGGCATGATTGTTTCTGGTATGAGTGATCCCAAAAATGTCATCGCTTTTCTTGACATATTTGGTCACTGGTCCCCTGATCTCGCCTTTGTTATGGGAGGCGCATTGCTGGTGTTCGCACCAAGCTATTGGCTGATTATTCGTAAGAAAGAGCAGCCAGTGTGTACTGATCAGTTCTGCGTTTCAGATGATAAGAAGATCGATGCTCAATTATTAAGTGGCGCTGCTTTGTTCGGTGTAGGCTGGGGTATTGCGGGCATTTGTCCTGGACCTGCTATCTCGTCAATCGCCAATGGCAGCATGGGTATTGTTGGCTTTGTGGTTATGATGCTCGTCGGAATGTTTATTGGCGATGTTTTGTTGTCTAAACGCAATAATAATTAGGCATTTGGCGAAAGTAAGACGGTGTGGCTCGCTCTGATGTGGGGCTGATAAAGGCTTGGTTTAATCACCAAGCCTTTTTATTTGTTAAACAACCCATTGATGTTAGTAGGTTCTGCCCGCCCATAAGTTATTGCAACTGTGGGTACGAAAGGCTCGCCATAGATACCGGTGTGGCGGCTAATACAGCGTCACGCTAATAGGGCAATGGTCGCTCATGTTAAAAGACAACACGTCTTTGGTCTGCATTGTATTCTGAATAGCCGGGGAGGTACGCAGCGATGGACTCACTATGATATGGTCGATCAGTGAACGGAACTGATGGGTGCGATTGGGGTTTTTATTAGATTGTACCTTACAGCTTGCTTTAGTGGATTGGCTCGTTAATCTTGGGCTGTAAGTGAGACCATTGATCATCTGGGCCCACAACCAATCTCCGCGATACGCTAGGTTATGGTTGAAATCGCCGAGCAAAATATAGTGTTGTCCTTGCTGCTCAACTTGTTTAAGCCAATTATTGATGGCTTTGCCCTGACGTTGGAGTTGTTTGCATGACGATGTTGAGGAGTATTTCCCGCTGCACCCCGCCTTAAGATGTACAGAAAGCAGCTGAATTTTTTCACCTTTATAGGTTAACGTCACTGCAGAAGCAAATCGCAGTCGATTTCCTTGAGTAAGAGGAAAGTCAGGGAGGTCTTTGACTTGTAACGTGTCGCGAATAGCAAAGCCAGTATATTGGTTTATCTCATTAAACTGGTGTTTATGGTTATGGGAAAGCGCTCGGTCAGAAAAGTAAATGGTGTACTCGTTTCCCACTACTTTTTGAATAGCGGCGATGGAGTCTACCTCTTGGAATGCCAGAATGTCGGGTGACACTTGTTTTAAATGGCGTGAGAGTGCTTGAAAATCGGCATCAGTTCGTTTGCTCTGTTCGAACCGGTTGGAAGGGGTAAGAGATAGCCACTCTATATTCCAACTCGTAACCGTTAATGCGTGCGTAATTGTAGGAAAAATACTTATAGCCACGACGCAAGTAAATTTCGTCACTTCATAACAGATCGTTCTAAACATCGTCCTTGCCATTTCTAAATAATCGTCCAGCCAATGTGCCGTAAGCGATGCCAAAAGATCAACATAAAGTTGGCAAAATTTGATGAAAATTCGCTGCAATTTATTAACTGGGATCAAGCTCATCAGATTGAATCCTTCTTGTTCACTACCTCATTTTACTTGATCTAAATCAATACTTTTAGTTTGCACTTCTCGTTAAATACACCACAATATATTGTGTCAGAATCAATCGTAACACCCCCATATAGTGTATTTGTGGATAAGTCTGTGAATATTGAGGGGATAGGAGAAAGGGTGAAAACAATCGTAATCAAAAGAGACGGCTCTCGTGCTCCGTTTACAAAGGATCGTATAGAAGCTGCCGTAGTAAGAGCAGCAGAACATGCAGATAAAGCGCTTGAACTCTATGCGGCTAATGTCGCGATAGCAGTAGAGCTTAAACTGCAGGATTGCGAAAATGTAGACATCCAAGAGATCCAGACTCTTGTCGAGAACGAATTGATGCAAGGTCCATATAAAGGACTGGCTCGTTCGTATATCGAATATCGTCATGACCGTGATTTGGCGCGCGAGAAAAAAAGTGCGTTGACCAAAGAGATTGAAGGTCTGATTGAAGAAAGCAATGCCGACTTATTAAACGAAAATGCGAACAAAGACGGCAAGGTTATTCCAACTCAACGTGACTTGTTAGCGGGTATCGTCGCGAAGCACTACGCGAAAACACGTATTTTGCCACGTGACATTGTACAAGCGCATGATGAAGGTGATATTCATTATCACGATCTCGATTATGCACCGTTTTTCCCGATGTTTAACTGTATGCTGATTGATCTGAAAGGCATGCTGACTCATGGGTTTAAAATGGGTAACGCTGAGATCGATACCCCTAAATCGATTTCTACTGCGACTGCGGTTACGGCTCAAATCATTGCGCAAGTGGCAAGCCATATTTATGGCGGAACCACTATTAACCGTATCGATGAAGTGCTTGCTCCGTATGTAAAGACCAGTTATGACAAGCACCTTGAGATTGCTAAAGAATGGGATATTCATGCACCTGAAGAGTTTGCGATCAAGCAAACTGAAAAAGAGTGTTACGACGCTTTTCAATCTCTAGAATATGAAGTGAACACGTTACATACCGCAAATGGTCAAACTCCTTTTGTTACGTTTGGTTTTGGTCTTGGCACAAGCTGGGAATCAAAATTGATCCAACAGTCTATTTTGAAGAATCGTATTGCCGGCCTGGGTAAGAATCGCAAAACGGCGGTTTTCCCTAAATTGGTGTTTGCTATTAAAGATGGTTTGAATCATCAAGCGCAAGATCCACACTATGATGTTAAACAGCTAGCATTGGAATGCGCGTCAAAACGTATGTACCCAGACATTCTTAACTACGATAAAGTTGTAGAAGTCACGGGGTCATTTAAAACTCCGATGGGCTGCCGTAGTTTCTTAAATACTTATGAAGAAAACGGTGAATTACAGCATGAAGGCCGCAACAACTTAGGTGTTGTTAGCCTCAACTTGCCACGAATTGCAATCAAAGCAAATGGTAGTCTCGATAAGTTCTATGAGCTACTTAATGACCGCATGACATTAGCACGTCGCGCGTTAGAAACACGTATTAGTCGTCTTGAAAAAGTAAAAGCTCGTGTGGCACCTATCCTTTATATGGAAGGGGCATGTGGTGTTCGCTTGAAAGCGGATGATTCCATTGCGCCGATTTTTAAAAATGGTAGGGCATCTATTTCACTAGGCTATATCGGTATTCATGAAACGATGACAGCGTTGTTTGGTACTGAAGTGCATATGTTTGATGACAACGACATCCGTGATAAAGCGCTTGATATCATTAAACACATGAAAGAAACCGTGAAATCGTGGGCAGAAGAAACAGGCTACGCATTTAGTCTTTACGGTACGCCGAGTGAAAACCTATGTAGCCGATTCTGTCAGATTGATACCAAAGAATTTGGTGTGATTGATGGGGTAACTGACAAAGGTTACTACACCAACAGTTTCCACTTGGATGTACAAAAGACGGTTAACCCATACGATAAGATTGACTTTGAAATGCCGTATCCTGAAATATCGTCAGGTGGCTTTATTTGTTACGGCGAGTTCCCGAACATGCAGCGCAACATCGAAGCGTTAGAAAACGTTTGGGATTACAGCTATAGTCGAGTGCCTTACTACGGTACAAACACGCCAATTGATGAGTGTTACGAATGTGGCTATACCGGTGAGTTTGATTGTGCGAGTAAAGGCTTTACTTGTCCTAAGTGTGGTAACCACGATTCATCTAAGGTATCCGTCACACGCCGTGTTTGCGGTTATTTAGGTAGCCCGGATGCTCGCCCTTTCAACTTCGGCAAACAAGAAGAAGTGAAACGACGCGTAAAACACTTGTAGTAAAACCAGCTAGTAGCGTTGAGCGCAGTGCCTGTCGTGATACTGCGTCTAACCTAACGAGAGGGTAATGACTTCTTGTTAAAGGTTAACTTGAGTCTAGCAAAAGCAGAATAAGAGCCGTCTTCGCATAGTGTTATGTGCAGACGGCTCATTTATTCGGTCGTCATTGAATCGCCAAGTAAAATTGTAGAGACTTAATCATTATGAACTACCACCAGTATCACCCGATTGACGTTGTAAATGGACCCGGTACAAGGTGTACGCTTTTTGTGTCTGGTTGTGAGCACCAATGCAGAGGGTGTTACAATCAATCTACGTGGTCGTTGCGCTCTGGACATGCTTTTACACAAGCACTTGAAGATCAAATTATTGCTGATTTGAATGATACGAGAATTAAGAAGCGTGGGCTGTCTTTATCTGGAGGGGATCCGCTGCATCCAGCTAATGTTGAAGCGGTACTTAAATTGGTTAAGCGAGTCAAATCCGAGTGCGTTGGTAAAGATATTTGGTTATGGTCAGGTTACACCTTAGCGAACTTGTCTGCCAAGCAGCGTGAGGTTATAGATCTTGTTGATGTGCTGGTGGATGGCAAGTTTGAGCAGCCACTATTTGACCCAGAACTTGAGTGGCGCGGTAGCTCCAACCAAATTATTCATCGCTTTACTGAAATTTAAGCCATCGTTTTGCTGATTGTGGTGTAATTCTCCTCAGCTCGCATGGTCGAGCGCATAAAAGTATTTCATTCATTTGAATCTAGTGATAACGTGAAAGCCATTGCTTGAATTTCAAAGGGTTGTGACTTTCATGTTTTCTCATTTATCCGAGCCTACGCTCGATCCTATTCTTTCTCTCTCTGTCGCTTATCGAAACGATCCTCGTGAGGATAAAGTTGATCTTGGTATCGGTGTCTACCGTAATAGCGAAGGCCAAACGCCAATTATGAAGGCTGTTTCCGAGGCGCAACGAATTGTGACCACTGAGCAGCAAACCAAAGCTTATGTCGGCTTAGCAGGTTGTGAAGAGTTCAATCAAAGTATTGCTAAAGTCGTGTTTGGCGAGACGCCTATTTATGACCGAATGTCTATCATTCAAACGCCGGGTGCAAGTGGCGGGTTGAGAATGTTAGGGGATCTGCTTAATGTTGCGGCGCCGGGTACGACAGTATGGTTATCGAATCCAAGTTACGTGAACCATAAACCGGTGATGGAAGCGGCCGGACTCAATGTTAAGTTCTACCGCTACTTCAACACCGAAACCAAGCAGGTAGACACGGATGCGATGTTGACAGACATCAGTTCTGCTGGTGTGGGTGATGTGGTACTTCTGCATGGTTGCTGCCATAACCCTACCGGAGCCGACATTTCGTTAGAGGATTGGAAACAGATTACCGATCTGAGCGTACGCAATGGATTTGTTCCTTTTGTTGATGTTGCGTACCAAGGCTTTGGTGACGGCCTGGAGGCAGACGCATTTGGTCTGCGTCACATGGCAGAAAATGTCGAAGAAATGCTGTTAACTACGTCTTGTTCCAAGAACTTTGGTCTGTACCGTGAGAGAACTGGGGCGGCGGTTGTAATTGGCAAAAATGCTAAGGAAGCGGCGAACGCCCGTGGAAAACTGCTGACCTTGGCCCGCTCTACCTATACGATGCCACCAGATCATGGTGCCGCACTCGTCAAAACGATTTTGGCAGATGAGCATTTAACGAGTCAGTGGCAAACAGAACTGTCAGAAATGCAGCAAAGATTGGTTTCGTTACGCGATGGTCTATGTAAAGAATTAAAAAACAATCATTCATCTGACCAATTTGACTTTATCATGGCTCACAAAGGCATGTTTACTGTGCTAGGATTTACAGCAGAGCAAATGCAGCGCCTACGAACTGATTTTGGTATTTATGGTGTAGATGACGGTCGAATTAATATTGCCGGTTTGTCAGAAACGCAGTTACCTTATGTCGCTAATGCTCTTATGTCTGTGAGCTAACCGTAATTTTAGCGCGTGAACGATAGCGCGCAGTTTAAGTAAATCGTCGTTCATTCGTTGATACCACTGAATGGTAGTTAGCAAAATGGCGACGGTAACCCTATAAAAAAAGTAATAAAAAGGTGAATGAATGAAAGCGTGGAAAGTGATTTTACCACTGATGTTGAGTGGCGGCTTAGTGGCATGTTCTACAACAAGCCAAACTGAATCAGTGACTCCACCACAAGTAGAAGAGCCTAAAACGGACTCATCTGCAACGCAATCTCCAGCCGACTCTGAAACGACGAAAGCTGATCCAGTTAAGCCTGAGCCTGAGGCCGAAAAGCCTGCGATTGTTGAAAAAGAAACCAAACCCGCAGAAAAGCCTACTAAACCAGCGGTGAAACCTTCGCCTGTGAAAAATGGTGAAGGGAAATTGATTCTAGGTGAGCAGGAATATGTTCGTCTTGTTGACATGAAAGTAACCACAAAGGCAAGGGTAGATACTGGTGCGACGACTTCATCATTGAGCGCGGTGGATATTGTCCCATTTGAACGCGATGGAAAAGACTGGGTGAAATTCAAGGTTAAGCACAAAGGTGTTGAGTCGAAAGAAATGAGCTTGCCAGTAGAGCGTTGGGTGAAAGTTAAGCAGTCTGGTTCAGAAGAGAGTGATAAACGACCAGTTGTTCTTTCAGCAATTACTATTGGTGATATGACAAGCAAGACCGAGTTTACATTAGCGGACCGTACGCACCTTAAATACCCAGTGCTATTAGGCAGAAGTTTCTTTAGAGATGTAGCCTTGGTGGATGTTGGTAGAAAATACGTACAACCGAAACCAAAATCTAAGTAAACCGAGATCTAAGCAGAAATCGAACTTGGTAAACACAATAAAAAGGCTTTCATTATGAAAGCCTTTTTGCTGTTTGAGTATTATTTGAACTAAATTTCGAACGCTATATCGATTATGTTTGATCGTTAGAACTCAAATCTGACTGACATTTGTACTTGTGGTCCGTAAATACCACCATCTTTAATGTCAGCACCTAGAGCAAGTTGATCCGTTGAGTGGAAACGAGCACCCGCACTCCAAATAAATACCGTGTCATCACGGCGATTTAACATACCAATTTGACCAACGCCTTCGATATTCTCGAGAAGCCATACACGCGAGCCAATATTAAACTCTGACATAAATTCACTATCAAATTTTTCATCGTCGCGCGTTTTTACATTGTGAACGAGAAGTTGGCCATATATGTCGGCAAATTGGCCAGCAGGCCCATTAAAACCAATACCACCAGCGACATCCCAGTCGCCTTCAAAGCGAGAGTCTCCACGTACTATAATGTGAGTGTTTTCGGTAAAGAAAGTACTAAACTCTGCTCCTACTGTACCTGGGTTTGCACCTAAGCGAACTTGAAACGCGTTGTAATTAAAATTGTTAGCTTGAACTAACGATGGGGCGGTGACTGCTAACGCTAAAAGGGCAGTACGACTTGCTTTACCTAGCATGAGAACTCCGTAATGAATGTCGACATAAGGTCAAAATGATCAATTCGTCAAGTATATATAAAAAAGGTCTGCAAAATACAGACCAATTTATCTTATGTCGAGACATTCGTTACATTATTTGAATATGGTCCACCTCAATTTCCGGTGTAGAGCCGCCCTCATACTCACCAAAAATGCGGACTTTGGTTTTATTATCAATCGGTGTGGTTAGAACTACGTCATCTAATTCAACTTGTATTTCGGCATTACCGTCACTAAATATAAACTTGTCGCCTTTAATTTGGCGGACGAGGTAACCATCAACGATGACGTTTTGTTCGCTAAACATGCTGTTATCCGCCAGCAATTGACTGACCGATGTAGTATCAACGGGACCGTTATACACGACGGCTGGGACTGTTTTATGCCCACCGTCTTTAGCGAATACAAGAGCAGGGCCGAAAGTGAGGGCCGTAATGATGGCATAAGTTATTTTTTTCATGGTGAATATCCTATTCTGTAGGGCTGGTTGTTATGCGAGTTCGTGGTCTATTAAAGCGCACCATCGCTTAACGGTGTCTGAGCCATGCATTCATTTTCAATTCACGCTGGCTTTTATTTATGCCTTGTTGTTTTGTTGAGTAATACTGTCATTTTGACTATGACAGTATTTGGGATATCTAAGTAAAAAAGGTAAACTAACCAAAGGCTTTGAAAGGATAATTAGGAACGTATGCGTCGGACTTCACAAGCTCTGATGGTGCAAGGCACCACATCAGATGCCGGGAAAAGTGTATTGGTGGCAGGTTTGTGCCGGGTATTAGCAAGAAGAGCGGTGAAAGTTGCCCCCTTTAAATCGCAAAATATGGCACTGAACAGTGGTGTTACTCAAGATGGTGGTGAAATTGGACGTGCACAAGTCGTACAGGCGCAAGCGGCTAAGGTTTTACCAACAGTAGATATGAATCCAGTGTTGATTAAACCTAACTCTGATACGGGCGCACAGATCATCATACAAGGTAAAGCGTTTACCAATATGGATGCGGTTGATTTTCACGGCTATAAAAAAATTGCCATGCCCTATGTTATGGACTCGTTTAACAAACTTTCTCAACAGTTTGACACCATTATCATCGAGGGGGCCGGCAGCCCAGCGGAGATTAACTTAAGAGAAAACGATATTGCGAATATGGGCTTTGCGGAGAAAGCTGACGTCCCAGTGATTATCGTAGCAGATATAGATAGAGGTGGCGTATTTGCCCATTTATACGGCACATTAGCACTGCTATCTGAATCTGAGCAGCGCCGGGTCATCGGTTTTGTGATCAACCGTTTTCGAGGTGACATCTCTCTTTTAGAGCCAGGATTGGATTGGTTAGAAGAAAAAACGGGTAAACCGGTTTTGGGTGTTATTCCCTATCTACATGGGTTAAACATCGAAGCTGAAGATGCCATTGTCGGCGAGCAAATTAGAAATGATCAAACCAAGCTGAGTGTGGTGGTTCCGGTATTAACTCGTATAAGTAATCATACCGATTTCGATGCATTACGACTCCATCCTGACATTGACTTTAGGTATGTCGGTAAAGGTGAGTCGCTAGGCAGTGCTGACTTAATCATTCTGCCGGGTTCCAAATCTGTGCGAGATGACCTTGCGTATCTACGAGAGCAGGGGTGGGATAAGGAAATCTACCGTCATTTGCGTTATGGTGGAAAAGTGATGGGAGTTTGTGGCGGTTATCAAATGCTCGGTAAAACTATTTCAGACCCATTGGGGATTGAAGGCGCTGCTGGTACAACTCAAGGGTTAGGGCTGCTGCAATTAGACACGGTATTAGCAGAGCACAAGCAATTGAAAAACGTTGCTGGCGAGATTCAGCTGTTAGATAAATGTTTACCTATCCAAGGCTATGAAATTCATGCAGGTGTCTCACAAGTTGGTGAGAAACAACCTATCATCAGTAGTGACGGCGTCACTGATGGGGCGATAAACGAAGATTCAACAGTCATCGGGACTTATTGGCACGGTCTCTTTGATTCTGCTGATATGGTAGAACTCATAGCTGAATGGGTTAATGGTTCACAACTGCAATCATTCTCAATCGCTGACGAAAAAGAACAAGCGATTGATTTAATTGCCGATGCGATAGAATCGCATATGAATCTTGAAGCTTTATGGCCAGATATTCAGTTGGACTTACAATGAAACGACTACTGATACTAATTGTGGTGACGTTGTCACCGACTGTGTTCGCTGCAAAGCTCACAGTTTATGCCGCCTCTTCGATGACCAATGCGGTTAACGCCTTAGCCCAGGGCTATACCCAACAAAGTGGTGTCGATGTCACGACGGTTTTTGGTGGTTCGTCCTCTTTAGCTAGGCAAGTGTCTCAAGGAGCGCCTGCCGATGTGTTTATTTCCGCTAATGAGCGATGGGTTGGCTATCTAATTGAGCAAGGTATCACCTCGGCTGAGGCAACATCAGTGATTGCGAGCAATCAACTTGTCGTCGTCTCAAGAACTAAATCAAAGCCAAATGTCAATTTTGAAGTATCAGATGGACAGTCGTGGCAACAAGCTTTGAATGGGGGCCGCTTAGGAATAGGCATTCCTGCTTCAGTACCAGCGGGAATTTATGCCAAACAGTCTCTAGTGTCAGTTGGTGCTTGGGAGCAAGTTAAACACCAACTGGCGCCGTTGAGTAATGTAAGGCAAGTGCTAGCAATGGTAGAGCGTGGCGAAACGCCACTTGGTATTGTGTATAAAACGGATGCTTTGCTTAGCCCGGAAATTGAAGTGTTAGCCACATTTGATAGCAATACTCACGAGGCCATTGTCTATCCTTTAGTACAACTGAGCCAATCTGAACCTTCACAACAATTTGTAGAGTACGTATTGTCGACTGAAGGGCAACAGCTACTGCAGACTTATGGTTTTGAGGCGGCGGATACTGAGGATAAGTAATGATGATCGCCAAAGCGCTCGAGTTTACGCAGGTACTAAAGCGAACAGTGGCACTTATATTACTAAACTAAGTACAATATTTAGACCAATAGGGTAATTGAAATGGGCAAATTTATAGATGGTAATAGTGGATAAACAATGTTGAGTGAATATGAGCTCCAAGCACTATGGCTGAGTCTTAAAGTGGCCAGTGTCGCTATCATTTGGCTGATTCCTATTGGCATTTTCTTTGCGTGGATACTGAGTAAAAAAACGTTTGTTGGCAAAAGCCTACTCGATAGTTTAATTCACTTACCGCTTGTTCTGCCGCCCGTTGTCGTCGGATATTTACTCCTTATATCTATGGGCCGTCAAGGTTTTATTGGACAGCTTCTATTCCAATGGTTTGGCGTCAGTTTCAGTTTTAGTTGGAAGGGGGCTGTATTAGCCTGCATTGTTGTCGCGCTGCCATTAATGGTGCGTTCTATTCGTTTATCAATGGATAGCATCGATCATAAATTGGAGCAGGCAGCCCGCACACTTGGAGCGTCGCCATTAAAAGTGTTTTGTACGATCACCTTGCCGCTCATCATTCCTGGAGTTATCAGCGGTACGATGTTGGCTTTCGCACGTAGTCTGGGGGAGTTTGGAGCAACAATCAGTTTTGTGTCGAACATCCCAGGTGAAACTCAAACCATTCCATTAGCCATGTATAACTTCTTGGAAACGCCTGGCGCAGAATCCGCAGCGATGAGGCTGTGTATTATTTCTATTGTTATTTCTCTCGCCTCATTATGGTTTGCTGAAGGGTTAAACCGTTGGACTCAAAGACGATTGGGAGTAGAGCGTTGAAGAAGATTCAGATTGATGTTCATAAGCAGCTTTCCCCACATCAATTTCATTTCAAAGCTGAGCTACCCGCAAAAGGCATTACAGCGGTGTTTGGTCGCTCTGGAGCGGGAAAGACGACGTTTATTAACCTGCTATGTGGGTTAACTCCCCCTGATAACGGCAATATTACCGTTCAGAACACCGTCCTTTTTTGTTCACAGCAACGGGTGAACGTTCCAATTGAAAAGCGAAAGATAGGTTACGTATTTCAAGATGCTCGTCTCTTTCCTCACATGAAAGTGCGACGCAATTTGTGTTACGGGGTCACGTTATTTGACCAGGCACATTTCGATGAGGTCTTATCGTTATTGTCTATTGGTGAATTACTAGAGCGATACCCTTCAGAGCTATCAGGAGGGGAAAAGCAACGTGTGGCGATCGGTAGGGCTTTATTGAGTAAACCGGATCTGTTGCTTATGGACGAACCACTCGCATCGTTGGATTTGCCGCGAAAACGTGAGGTGATGCCTTATCTTGAGCGGTTGTCGAGTAGCATTGATATTCCCATTATTTATGTCACCCACAGTCTAAACGAAATACTGCGATTGGCTCAGCATCTCATTGTGATTGAGCAAGGGGAAATTGTTGAATCGGGCTCAATTGAAAAGGTATGGCGCTCACCTTCAATGCAGGCATGGCAATCGTTTTCTGATAAAAGTGCTTTGTTTAAAGGCCAAATTATCGAACAAAGCCAAAGTTATGCGTTGACCAAGATAGCTCTTAATTCACAAAGCTATTTGTGGGTGCAGCATACAGAGGGAGAAATCGGTGAGTTAGTTCGATTACGTGTGAGGGCGAGTGATGTTTCCATTGCGCTCGAGCGCCCTACAAAGACGTCGATACGGAATATACTCGCCTGTAATATTAAAGCTATTAGTATGGGCGCCCATGGTAGTTCAACACAAAGTGTAGAAGTCGTACTAGGTTTAGGAGAGGACTCCGAACTGGTCGCGGTGGTAACACAATGGGCGGTGGAAGAGCTAGAACTAATGGTTGGACAGCGGGTATATGCTCAGATTAAGGGTGTCAGTGTTGCGCAGCGAGACGTAGCGTTAGATCCTCATTTTTAAATTCGCTCAGGATACAAAAAAAGGCACTATTTACTAGTGCCTTTTTACGCTCTTGTGCTTTGACAAAGAGTTTAATTCTCTCGCGTCAAATGAGGCTTACTTTTCGAAGACTTCTTTGAATTCACGTTTCAAAATTGGGTCACGACGTGCTTTTTTGATTTGCTTAACCATATCTTTAATACAGTTATGCAGAACTTTATCAATTAGGTTCGCACGGTAGTCTTCTTTTTCTTCGTCGCTCATGTCTTTTGGAAGATCCATTGATGCGAACTCTTCCATTGTGTTTACACCTGCAAACCCTTGGCTTACAGAGATAAGGCCATGGAACTGTTCGAAGTTATCAAGAATGTTTTGAGCGCTTCCTGGTAGTGAGTCCCATGCTTCGCGTACTGCTTCTTCTGTCACTTCATGGATTGATACAATCATGTTGTGCAGCGCTTCTGGTACTTCATCAAATTCGATGACTTTGCGCAATTCAGGTGAGATGGTGGTTAGATCTACGGTTGTTGTTTCGGTATTTTGAGTATCAGACATACGGCTATCTCTTCTGAAAAATGTTCGCCTATCCTAAAAAAGGCAGGATAAAGGTTAATGATAAACTGTGTCGCAAAAAAAATCTTCGTTTAAATACTAATTTCCTGAGCAGTTAGCCAAATCATATTGAAAATATGGGCTTAAATGAATATTGTCCTATTATGTGTTATATCTTAGTAATAAGTAGAAAGTTTAGTTTTTACAGGGAAGACTATGATTTCGATGGACTCTTCAATGAGAATACTGCTGGTTGACGATGCTCAATTAGAGCGGATGCAATTGCAGATTAGGTTAAAGCAATTGGGACACGAGGTTGAAACAGCAGCAAGTGGCAAAGAAGCACTCGCACTTTACCCTAATTTTGATCCTGAACTCGTGTTACTGGATATCTCTATGCCAGAAATGGATGGGTTCGAAGTCGCGGCAAAAATACGCGAAGGTTACCTAGAAGACTGGATCCCTATTATATTTTTAAGTAGCCATGATGAACCTGAAATGATCGCCAAAGCCATTCAGGCAGGAGGTGATGACTATCTAGTGAAACCTGTAGATAAAATTGTGTTGCAATCTAAGCTTATCGCGATGCAACGAATTGCCCATATGCGTCGAGAACTTAAGCAGGCAAGTGCTCAATTAGAAGAAGCCAATAAAGCCCTTCAGCATCAAGCAAACGAAGACGGATTAACCAAGCTATTTAATCGTCGTTATATGGATGAAAAGTTACTTGAGTTAGTGCAGTGGCATGGCCGTCACCAGGCCCCATTGTCGGTGATTTTAATGGATGTTGATCACTTTAAAGCTTATAACGATAACTATGGTCACACTCAAGGCGATCAGTGTTTGATTGACCTTGCCCAATTTCTGGACGTAATGTTTATTCGAAGTGGTGAATATGTCGGCCGCTATGGTGGAGAAGAGTTTGTTATATTCATTACTAACTGTGACATAGCGGAAGCGGAAGATCACGCGTTGCGCGTTAAAGAGGGGGTTAGCGGTTTGAACATTAAGCATGCTTACTCCTCCACATCAAACTGCGTGACACTGTCACTCGGTGTCATTAGTTTTATCCCTCACGGCACAGAACCTATAACTAGTTTGTATGAAAGCGCTGACAAACTCTTGTATGAAGCAAAACGTAGTGGTAGAAATAGGTATGTATTGCCTATTGAGCGAGACTTAGCCTCCTCAATCACATAGAATTTTTTGCTTTATTGCTCCATCTTTTATTGCTCGATCTTTTGTTGCTGAGCTCAAAGATAGGCGAAATATTTTATACACTCTAAGAGGGTTTGGGTGCGCGGTTTTCAATCATTATTTCCAGTAGTAGCTTTGCTCATACATCCTTCTTTTTCTTATGCAGACCCTCGTTTTGCCAGTATATTTGAAGATAGTTTCGCTGGGGCGATAATTCTTACTGACAGTGATGCATTAACGTTAGGCGTAAAAGACTTTGACCCAAACGATTGGCTAAATATTAACAACGATAATATAGGGTCTGAGGATGCGTTAGATTTAAGAAAAAGTATAGGTGTTTCCACGTTACCGTTTACCTTTGAACTAGGGAAGAGTGATGTTATGACACAGCGGGCTGTCTTAAGGTTCTCTGCGTTGCGTGCTGAAGGTGATGTTGTTGATATTCCAGATGAACCAACCGATCTGCATAAAGAAACCATTCTTGGTGTTTTTACTGGCTACGAACAAAATATTGAATTTGCGAAACATTGGAGTTTCGAAACAGGGATCGGCTTCCATCTGCAATACTACATCAGTGACTACGATTTCAACTCTAGTATTTCTCAAGAGATAATTAAGCCTCTTATTGATGGTCAACTGGTGAATACCAGTGCTTGGGCTGCCACAGTTCAGCCAAAAGCTGGTTTTGTATATTCAGCGCCTAGAGATTGGGGACATGTTAAGTATAACTCAACCTTTAACTATTTTTCAGGAGTGGGTTGGGGAAAAGCGAACAACGGTGATGTTGGTACTCCAGAGGGTTGGTATTGGTCTAATGAAGCGAAATTCTTCTATGACGTGACCGACTGGGGACGTTCTGTTCAAACGCTGTATTCAAGCATTAGGCGTGTTGATGTTGGCGGTGATACCGTTGGCCCAATTGGAGCACAGCACTATTACGAAGGTACTGTTGGTTGGTTAATGACGCCACCCTTTAAGATTCAGTTTGTCGATAATATCGGCGTGGGGCTAAGTGTTAATTACGGCAGCGCTCTAAAAGGGGGAAGCTTGGTGTTGTTCTTTAATCAAGATTAAGTCTGCTTGGTGATGTTAAGAGGTTCCCGCAGATGCTACACCATAGCATGTACGCGGTTTCTGCCCAGCTCTTTCGCTTTGTACAACGCTTTATCCGCTTTCTTCAATACCTGTTCTGGTTTATTGGTATTTTTGCTGTCTGATACACCAATACTGACGGTTATGCTCACCGTAGAACTGTCATTGTCTTTACCGCGACGCTGAGCGCCTGCTTTATTGTTTTTAGGGCGCTGTTCATTGTCTCGAATGACCATTTTATAGTGCTCAATCTCGCTTCTAAGTTCTTCTAAGAAAGACTTACTTTCTTTGACCGTCTTTCCTTTGAAAAGAATAGTGAACTCTTCACCACCATAGCGGTAGACTTTCGCATTACCACCTGTGCTTGTCATTCGAGAGGCGACGAGTTTCAGGACGTCATCGCCTGTTTCATGGCCATAAGTGTCGTTAAACTTTTTGAAATGGTCGACATCAAGCATCGCAATGGTGAACTTTCGTCCCAAGTGCTTCATATCCATTTCGAGCGCTCGTCGCCCTGGGATATTAGTTAATCGATCATTGAACGCCATTTGATGACTCGCCGAAATGACGTAAATGATGACCAAGATTCCGGCAAGAGAGAAGAGCGTACTAGAGACATACGGAAGGTGGAAAAAAATGAACGTGGTACTTGTTAACAAGATACAAGTATAAACAACAGCATCAATAGGGCGATTGTAGTTAAGGACAAAAATGCCCGTGGCGCCTGTCATCGCGATGCAATACAGGATTAATACGATAGGTAATCGCGATATCGTTGGAAATGAGAAAAGGAGATCTTCTTCAAACCCACTAAATCCTCCGGTATAAAAATGCGTCAAGATAAGGTATGTCCAAACGAGAAAGCTAAACATAATGGCGCTAAAGATATACATGCCGCGGTTAAAAATACCGGTATCCGGAAATAAAAAAGCCAGGCAACACGATACTGGCAATAACAAACTGACGAGAGATAATTCAAGTAAGGTAGTGCCGGTAGAAATTGGTGTTTGTAAGCGGGTTTGAATGACTACATAAGCAATAAGCATAGCCATCGAAACCATGGCAATACGCGATTGTTTAAAACTGTGACTGAGCGCGAGTGCAGTGCCAAAGAGAATATAGGGGAGGTTAGTTGTAAATCCAGAGTTGGCTTGCGTCGCTTCAATAATGTGGTTCATTCCAAAAAGTACGCAACTAATCAATACGACAGGAATAAACAGTCTGAACAAGTTTGAGCTAGCAAAAGATGTCGACATTAATGGTACGGCTCAGGGCTTAATAATTTACATAGTTATGATAGCTAGCATACGGTAATTTGATGTTTTGCCAAGTATTTTGTTAATGATAGTTTGAAAACTATGGTGTTCGGCTCGCATTCCTGATAATACATGCATATTACGATATCGGCTGACGATACCGTTAATGATGCCGATGGTTACACGTTTCCGTTTCTATACGGTTGACCGATTAGATAATAGTCGACACCATAAGGTTAACAAAACATCGGTTGGTTTTGATGTCGATTTACTCCCTTGTATAGATGCATCAAGGCCTGCAAACAGTCAGCAAGTCTTCCCCTTAGGCTTAAAGTACATGCCGACAATAACTTCTTATTTCAAAAGGAACTAAAATGGGATTTTTCTCAAAATTATTTGGTGGTAAACGCCAAGAAGAAGCAAAAGAAGTAGAGCCTGTAGAATATAAAGGTTTTTTAGTTTATCAAGAGGCGCTTTCAGAAGGTGGCCAGTATAGAGTAGCTGGTAAGATCACTAAGCAAATCGCGGACGAACTAAAAACACACCGTTTTATCCGTTCTGATGTGTTGGGCAATGAAGCTGATGCTAACGAGTTAATGCTAAAAAAAGCGCAGATGTTTATAGATCAGATGGGCGACAGTATGTTTTAACACTATTTTGTCATAGCTTTTTCTTCTGGAAAGACCAGTTTGAGTTTTTGGGATTAATTGATGTTGGTCATCCGCTTACAGGGAAAATTGTCATAACATGACGCGTCTACCTGAATTCTTCCTGTAAAAGCTTAAAATTATACAGGTATGACCTCTAAATAGCGTAATAAATGTAGTTTTTTTACTGAAAAAGATTGTTTAATCTTCCTTACATTCAGTTATATGTAATGAAATATAGTCTTTTTCTTACAAAAGACTTGATGTTATGAAGTTGGTTGGTTAAAAAAGAATAATCATTGTGCCAATAGTTAAGGAACAGCTATGCAAATTGGTGTGCCAAAAGAAATCCTCGCAGGTGAAACGCGAGTCGCTGCAACACCGAAATCGGTTGAGCAGTTATTAAAATTGGGATTTGATGTCTCAATAGAATCACAAGCCGGTTCGCTCGCGAGCTTTGACGATACAGCTTATGTCGCCGCAGGCGCAAAAATAGTGACAACCGAAGAGGTTTGGAACTCAGAGCTTATCTTTAAAGTTAATGCGCCAACGGATGAAGAAATTGCTCTACTCAACGATGGAGCTAGCCTAGTCAGCTTTGTATGGCCTGCGCAAAATCCTGAATTGATGGACAAGCTATCGAGCAAGAACATTAATGTCATGGCAATGGACGCGGTTCCTCGAATTTCCCGTGCACAAGCTCTTGACGCGTTAAGCTCAATGGCGAATATTGCTGGTTACCGTGCAGTTGTCGAAGCGGCTCATGAGTTTGGACGATTCTTTACGGGACAAATTACTGCTGCGGGTAAAGTTCCACCGGCAAAAGTTCTTGTCGCGGGTGCGGGTGTTGCAGGACTTGCGGCGATTGGTGCCGCAGGTAGCTTAGGTGCGATCGTTCGTTCTTTCGATGTTCGACCTGAAGTCAAAGAGCAAGTCGAATCTATGGGCGCAGAGTTTCTTGAAGTCGATTTTAAGGAAAACTCGGGTTCTGGTGATGGCTATGCCAAAGAAATGTCGGATGAGTTCAACAAGAAAGCGGCTGAGCTTTATGCTGAGCAAGCCAAAGATGTCGACATTATCATTACCACCGCGCTAATTCCTGGTCGTCCTGCTCCAACGCTGATAACCAAAGAAATGGTTGACTCAATGAAAGCGGGTAGCGTCATTGTCGATCTAGCGGCTGCCAATGGTGGTAACTGTGAATATAGCGTAGCGGATCAAGTAGTCACAACACCAAATGGCGTTAAAGTCATTGGTTATACTGACATGGTTGGTCGCCTTCCTACACAGTCTTCCCAGCTTTATGCGACAAACATCGTTAACTTAATCAAATTATTGAGTAAAGAAAAAGATGGCAACATCAACATCGACTTTGAAGATGTAGTATTGCGTGGTGTCACAATCGTAAAAGAAGGTGAAGTGACCTGGCCTGCGCCACCCATTCAGGTTTCGGCCCAGCCTGCAGCGCCTAAAGCTGCGCCGGTTAAGCCAGCAGAGAAAGTGGAAGAGCCAACATCTCCAATTAAAAAATTTGCAGGTTTGGCTGTCGGGCTAGGTGCTTTCGCTTGGGTTGCATCTGTTGCTCCAGCTGCCTTTTTGTCTCACTTTACTGTATTTATTCTTGCGTGCGTAGTTGGGTATTACGTGGTTTGGAATGTATCTCATGCGTTACACACACCGCTAATGTCGGTAACTAACGCGATTTCAGGCATTATTGTGGTTGGTGCACTACTACAGATAGGACAAGGTAACGGAGCCGTAACTGTGCTTGCGTTTATCGCTGTTCTTATTGCAAGCATTAATATATTTGGTGGCTTTACTGTTACCAAGCGTATGCTTGAAATGTTCCGTAAAGACAAATAGGAGGCGACATGTCTGCAGGATTAGTACAAGCCGCTTATATTGTCGCGGCGTTATTCTTTATCATGAGTTTAGCAGGTCTATCGAAGCAAGAATCTGCTCGTTCAGGCAATTACTATGGCATAACGGGTATGACTATCGCATTGATTGCGACGATCTTTAGCCCTGACGCTCAAGGTTTTGCTTGGGTTATTATCGCAATGGCAATTGGTGGTGCTATTGGTATTTTCTACGCTAAGAAAGTAGAAATGACCGAAATGCCAGAATTAGTGGCGATTCTTCATAGCTTTGTTGGCCTTGCGGCTGTTTTAGTAGGTTACAACAGCTATTTGGAGCCACCTGTTGCTATTTCAACCGATTTGGCTGAAATGCACGCGGAACATGTTATTCACTTAGTTGAAGTCTTTTTAGGCGTGTTCATTGGTGCGGTAACATTTACTGGTTCTATTGTTGCTTTTGGTAAGTTACGTGGTGTGATTTCGTCTTCACCGCTGAATATTCCTCATAAGCATAAATGGAATTTGGCTGCAATTGTCGTTTCAACGCTTCTTATGATCTACTTCGTGAAAGCAGACGGCAGCATGTTTGCACTTCTTGTCATGACTTTGATTGCGTTTGCATTTGGTTACCACCTAGTTGCTTCAATCGGCGGTGCTGATATGCCAGTTGTCGTTTCAATGCTGAACTCATATTCAGGTTGGGCAGCAGCGGCGGCAGGTTTCATGCTTGCAAATGATCTACTGATTGTTACCGGTGCGTTAGTGGGCTCCTCTGGTGCGATTCTCTCTTACATTATGTGTAAGGCGATGAACCGTTCGTTTATTAGTGTTATAGCCGGTGGCTTTGGCCAAACGGTTGTGATCTCTGAGGATCAAGAGCAAGGCGAACACCGTGAAACGACAGCAGAAGATGTTGCTGAGATGCTTAAAGACAGCAAATCAGTCATTATTACTCCAGGGTATGGTATGGCGGTTGCTCAAGCTCAGTATCCAGTTCATGAAATTACTGAAAAGTTACGCGCTCAAGGGATCGATGTTCGTTTTGGTATTCACCCTGTAGCGGGTCGTCTTCCAGGTCACATGAACGTTCTACTTGCTGAAGCGAAAGTTCCGTATGACATCGTTCTTGAAATGGATGAACTAAACGACGACTTCCCAGAGACCGACACGGTTTTAGTTATCGGTGCAAACGACACGGTAAACCCAGCGGCGCTAGAAGATCCAAATAGCCCAATTGCGGGAATGCCAGTCCTCGAAGTTTGGAACGCGAAGAATGTTGTCGTGTTTAAACGCTCGATGAATACCGGTTATGCGGGTGTGCAAAACCCACTTTTCTTTAAAGAAAACACATCAATGTTATTTGGTGATGCTAAAGAAAGTGTTGATGCGATTTCAAAAGCGCTTTGATAAAGAGTGATAATCGAGAAAGCCAGCGAAAGCTGGCTTTTTTTTCGACTATTTACACGACAAACACATTATTAACAGAATATTTGCGTGCACTTGGCGTGAATCTTGCCGATAATATGTAAAACTCTGTTGCAATCTCACTACGTAGAGACAAGATCAGCCCTTTGAAGAAATTAACTCACACATTGTTGCTTGCGATTATATTGCCGTTCGCTAGTTCTGCGAGCGCTGAATCTTTGCCGGAACGCATTGATAACTTTGTAAGCTTTTTTGATTATGAGCAAGCAAAGGCTTCATATGACATTCGTGTTATCCAAGCGGACTTTCCTACACAGTTGTTGACGCCGGTATCTATGTTGCCACAAACAACAAAGTATCCTCTAAAGTCAATTCAGCAACTGTATCGATTGGCAGAGCAGTGCAGTGGTAAACTGCCGCTAAGCCCGTTGATTACAGAGCCACTAGTTTTTACTCGAGCGATGTGTAGTGGAAGAAAAATATCAACGAAGTGGTTTGCTCGAAGTGGTTTGATTCATCCTGGAGGGGGAACATACGCTGCAAGATACATTGCTAAGTATCCAGAGAAAGCTGAAGAATTAAAAAAGTTCATGCATATAAATGAACGCGAGCTTTCACCGCCTGGTTCGTTGCTTGGCAGATTACAGGTCATGGATGAGCAAACGGTTATTTCACTAATACGTGGCTCTTCGATGTTTGTGGAAAATGGAGAGTTGTGGCTAAGGCGAGGAGATGTGTACTATCTCTTTGAGCCAAGTGTTTGGAAAAATAATATTAAAGAAGCAGGTTTGAACTATAAACTTGCATCGCAAACCTCTACATGCTTTGTTCAGCGTGGTAACTTGTGTTGGGAAGTTGAAGATCATTCTGACGTGTTACGCATAAGCATGATCGTTTTGATTATCGCAAATATCCTATTAGTGATTGGATGGGCGATTTATCGGTGGAATAGCAAGCGCGAAGAGATGAGAAGTCGTATGCTTGTATTGCAGATCCTAACTCATGAGCTGAGAACTCCGATTGCAAGTTTGTCTTTAACAGTAGAAGGGTTTCGTCGTGAGTTTGAGAGGCTGCCAGAATCTGTTTATGATGAATTTAGAAGGTTGTGTGAAGATACGCGACGACTACGGCAATTAGCGGAAGCGAGTAAAGATTATTTACAGTCAGATAACAAACCGCTTGCAACAGAATGGCTTCCATCTGTTCAAGATTGGTTAAGCTTTAAAGCAGAAGAAGAGTTTGAAGTTGACGTTAATCTGACTATTAATCAGGACATCGCCGCTAAAATCAATATATATTGGCTAGGTACATGTATCGATAACCTGTTGCGCAATGCGATAAAGTACGGTGTTGCTCCGGTTACGTTAAATGTCATCACTTCTTCAAATTCACTTAGAATTGAAGTGATCGACAATGGTCCATTGTCAGCACGCGATTGGCGTGAACTGAGAAAACCATTTGTTAGTAAGGCTGGCCTTGGGTTAGGACTTACGATTGTAGAATCTATGGTGGGTCGAATGGGTGGCAAAATGTCGCTTGCTGGACCGCCTACAACATTTATTTTGGAGATACCCTGTGAAACAGACACTGCTACTTGTTGAAGATGACAAGAATCTAGCTGACGGCCTTTTAGTAAGCTTAGAGTTAGCCGGGTATAACTGCCTACATGCAGAACTTATCTCTCAAGTTGAACAGTATTGGGAGGAAGCGGATCTCGTTATTCTAGACCGTCAATTACCCGATGGTGATTCAGTACAACATTTACCTGGCTGGAAACAAATAAAAGATGTTCCAGTTATTCTTCTGACGGCACTTGTTACCGTAAAAGATAAAGTAACGGGGTTAGACGCTGGCGCAAACGACTATCTTACCAAGCCATTTGCTGAAGCAGAGTTATTTGCTCGCGTACGTGCACAGCTACGCGCACCAGAGTCAGATATTGAAGAAACGAACAAGGTGGTTACCGACAGCTTAGTGATCGACAAATCTACACGTGAAGTGGATTACAAAGGTGAGATGATTACGCTCACTCGTACCGAGTTTGATTTGTTACTTTTCTTAGCGAGCAATCTTGGCCGAGTATTCACTCGCGATGAACTACTTGATCATGTCTGGGGTTATAATCATTTCCCAACAACAAGAACGGTAGACACTCACGTATTACAATTGCGCCAAAAGCTTCCAGGGTTAGAAATCGAAACTCTGCGTGGTGTTGGTTATAAAATGAAAGGCTAATGTCAAAACACTCATTGCTTTTGATTTGTTCATTACTTACGGCATCAACTCAGGTTGGTGCCGAGTGGTTTGAGAACAATACGCCAATATCTCAGGCTCATCGACACCTTTTGACTAAAGATCAAGAGTCGATGTTTCAGTCGTTAGTGGAAATTTGGCAGCAACAGCCATCAAAAACGATAAAAACTCACATCAATCGGCTGTTCCTTCAGTCATTAGAAGCGGATTGCGGTAAAGGTTACTCATCGCAACCACTACCGAAATGGCTAAGTTCTGTCATCGTAAAGCAGCAATCGATTCAAAGCCCAGGACGTGACACTTTTCAAGCAACTATTGAACTGGAGTCGGAGATAGCGATATCTTCCATTACCCTGAAGAAGTGGGTCGACCGTAAAATTTCTAATGATCGAGAGTTTTTTACTAATGCCATAAGTGACCCTGTCACTCACGCGGCGGTCTATGGGATTCGTTATAATTTAACGTCACCGATTGATGTAGGGTTATATCGACTCGAAGTGAAGCGAATTGACGGTGAAGTGTGGAGCCAGTGGCTCATTTTTACAGACCAAGCACTAAAGCAAACGGTGCGATGGTCGGCTAAAGATAAGTGGCAAATTGAAAAAAACGCTTTGCTGAATCCTTATTGTCCTTTACCTAAACTAGAAGTCGGGCTCTACGATTATGTTGATGGTAAATATACACAAATCTGGGGCCAGGAATACGAATCTGATTACCCGTCAGAGTTGAAAGCCAAGAATGTACCACCAGACCGATATGTGTTGGCGGTGTCAATGAAACAAACCCGATGGCAAGGTCCAATTCTTTTTGAGCGCTCTCAGATCATAAGTAAGACGTTTGATGTCTCAGTTGACGATTAACATCGGAAAAACAACGTCTAATTACTAAAGTAAATTCAATTGATGCCGTTAATAGCTAAATAAAGGATTAACGGCATTTTTGTAATGAACACTAGAATCAAAACGCTTACCGCACTCTCGATCGTGTCAACCACGTCAATATTGTCTTCGGCTTCGGCCAACGCTTCAACACTAGCGATTGATGCTCGCGGTGATGCGATGGGTGGAGTCGGTGTTGTCTCGGCATCTTATCTTACTGCACCATTCTATAATCCCGCTTTGGTTGCTATCTATCGACGCAATGACGATGCAGGCATGTTAGTACCAAGTCTAGGTGTGAGTTATAACGATGAAGATCAAATGTTAGACAAAGTTGACACTGCGATTAACTCCCCGTCAGCCGCTACACTCAATGCCTTACATGGTACACAAGCTAAAGTCGATTTTGGGGGGGCAATAGCATTCGGAATACCAAATCGCTACTTAGCGGCGAATATATTTGGCAAGGCGTACGCTGAAAATGTAGCCACGCCAGACATTGTGACTGACGGCACTGATATAGAGAATGCGAATAAATCTGCAGTCAAAACCGCATCAGTTGCAGTGACGGAAGTAGGGATCTCGTTAGCACGATATCAGACACTCTTTGGGCAACACTTCTCTTTTGGTGTGACGCCAAAACTACAGCGAATTTATACTTATACGTCTGTGAGTTCATTAAAAGACTTTAACCTTAATAACATTCGTGAAAACTCGCAAGGTGAGACAGCGCTTAACTTAGATGCGGGCGCACTCTGGTTCAATGGCCCGTTTCGAGCGGGGTTCTCTGCTAAAAACATGTTGTCGAGAAATATTAAAACCGATTCTGGAGTGGTCAATATTGGCGGGCGGAATGTCAACTATGGATACGAATATCAGTTAACGCCTCTTTATACTGTTGGCGCAGGATTTGTCGCGGACTACTTTCAGTTCTCAGTGGACTATGACTTGAATGAGGAAAAGAAATTCACTCAATTCGACGATAACGTGCAAATGCTACGAGCTGGCATTGAAGTTGATTTAGTTCGACAAATTCAACTAAGGGGAGGGTATATGAAAAATATGTCCCGAGATTCAGAAGGCACGATCACTGCAGGTATTGGATTGAGTCCTTTGAACATCTTCGAAATCGATATCGCAGCAAGTTACACTTCACCGCAAGCAATGGGCGCAACAATAAACTTCATGACAACTTATTAACGCTTGCCTGAATGAGATTATCGTTTATAGTCCTCCTTTAAGACCCACTTCGTCAGGAGGACTTTATGTTTGACGATTTACCCACCTTATCTCATCAAGAGCAGCAAGCTGCCGTCGAGAAAATACAAGAACTCATGCAGCAAGGCGTTAGTACAGCTCAAGCGATAAAGATGGTCGCTGAACAGATACGAAAAGAAAAAGCAGAGTTACCAAAATAGTCAACATCAAACAGAATTACATTAAAGGCTCCCAATAGGGAGCCTTTTTTTGTGCCTTAATACATACAACTCCGCGTTTATATTACAAAGAACCGATTCAAATAAAACGCAAGAACAACAACTTATCGCAGAGTAATATGCTGCAGTGAGTTGTTGTAAATTCTGGCTTTGTAATTTAATTACATGGGTTAAAGCCAATCAAAATCCAGCCAGCACATTATGCTGCTTCGGTTCTTGGGTAATATAACAAAAGTAAGTGTTTACTGTGAACAAGATTGGAATGCGAATCTTAGTGCACTATAACTTAATGATGTTGGTAGTAATTCAAACAGACATAACGCTATATGAACGTTGTGCCATACTAATATTGAGGCACGCTATCGAAATATGAGTTGTCACTTTTACTACTAGGCATTTACAGAGGTCATATTATGTTTCCATCACCTTCCTTATTAGCTCGACAGTTATTGCAGCAGTCTAAAAACCTAGTCACACCAACTCAGTTGTGTTCTGCTTTGGCCGTTATAGACAAAACCTCTACGGCTCTCGTACCGGTGACGAACTATAAACTTGATATTCCAGTCTGTGTATTTCCTAGGGCTATCTTTGAAGAGCACGTGAAATCCAACAAGACACTCGGTAGAAAAGACGGTGTTTTCTGGGTTACAGACCGTAGTACATTCGATAGTTTTGGAAAAAGTCTGACACACCTAAAAATAGAGCGCATTTTGGGCATGAACCCAGGTTACTACCCAAGAGATCAGGACTTAGTTATGGTAGTCATCGATAACGCCGAAGAAGATGACTTTCGACTACCAAGTGATAGTGAAGGTGGTGCGAATGATAACTGGCGAGAAGGGGGCTATGCTGGTTGGCCACATACTTATATGTCGACTCCAGAGCGCGTTGCCAGTTCGAGAAACAGTACATTAGCCGAAATTAGCTCAGCAATGATGTTAGTGCAAGGGCTAACAAATCCACTTGATGTATCTGGCTCGATTGATGACATATACAGTCACTTTAAAAAGTAGTGACACCCATTGCTAGTTACTGTTTAAATACACAGTATTCGGTGGTAGCTAATAATCTATGTAAACCTTATATCATATACGTGTCGCATTCGTGATGATGTTTACGAATCGTGTCAGGTAGAATTCGGTTTGAGTGACACGGTAACACAGTGATGATTTTAGTTCGTATAGGACTTAGAGTGTATCAGGACTATAGTATGACCAGTTTCACTTGATGTGACAGGGTGACTTTATCGCGCGATAGATAAGACTTGAGAAGATGATTCATATCCAGTGATCTTTGACTTAGCTGTAGACGAAAAAAATACAAACCTCCTAAAAGTACATTTTGGTTAACGACAAGCTATTTAAATGGTCTTAATCAAGAAGCTATGATTGCATTGTTTCAGGTGTCGGAGTGTTTTTGTAGATAGAGATAGATTGTGTATTTCGGTGGTTTTCAAAATCGAACATTAGTTGGAACTAGCGAGTAAGCTATAGTATTTCAACCCTGAAATTTTCTGAGTAGTATTTTGAGCGCTAAGAGAGACAAGTTGATTCACCAAAGCCAACGATACGAATGGACAGAAGATACAGAATTTCATGGGGTAAACAAATAGCCAAAATATTACGTTCAGCAGTTTTACAGTTAGTGGGTTGATGAATGTCGGCATCAAACCAGCGACGAACGGTGGCAACATTAACGTAAAA
Source organism: Vibrio cionasavignyae (assembly GCF_050337155.1). Lineage (NCBI taxonomy): Bacteria > Pseudomonadati > Pseudomonadota > Gammaproteobacteria > Vibrionales > Vibrionaceae > Vibrio > Vibrio cionasavignyae. The sequence continues at coordinate 99,763 of NZ_JAKJSR010000026.1, forward strand.
AACTCAGCGCCTTAGTGAATAGATGAAAGCTCACAGCAGTTAAACATTTTGAATGACTCATAAAACATGATGTGCCGCAGGAACTTGAAGCGCGGCGAAATTATTTTTTCGCTAATTTTAGGCTGTTAGAAGTGCAATGCGCAGCAATAATGGAAGCGAGCCATTCGGGCTGTATGAGGAGTTAGCGCTGAGAAAGGAAAGGTTTATAGAGAGTTCGGCATACATATCAATAACTTACTGTAATGAATGAGACAGTTTTGAACGTGTGTGCCTAAATGTTAAATTTGGGTGCGCTAGTGCGCATTATGCCAGCTTAAGTTAAATAGTACTGACTAAGTACATAATTAGGAAGTTTGGTGGTTTTATGCGCTTTACTTACAATAAGTTAAGTACTTACCAAAAACACAAAACTCTGCGGATTTTTGAAGATTTGACCGTGGAAAGTGTAGCAAAAATTTGTTTTAAATCTGTGACTACCGTCGAGAAATGGAAAAGCAGTGGTTGTATCCCACCGGAGTATAAAAGGCTCGTCAGATTGTACCGCAAGAGGGAACTTTCAGATGAAGAAAAGTGGGATGGGTTTTACATGGTAGGAGACAGCCTGTGCTTGCCTACGGGCCAGTTGGTACAACCACAACAAATCATATTGGCTATGGCACTACTTGAGTTAGGGGCGCATCCAGATGTAAAAATTAACAGCAAGATAGCGAGGATTGCGAGGAAGCTGAACGAACTCCGTTTAAAGCCTTAAAGACATAATCGAAAGAGTGGGTGGTGAGTGCAACTATCATTGCTTATATTGATAGTTGCATAAACTGACAGGTATCTAAAGTTACAGTGTCGCGTATGAATGTACTTTTCACTAAGAAAGGTATAAAGATGAGATACTTAAGTGTTACGGATAACTACATTTTTAGGCAGATGAAGTGTGGTATTTCGCCAGAGATGACGGCTAAACTTTGCTTTAAAACACTAAAGGATGTCCGGGCGTGGGATAAAGGGAAGCCGATACCACCCGAATGTAAACGCCTAATCAGGATGTATGCGCACCGCGAACTTGGGATTGGCGATTCATGGGAAGGTTTTGAAATGGTCGGGGAGAAGTTGCACTTACCAACAGGCCAGATGGTAAGTGCACAACAAATCCTTACTGGTATTGCGCTTATCGAGATTAACTCTGAATTAGAAATAAAAACAACAAGTAAGCTACTTCAATTCTCTCGTGCTATAACAAAGATAAAACTAATCTAGTTCTGGAAAGCTTGCTGCCACTGAAAACTAAAAGAGGCTTTAACAGCCCCTTAGTTAGTGTTAACTAATTAATTCAAAATCATCAGGCGAATGCCAGTTGGGTTTTGCAAAAGTGAAAATGCTATTTCTATTTTCAAAGTCTTGAATCTGAACACCTAGTTCTTTCATCTCTTGAGTTACTACTTCATATGCTGTCTGAAATTCATCGGTGTTACGAGTAGGCTTCTCTAAAGCAAAAAGGAAATTCTCGTGTTTGATTGTCTTCGCTCTAATCAAGTGTTTAATACGAGATATCCAACGTTCACCATGATCCGCAAGCATTAAAGGCGTATGCTGATCAAAAGCTAATGGCTTAATCGCTTTGATATCGTTGTTATCGACAGTAACCAAGGGTAGTTTAAAAAAACCATAACCTGCATCTAGTCGTTTCTCTTGATACTTGATATCAATAGCAGTTGTTAGCTCTCGCCTAAGCGCTTTCACCATTTGCTGCTCTCTATACTCTTTAACTTCTTTAAAATTTCGACCAATATATACTTCGAAAAGCTCAGTTAATGCTGCATCAGGGTTTTCTGAAATCATAATGCCAGGGTCAGCAAAAGTCATGAGACCCTCACGCTCTCGAGTGATCTCGAGCATCATGTTAACCAAGTCTTGCCCTTTTAACCTTCTGGCAAACTGTTGAACAGAGTGCAGTTCTTCTTCAAAAGTGCTAATAGCCTGTTTATAGAGGTTACCTTCGATATCCTCGAAGAAATCAGAAACTCTCTTAAAGCGTTTAGGGGCAATTTTAAAGTTAACATAGCCAGTTTTCGGGACAAAAGCTAGAACACCAACATTTGCAAACTCCTGAGTTTCTGAAAATGGCATAAATCGAATGATTGAATAATGTACAGCTACTTTCATTTTATACCCTCCCAAAAGTCTGCTGATTTAAAGAGCTCCAATCTTACAATGATTTCTGCATTAATACTATCAAGAGTAAATGTATCTGTTTCCAGCCAATCGTTTGGCAAAGTTTTAATTGCATCTGGAATTACAGTCATTGCATCAGTAAATTTTTGCTCATAATGTTGTCTATCAACTAAGTCTAGCTCTTTTCCTACAGAAGCACACGCGTGTAGAGTTTTATGTGAATCTAGATCGAAATCATTATCGAAGGCTAAGTTATGATCTAACACAAAAAGCTGCTTAGTGCTTTGCTCAAAAAATAAATTGGGATTACCACCAAATTCAGTTAAGTTTCGGTCGTTATTCCTAATCCAATAATCAAACATATAGATATCTTTTAACTCCGACGTTTCTAATTTTTTCAGCTGAGAGAAGGTGACATCTTGAATGTTACGCTGAAATTCAGAAGCAAAACAATAACCTGAGTTTATATTCAATGGTGAATACTCTGTGAGAATATCATCGAGCCATGCAATTTTGAAAGGTGGGATAGGTAAGCCAAAACGCAGTGCTAAATGACCAACAATCCACTCTTTTACCAGTTCACCTCGACTAGTATTAGCCCCCTTAACGACATATCTTTTACCGTCATCGGCTAAGCACAGTAGCGGCCTAGTTCTTCCTTGTTTTAACTCTCGTTCAATCTTTTCAATAGCAATCACTGTGATATGAGTAACCAAAATATTATGTGCTTATACACGTATTAGACATTATTGTATCTGCAACTTCAACTTTTGAATTTTCCATTATTTCATGGTATTAGGTGTCTATGTAATCTTGAATATACTGATGTCCTTGGGAATTTACCCCCGTAATACAGGTACGGGGGTTTGACGCTTCCGCGCTCGCTTCAATCACAATCAAAAGCCTTTTCTCTATCGTTGATCCTTCTTTGGGTTGCCGTTGCTTAACTCGCCGTTTTCGTTTCTGCTCTCTGCAAGGCTGGCTTTGCAGGAAGGTAGGGGTTTTGCGTCTTCTTCATGGGGAGCTTTGGCTTCGGGCGGGTTGGGGCAGTCATGCCCAACTTTGTATCGGTGGGCGCCCTTATCCCTGTCGGGCCATTCACGTTAGCTTAGGAACTTGAACTTGTTGAGCTGGCGTTCGCCGTGAGTTTGTCATTTTTTAACGTACTGGTATGTCATGCGATGACATACTCTCGCGTTGATTCTTTTCGTACTAGAACTTTCGTTTCATCTGCATTTCATTTTAACAAAATTGACGTAATTTCATACTTTTACCATACTTGACTGCACTTTTTCACACAACGCACGGCCTCCGCTCAGCGTCGCTCCGTTCGTGCGTTGTGTTCAATGCGTTTCGTGTAATTTGTATGGTTCGTTCAAGATTCAGCTTGATGTGTTCACAATCAAGTATGACCGTCTGTGACTGACTTCATGAGTGTGCTTTTAACATTTCACATACCAGAT
>NZ_JAKJSR010000027.1:0-100367 GCF_050337155.1 Vibrio cionasavignyae
CAATAGCCCGACCCCAACCCGCCCATAAGCGTTGCGATTTAGACAAAGCGTAACTGATACGAGCTTGGGGTTGTGGTGCGACCTTGTTGGTAATATTGTCATACTGCCAACGAGAACCAAGCATCATGGTGGTTCGTTCAGTAATAGGGACAGTCCAGTTAGCGAACAACCCGTAGCTTTGATTAAAAAACTCCGGTGATTGCGTCGTGCGTAAATACGGCATAGTGAACTGGTCTTGTATGGTGTATGACGCGAATGTTTCATCAATTAGCCGAACATTCGCACCGAGCATTAACTGAGTCCCTGCCAAGTCATTTAACGTGTAACGACTATCAAGATCGAATCTCACAAATTGTGTATTTCTATCAGTACTATCGTTCGAGCTATAAGTCAGCCATGCATCGTTTTCCCACGTATCGGCATTGGCGCGTTCATACACATGGTTCGTGCCGACAAAATACTCCTGCGCGACCATCACTTGCTCAAAATACTCAGTACCAGATTGACCCGGAAATAAAAAGTGCGGGTTATATTTTGCCCACAGATAGTCTTCTTCCGAGCGAATACCACCGAACTGGACATTCCATGTATTTTCTAGATGTTGGTAATCTAACCTCCCACCAAACCGACCCGTTAATACGCCAAAATGCTGATTAGGCTGGACACGACCTTCCTCACTGGTCCATGGTTTATGCTCAACATATTCAACATAACCACTGATATGGGTCTTCGCATTAAGTTGAGTGGCTTCATGAAGTTTCACTTCCTTGTATTGGTAATTTCCAACGCTGACAGAAACCTTTCCTTGCGGCGCACTTTCTGCATCCATGGTTATGATATTGACGACACCATTAACCGCGTTTCCTCCCCAAATAGTACCAACAGGCCCTAATACGACTTCGATCTGAGCAATACTGTCTAAACTCACCGGAATTAAATCCCAGTCTACGCCTGAAAACATGGCATTAAATACGCTACGCCCATCCACCATGACCAATAGGGAGTTATTGAGTGTTTCATTTGATCCTCGGGCGCTGATCCCCCAATCATAATTGGAAAACTTCGCGACGTGTAAACCGGGCGCGAGTGCTAACACATCGGCCACGGAACGCGCGCCAGAACGGTTAATCTCTTTTGCTGTAATGACGTAAACCGACGCGGGTGTATCGGCCAAACTTTGAGCATTTCGAGTAGTAGACACCACTTTTGTCTCAGCCAATGATGCCAAAGGCATATCGATTAATGACAACAGATCGTCGGAGGCTAAAATGTTCGAGGCGAACGCAAGACAAGATAAATGAACGAAGGAAGAACATTTCGCGGTCATAGTATTACTCAATGGCCGTGTACTAACAGAATGTCAGATACAACTAGAAAATACGCACAAGGCAGCATAATAGACTGTAAAATCTACCATTTACCGCGCCTAATGACATATAACATTCCACTAAATCATTTCTAAAAATTTTAATCCTATCGATAACAAACCATTATTGTCCCGACTCAGGTAATTCAAACTATTTAAGCTCAAGGGCTAAGCAAACATCATGAAATGCTTAAAACTGTTTGTTTCACGGTAAGTCATGACTGTGAATCAATAAACAAGGAGATAGCGCCTTACATAATTCGCCCAAACATGTAAGAAAATGCGAACTGCCCTTATATAAAAAACTGACAATGCGTCGTTTAACTAATCAAAAACGCCGACCTTAGTAAGATCGACGTTTTGCGTTAACAAATTAAAATGCTTCTGTTTATGTTAGGGGACTAGAAGAAGCCAAGCGGTTTGGTGTCATAACTAATCAGTAAGTTTTTGGTATTTTGATAATGGTCTAGCATCATTTTGTGTGTTTCTCGTCCGATGCCTGATTTTTTGTATCCGCCAAACGCAGCGTGTGCCGGATAGGCGTGGTAGCAGTTCACCCATATTCTACCCGCTTCAATCTTACGCCCCATTCGATACGCTAAGTTTGCGTCTCGTGTCCACACTCCCGCGCCTAAGCCGTAATCGGTATCATTGGCAATGGCTAACGCCTCTGCTTCATCTTTGAACGTTGTCACTGCAATGACAGGACCAAAAATCTCCTCTTGAAATACTCGCATTTTATTGTGCCCTTGCAGCACCGTTGGTTGAATATAGTAGCCACTTCCTAACGATTCGGATTGTTGAGCTATTTCCCCTCCAGTCAGAACTTTCGCGCCTTCTTGTCGACCAATATCCAAATAGCTCAAGATCTTATCAAATTGTTCTTTAGAAGCCTGGGCCCCAACTTGGGTGTCCGTGTCCAAAGGGTTACCCTGCTTAATGCTCTGGGCGCGCTCTATCACTTTAGCAATAAACTTGTCGTATACCGATTCGTGGACCAACACTCGAGACGGGCACGTACACACCTCCCCCTGATTAAAGAATGCCAGTAACATTCCTTCCACACACTTGTCGAGATACTCATCTTCATAATCAAATATATCTGGGAAATAAATATTAGGTGACTTCCCTCCCAGCTCCACCGTTGAAGGAATCAGACTCTCAGCGGCGCATTTAAGAATATGGTGACCGATTTCCGTTGAACCTGTAAACGCAAGCTTAGCAATACGATCGCTGGTTGCCAGAGCTTGACCGGCTTCGCTGCCAAATCCATTAACGATGTTGACTACGCCTGCGGGTAACAATGCGCCGACCTTTTCCATTAGCACCAATATGGACGTTGGGGTTTGTTCTGCTGGCTTTAATACCACACAACAGCCCGCAGCCAGTGCAGGAGCCAATTTCCAAGCCGCCATAAGAATTGGGAAATTCCAAGGAATGATTTGACCTACAACACCAACCGGTTCAGGAAAGTGATAACTTGCCGTGTTCACATCTAGCTCTGCCGCACTGCCTTCTTGCGCACGAATGCACCCAGCAAAATAGCGAAAATGGTCAACAACTAAAGGAATGTCTGCCGCTAACGTTTCGCGTACGGGCTTACCATTTTCCCAACTCTCTGCCACGGCTATCTCTTCTAAATTTGCTTCAATGCAATCCGCGATTTTCAACAAAATATTGGATCGTTCCGTCACACTCGTGCTCGCCCAACTTTCACGGACGGCATGTGCGGCATCCAGCGCTAATGAAACATCAGCACCACTAGAGCGCGCTACTTGACAGTAAACTTCACCATTCACTGGTGAGATGTTGTCAAAATACTCTCCACCAACAGGCTTGACCCATTCACCGCCGATATAATTATCATACTGATTTTTAAAGTTAATGACTGAGTTTGCGCTGCCCGGTTGTGCATAAATCATCGTGATATCCTTCTGTCTATTACATTACATTGTGTCGGTTCATTGTTTAGGAAGTGTCTAAAGGTATGGCAATATTCGACGTGCGACTTAAACGGTGCAAATGCAGCGAATGAGTCAGCGCTTAAAATATGGTTTAAAACAGCCATCAAAAAATCAGCTTCACAAAACCAACAACGCAATTCACGCGCCAACTATGAAAACTTGCCGTCAACATAGCGCAACGCTATGATTACAATCCATTAACATAAAACACAATAATCGACAGGTGCGATATCGCGGGAATGCCCCCTTGTTCAACTGTTGCAAATTGAAACACCCTAACTGTCACAGGATGGAACATTCATGCGGCTACAACATGTTCATACTTCAGATTGGCTCTCAAGCTCATGGCACCGCAGTAGTGAAGCCGGACTCAAACAAAGAAAGCGCCCTGATGATATTCACTTAGCACCTTCCGTACTGAAACAGCGACGTCACCAGTCCTCTGCACTGATTAACATCGTGGAGCGCTACGCATTACCTTTGTTTAGCCAGATGTTTGCTCGAACGGACAGCCGTCTTATTTTAACAGACCAAGAAGGGGTGATACTGGCAAGCTGGGGACAGGAACGGTTTAAGGAAAAGCTAACATCCATTGCGTTAAGTTCAGGGGCCTGCTGGCAAGAACAAATCAAAGGCACCAACGCCATTGGCACCGCATTAATTGAAGCAAAACCCGTAACAATTATCGGCGAGCAGCACTTTATTCACCAACATCGCTTCATCAGTTGTTCTGCCAGCCCTTTATTCGACCACCTTGGACAACTGATCGGCATTTTAGATATTACCAGTGAACAGCAACAGCACGACACCACCATTCAAGTATTAGTACAAAGTATGGTGCAACAAGTCGAAAACCACCTTCTTGACACCATTCCAGATGGCTCGATCAGAATCGACCTTGCTTGCGACAAATCGCTATTACGCAGTGGTTGGCAAGGGATTGTTATTGCAAATGAATCTGGTGAAATATTGGCCCATAACCAAGTCGCCACACAACTATTAGACCAGACTCCTATATTAGGTAAATCAATAGATGCGTTATTGGATGGTTCACTTTCCCCATCACCTTTAGTGTTTCAAAAACAGCACCTAACACCAAGCCTTCCCCGCTCTCAATCGTACACGGCCTCCAGTGATTTACATTTTGGCGAGCAATCTATTGAAGATGCGTGGCAACAAGCCAATCGAATTATTAATAACGACATTAGCCTCCTTATTTTGGGGGAAACTGGCGTTGGTAAAGGAGAGTTTGTTAAAGCGCTTCACAAGCAAAGTAAACGCAAATCGTCACCGCTTGTTTCCGTCAATTGTGGGGCGTTACCTAAAGATCTGATTGAGTCTGAACTGTTTGGCTACGCACCTGGCGCATTCACTGGAGCAAACAACAAAGGTTATCAAGGCAAAATTCGGCAAGCTGACAAAGGCATATTATTCCTAGACGAAATTGCCGACATGCCTCTTGAGGCACAATGTCGTTTATTGCAGGTATTACAAGATAAAACGGTGGTGCCTGTTGGTTCCAACCAACACTTTAACGTTGATTGCCAAATCATTGCTGCCACACATAAAGATCTTGAACAATTGATCGCCGATGGCCAATTTCGAGAGGATCTCTATTATCGAATTACGGGTCTTACCTTTAGAATCCCGAGCTTAAGGGATAGGCACGATAAACTGGCGCTAATTTCTCATATTCACCAGAAATATGTGACCGTAAAACAAACCCTTTGCCCACAGCTCATGGCCTTGCTTTGTCATTACTCTTGGCCGGGTAACATTCGTGAATTAGACAATGTTCTAAAGGTCTCCACTTTGCTATCTGGTGATGAAGCCGTTCTTACACTTGATCACCTCCCGACACAATTAGCCGCACGTTTGACTTCAGAAAAGCCATCCGATGCGACAAGCCTTCATTTATCGGATGGCACCACTCATGCCGATTTAAAAACTACCGTCGACGACACCTTACTGCACACCTACAACGCGAACCAAGGCAATATCAGTAAAACGTCGCGGGTCTTGGGTATCAGCCGTAATACAATTTACCGAAAACTAAAGCAACTCGGCATTCTCTAATGCTCAAAAAAAGCACCGACCTTCTGTCGGTGCTTTGCCTTCATTTATCCGCTGATTTTTTTGAGTATCGGTGCGCTTACCGTTCTCGTACGGTTATGGTCGCAGGCATCCCAACATAGAGCTCTTCTTTACCCGCATAGTCTTTAGAGTCCGTTGTATCGGGAAGCTCAAACACTATCGTACTATTGACATCATCACTGCTCACCGTTGCTATTTGGCTCGGTGTATTAGTATTCACGCGGCCTTGTCTTGGGTAGTCATACTGCCCACTTTGGAGCGCTCGGTTTACACTCACAACGATTTCATTTTTTCCTTTTCTCACGCAAAACTTAAATCGCTTTCCTCGTTCTTCCATCGCTTCTTTATCAACATGATGTAAAGGATCCTGAACCGTCACTTTCCACGTTCTTTGTGCTCTATTCATGATCACCAATGCCGGCTTATCGACCGAAACAGTCAAAGGGTTCCCTTGAGGTATAGAGATTGTCTTTTCCCCCGCCGTAAAGAAACTCATGGCGATACTCTCATTCGCGCCATCATGTTGATACATACCGTGTATTGATTCATCTGCTATCAAAGTAGATGAGCGGGTTAACCTTGTGACAATACTAGGCATTTGATCTGCCGTTACATTAGGAATGGCCACATAGCGATAATGTGAACGCTCTTCATTAGCTTGCGGCTCAACGCCATGATGAATCGCAAGGTGGATAACAGGAACATCACCACGAAGCGTTGAGTTGACGGCATCCCCGCCTCGTAACATCACATTGGTTTGTACCGCTGAGCTTGCCATCACGACATAACCGACGTCCCCTTGATGGAACCATGCAGTGCCTCGCACAGGCAGGACTTGATCGACATAACTCCCAACCTCGATTGTCTCAAGCTCTTCACCCTCTATTTGATAAGTCACATCGCTCTTCCATTCCACTTGATCAATGGTCGTAATAATGGGCTCATCGGATTCTTCGTTTTTTACTCGGGAAACTTGGCTTCCAGTCGCATAGGCAGCATCGCCAATAAAAAAGACCGATTTATTCGCTGATGCTGAATTATAAGGTGCCTCACTTGCGTATTTAAAACCAGCAACACCGATATCACCATCCGACGCCACGCCAGAATAGTGATTTGGATTAAACAGCTTTAAGTCACTTTTCATCGGTAATTCGTCAACTCGAAGCTCCTCTGTTAGCCCTGGTAGCGCGTGCCAATCCCAACTGTCCATCACATTTGAATACTCTTGACCATTGACTTTAATTTGCAATATCCCACTGCCATTGTGATAGCCGGTGTCTGGATCAAAACTTTCTGCACCGAGTGTCCTAGATGAATTCATTTTAAAAGACATGTAATACGCGGGGCTACCCTGCTCACCACGACGATGTACCAAAAAGTCACTATTCCAAAATGCCACACTTGCCGATTTTTCATGTGTTTGATTTAACAACTGATCACCCAGAGTTACTAACTCGGGTTCATTTTTTATTTCGGTATCATGGCTCTTAGCTTCTAGTATTGAGGCAATACCTTTTTGCATTTTTGTACTACCAAATACTTCCGTAATGGGAGAAGCATGGCTGCGACCACTTACTTGAAAGTCCAACCCACCCTTATAGAGTAGAGCTGGGTAGACGTCAGTTAGGAAATAGCTAGAATCATTGTATGGCTGTGAGCTGACTTTCCATGGTGTATCGGCAAGCGTTTTCATTGCAGAAAAAGGCGTGTCGGTCATCCATTCAAAACCATAAGCAAAAAACGCCATGTCTTGGCGAGAGCCTGTGTGATGCGAAATGGTCCCATCAGGAAGCATACCTGCCTGCCCATACTTATAAGCATAACGAGCATTCGTTTCCAACCAAGTATTTAGGTCCGATAAGCTACCTTTTGGTTCCCACCCCGGAAGCAAAGTAGTATTTTGCTTAGCAAATGGCGGATAATCACGATACCACCATCGTTGGTAGGTAAGAGGACGATTATAGTCATGCCATAGTGCAGCCATCATCACCCATGTCCGCATTCGGTGATGGCGATTGGCATCGGCCCAGGCACCGGGACTGTGTGCGAGATCATTAGGTAAGTAGTATCGATTGAACTTTGGCCGCCTTTGCTTATACGGTAAATCAAATGCGATCTGCAATAATTCATGAAAACGCTCTTTTGCTTTTATGGCCAAACTATCGCCCGAAGCAATGTCTTTTTCCATATCAACAACCATCATCAATCCGGTTGAACTCATTGGATCGGTAAATCGCCATTGATGCGTCACCATGTTGTGCATCAATGTTAACGTATTGGCAAAATCGCGCACAGGGAAGTGTTCAACATAACGAATCACAGCTAAATACAAAGCATGTTGTAGATTTGCTCGCTCTTCTGGTATTCCATTAGGTCCATAAGTATCACTATCACCTAACGAGGCGGCTAATGCTCGAATTTGATGAGCGGCTAACGTTAACTCTTTGGCAAGTTGACGAGCGCCAATATCTAACCGTTCACCTTCGCTACTGGCGTGGTAAAACTCAAATCCTGTAAAGGCGCCATTATTATCGTTCAATTCAGCTATATAATCTGCAACTTCACTATCCTCGAAATCAAACACTGCCTGAAGTCGCTTGGACGACTGCATAAACTCAAACGCTCGCTGATAAAAGCCTTGCCATTGTGTTTCGGCGCCGACATTTACCGTTATGTCGTAACGTCTTTTCGCTTGGTTGGCTTCCATTAAAACGACTTGCAACGGATACGCACCTACCTCTAATGGCGTGGCCGATTGATAGACTAATTGACCAAACAAACGACCTTTACTATCGCGAACATTTTCAATCGTAAATAGCGACGCGCCTTCACCAGAGCTTTCGGCAATGCGATAATGCAAATCACTTGATACATTATTCGGTCGACGATTACCTTCAAAATTGATCTTACCAACCACCCGACTTCCGGGTGAAGCATCTAGGTTTATATCAAAATAATTCGAGGTCAGTGCACCCATTGGTGCAAAGGTATTTTCATTCTCTTGCGAAGAAACCCCATTATCGATATCAATTAGAAATGGATTGCCTTCCCACGCACGACAATGCCCCGTTGCAATTAACAACAGGGCAATCGCACTTACTACTTTACTTTTCATTATATCCCTACAGTACTGTGAATATTACAAAGCAGACAGTCGTCAGCTTAACGCAGGGATTTTATGTTTCATTCGTTACTTTAAAATTCTCTTAAAGTAATTTTACTGTCAACGACTAATTTATGAGAACACCGTTCAAACTCACTAGAACAAAATTCAAACTAGCTATTAATAACTTATATTAGTCACACAGCATAGAACGATTTGATGAATATTACACTACTAAGTTTAGAACGATACTCGCACATCAAGGTAGCCTAAACATTGTTATTATACGCTTTCCGGTTGAGGCTCTTTTGATATTGTAACCTGACTCATAATATTGTTTGTTACATCAATAGATTGATGTTCACGTACAGGCAAGCGATATCGAACGTCGTTAAGCGCTTCTAAATCCAGTTTCTTCAAGTCAATTTTAAACACCTGAGGAGAGCCATACATACGAATAGAATAGACTTGATGAGTAAGATCCGACACCGTCGCCCATAAAGTGCGATCCGAACCATTGCCCGTTTCACTATTGATATGTTCACGACTTGTACCATCAGGTATATCTACGGTATTTAGAATGTGAAACGCCAAGTTGGTTGCTTCTACTGTGTCATCAGCTTGAAAAGCAAAATTTGTCATCATGGATGCACGAACAAAGCGGTCAACAGGCGTTGAGCTGCCCGGTAACCCCGTAAAGCCAGTACCTTGTGCTACTGTATGACATTCAAAGTTGTTGTTCAGCCCAAACGCATTTGGATTTAAGTTTTGTATATTAACGGGCGTAATATTCATATAGTTATTAATGACATTTTCTTGCTGCCATCCAATCACAGGATCGTTGGTCAAAACACCAATCGGCATTAAATCTGTAATCGTTAAACGTCCATGTGTATATTCCAGCACAATGCTGTGGCCGAGTCGGTCTTGAATCGGCATATGAAATTTAAACCCAGGCGGTAATGCGTCAGTAAATGGGTTGGAGACTCTTAATTTTTCCTCTCCATTATCGGCCATCACTGTCGACAGGGTACTTTCTTCGGATAAACGAATGTCTTCACGCCTTACATCAAGAGAATCAATCACATCCTGACACGAAGCGCAGTTTGACAAAATCCAGTTTGTTAAGCATGGATAGAGTAGTGTTTTCGAGTTTTTTTCTGCTACAAAAGGCTGATATTCACTTTGTGCCAAGGTCATCGTGCCCGTTGTTAACCCTTGTGTATTTAAGCCATTCGTTGCAAAACTTTGTCTTAAACTGCCCATGGCCACAAAACCATATTTTCCTTTCCAGCTATAAAGCTGTTCTACGTCCGGTGTTTCAGTATTGATAGCAAAATCATTCAATTGCTCATCTGAAAGCCCAAGATCGGTCTGAATCTGACTCAGAACCTGACGTATATTTTGACTATACTGATAACCGGCCTTTCGAAAAAATATATCTGACTCTACGTCTAAAGCAAACTCTAGTGTCCGACCAATTACCATATCGCTCTTTGTTGTTTTAATATAAAAGTTTGTACACATAATTTTCCTTCCTTGTAATACATTTACATGTTGACATACCAACCATGCTCATCATCGTTATCAAAACAACGTGCTTATTCTTATAATATGTTAATCGACAGGTTGTTATTTCCTGAGTTTCATTCGCGTGGAATAGATACATTAAAAACCGAAACAGTTGCCTCAATGATTCTTTGATAAAATAATTTCCATTCCCGTATCAGTATAAGGTCGAGCAGCCCAAGGCGCTCCTACTCGACCATATTGGTGTCCCTCATAAAAGTCACGAAGAGAATCAAAATAGGTGTTATCTGAGCACCTTGTTATCCAGTGCTTCGGTTGTTTATTAGCTAGAGTCACATTATCATTTGAAATAATGGACATTAGTGAAATACCGAGCTGACCATTTTCTGGACAATGACCAAAGCCATCCGTAAAGTTAATTCGGTCCATGCGCAACTTCGGAGCAGTACCAAGTGCGACACAGAGTCTATCCTTTATTCTGGGGTTACTATTAATCTCCTCATTCATCTTGTTACTCACTCTCAACTGAACGTCGATACCCAATTGCCTAGCAACCATAATCATGGCTGAAGGTGAATTACCATTGTTACAACCTTGGCTATAAGGAACACAATCAGACAAAGGGTCATCTAAATTCACTATTCCTGTCACGCTATAAACTTTCTCAGCCCACTGCGCAAACGTATCATCTTGATTGAGGATTGCTTCACGTGAACATTGCTCAGCGGTTCTGATATGTTCATCGTCAACGTCTTCAAAAAGTAAGCGATTAGTAATATGCAACGGTTCCATATTTTTCGATAAAACGCCAAGCGTAATGGCTGAGGCAACGAGAGAATAAGCTCCACACATTTGGGAGCGATAAGGCTGTGTCATACTTGCTTGTAGACGCTCAATAGGTGTTGAGGCTTGTGGTAAATTACTATGCTTAATATTAATTAGAGAAGAATAACAGATGGTTTTCATGATTTTCACTCACTTTAAATAGCGTTGTTATATAGCAGTACCAATTAGCACCTAGTCTCCAAGCGCACACGTTCACGATCGAGTGTGTCACTCATATCGTCACCTACACCGCTTCCAATGTTGAGATGGATACTTGCTGTATTTCGACTTACAGTTTGGAACTTCAATTTATTCACTTAACGAATATATATTTTAATAACCATGGTCCAATTATGCTATTACACTCTATTACAGCAAGGTAGGAGCTTATGATGGAGTCATCGAAATCGAAATTAATTAACCTACAAAATAATGATAAAAAATGACAAGGAGCACGCTTCCTTGTCATTGAATAATCAATTAGCCCAACCTAGTTTAGCTGTTGGTTACAATCACCAAAGCAGAGTGGTTGAGCATTAAGAAAGCCCCAAACAAAGTCTGTTTGTAGCACTTCTAAAGATTGGTTACCGTTGTCTTGGTAATACCATTTTTGATTGGGGATCCCATCATGCGACTGTTGATAGCCAAATTCACTGAATGTCGGCTCAAATACACCTAGGTGGAAGAAATTTGCTTTATCTCGCTCCCCCGCTTTCGTTGCTTCAATGAGTGCAACACCCGCCCTTGCATGACAACCAATACAACTTGAGTTAGACATAAATCCAGCCTCTGTGATCGAGTTCCCTAAATGAGTTGGTCGACCTTGGTTATCCGTGAAGTTCACCTGAGAGCCCTTCAAGCGATAGTTTTTCCAAGCAAAGTCCGATTTACTCGGAAGCACACTGACAGCTTGCGGTTTGCTTTGTGTTGCTATACCAAAATGCGACAATAACACCGTGAGTTGCTCTGTTGGCTTCCCTTCTGGGTACTGGAGATCGCGAGCGAATACCACGGAACTTTGAGCTAAATTGTCGCTTTTCTGCCATGGAGAAATATAGTTAGTGGATTCTCCAGTAACAGGCCTTATTGCCCTATACCCAAAGCTATCATTACAACCCGTAAAGTCGCAGCGCCCGGGATTATTTTTATGCTCAAACGTCGTCCAGACCCAGCGGGGAATATCTTTCGAAGATACATGAAAAGCCATTAACAGGTGATTATCCGTAATATGGCAATTTTTACCACTTTTCAACGTGACCGGTGTCTTGTGTATCTGCCTGATGTATTGATCTGAAGCTGCAAAGTCAACCATTTGCTCTGGATATTTTGCGCGCATCGCGCTGATCAATTTTTCACTTAGCCAGTTACTTTTAATCATTATTGATTGAGGAGGAAGGTCAACCGTTGCTAGCTTGCTTGAAGCAGAATTCGCCGCTGACTGATTACCAAGATGATAAGGTGCATTGTTAACTTGATTAGCATCGTTTCGACTATACACAGCTAACACACCATCACTATTATATAAATTGTTGCGATATAAGTACTCGTGAAACTGCTGATTTCTGATGGTCACTTCAGCATTAGTTTGGCGAAGTACACGGCCAATACTTTCAGGGTCGTTCGGCAAAATGGTATCGATCTCTGCAGAAGTACATTCATTGGCTAAATAGGTCACTATTTGGTCCCGTTTCTCCTTGATTACCGGATTACCCACTTTGATCAAACTCTCAAAGTTTTCCACGAATGACTGTACACTACTGCTATTAGCACTTGTTGCATTGGTGGCATGTTTCGCTTTTTCAATAAGTGCCTGTTGCTCCTCCCCTGGAAAATAAGGGCAGTTTTTAAAGTGAGCACTGTCTTGATTAACCACCTGATTAGGGTTGCAGCAATCCGTTGAATTTTCTGAACTACATAACGGTAACGGATTTTCGGGCCAATTTTGGGTCTCATCTGCCCATTTCACCCAAAACTCATCATCAATCACTTTAGTAAATAAGTACCACGAGAATAAATCTGGACAGGTCATCGCCGGATTAGTCACCCCGTCTCCAAAACTCAATCTCCCACTATCGACAGAAAGCTGGCAAAACTCCGCATCGCGAATATCAGCGTCAAAGTACATACCATAATCAATATTGGTGGGTACGATCTGAACGAGACCTTCTTTGCCACCTTTAGCGTTAGCAAACGCTCCCTTACCATAATAGGTTCCACTCTCAACTGAACCAGTCGCAACTTTTGTCTCAATGACATTGCTACCAAG
Source organism: Vibrio cionasavignyae (assembly GCF_050337155.1). Taxonomy (NCBI): domain Bacteria; kingdom Pseudomonadati; phylum Pseudomonadota; class Gammaproteobacteria; order Vibrionales; family Vibrionaceae; genus Vibrio; species Vibrio cionasavignyae. The sequence continues at coordinate 13,149 of NZ_JAKJSR010000027.1, forward strand.
TGCATTGTCAAAGGTAAGCCTAAAATACCTTGAACCATTAGGGCACTCGCCCTCACAAGCATCAAGATAGTTTGCATTGCATGAAATTCGGTCTTTATAGCTTGCAAAAGTAAAGTCGGCACCATTGAACAAAGGGCCACTCACTGTGACGTTCACTGCTTCACATTGACCTGATTCTGAAGAAAAAACAAACGACCCCTTTGCCTTTCCACCATCATCAAAGATGACATTCCCCAGTGTCCATATGTTCGACTCGATACCGCTCGCCACGACAGGTCCAAGTGCCAGCGATGCCACTAAACCAATTAATATCCGTATTGTTTTCATCCTAGTCTCCAACTCTTTAACCCATGCCTGATTGCATAACCAGTGTAACGTCAGCAAACAAATGGCCTCTGCGCGTTATCCAGCGCAAACATTCTGTTCACCACAAGGATAATCACCACGGACAAAGAGTAGAGCGAAAACACGCAAGATGTTATTACGGGGTATTACAGCAGGATCTGTCGAGAAACACGGCTAGCCATTTAGCCTAAACGGCGAACAGCTAACCTATTGACTTTTATTAATATCGTAACGCTCAAAACGATAAGGAAGACAGCAATGAAGTCATCACTATATGGATGTTGAATCTAATTCTAGCGCTTGCCCTTTGAACACTTTAAAATTGGTCGCTGCCAATCTCACTCGACCGCGTTTTCGCTCGATAAGCAGTGGCTCACAAATACCAGCCGATAACAGCTTGTCTGAAATCTGCTTCCTCGCCCTATGAATTTGAATATTGACATGAGATTCAGACAAACCAATATCTTTGGTTAACTGCTCTATGCTACGCCAGCCTTGTAGATCGGCTGGCAATGAATTAAGTCGATCTTGCCCTTTGTATCTCGCCAGCAACGCTGTTAAGTAGTGATGAGTGCGTGTATCGCAATCAATATCACCATTGCGATTCTTTAATGTGAGTTCCGTCAACTCTTCATCTTGGCTAATGTTGAAGACATAACATAAGTCAGCGTCGACATTTTCGTTAATCGCGACGGTTTCATTAACAGTTTGATCAACCCCTTTCATCAACTGCCACATTGAGTGAGAAAACTCCAACATCTCTCCATCTTCAATTTTATGAACCGAGGATTCCGATAAGTTTTCGCAATACCACTGCTTCTCACTGACGTCATAGTAAATGATCAATTCAGGTGAGGTTTCAGACGGTAAAAAGTGATATTGCTGTAATAAAATAGGCTTATAAGTTTTACTTTCATCGGGCTCAGAGGAAGACATCGGCACCAAAGCATCACAAGGTTTATCTAGGTTTTCGACCACGAAGGTAATGTCTCGACGATTTGCAAAACTGATCGTATCGTTGAGTGATAACGGCTGCAATGAATTGGCAGTAATAGGTTGATTATTCAGCCAAATCCCATTTTTACTGATATCTCGAATATACCAACCTGCGTCTATCCACTCAATAATGCCATGAATTCGTGAAATTTCCGGACTATCAATGACGGTATCGACTGCCGAGGTCAAACGCCCAAACTGATGGAATGCTTTCAGGTAAACCTGATAATTTGTCGACTGTGATATTAAAAATGCCATATACGATCTCCTGTAGAAAGTGAGCCTCTCTGTTCAACCCCTATACCTAATCAAACAATACGCCATTCAACCTAGATAACCATTACATACCCATTACAACCTTAGACCTACTTTGTCGCACCGCTGAAAAGCCGAAAGCTACTGACTTTGGTGTACGATTTGATATTTGTCACCTCCCCATGCTTTAGCGAAAGCTTGACATGAGACAGTGCTAACATTGAAACATAGTCCACATTGTCAGGAGCTAATTGGTAGGACGTATTAGCAACACTCTGGATACTTTGAATCCAACCTTCAGGAAGGCTCATTACCTCCGACACAATGTGGAATAGATCACTCCATCGATTTTCCACCCTGTTGATAGGGTGAAATTCGACGCCAACAACGTGATACACCGTGGAGACATCGATTGAAAGCTTCACCTCAAAGTCATTCCGTACAGCACTAAAGATCGACGATAACGGATTAGACCCTAGCAATGCTGGGAACAGTTTATTGGCACTTTCTATTGATAGTGCACGACTACAAACCCTCAAGGTTGAAGGTTTTCTGGGCGTCATATAGCCAAAATGTTCAATCGGAACTCGACGCTGTAAAACTCGTAACCTACAGAGTAAAAACAGCAGAGATCTCTTTCTACCAACTTTTGCTAACACACGATGGTAGAAACGTCTTACCATCTCATTCTGCTTAATTGACACCGAGTATTTTTTACTGTCATCACTCGACAATGAAATAAATTCAGAAGGCGAGGATGTTAAATAATCAATTCGCTCGTAATCATATTCGAACCAATATAGTTGTTTGTCTCTATAGATAGAAAAAGCAACATCGGTTGGAGTCGGTAAAATCAAACTCTTCTCAAAATATACGCATGCGCATAATCTATGTACTCGACACAGTTTATGCGCAAACATGATCTCTTTCTCATTCAACTCTATCGATTTAGAGTGAGACGCTGCACACACAGACCTAAAGCTGTTTGTCGAATTTGAGCTAGGGATACTTATTAACCTCACCAAGATTTCTACCACGTCGCACTGTATGCGATGTCACCAAGCAAAAATTTTGTTTTATCTCTGTCCCCTTCGGCCATTGACTCAGTCAGTATTCTCGCACACCTCTCATTCAAATCAGCTTCGCTGATAAGAAAGCTCTCCATTGCTTTGGAAGCCTCTTTTTTTGCCTGTTCGCCCTGAGCCTCCAATATATTGTTGACTAGACGAACCATTTCAGATTTTTTACCGTTATCATTTGCGAACGAGTCCATACAGTTCACTATAGATATACGCTCTTTAACTGATAACTCGACTACCGTGCTGGTATTATAATTATCTATCGTAATATTTTTAATCGTCATTACCTTTCCTTATTTAGTTGTTTTGGAAAAAACAAGAAATCTTCCGTTTTATTTTTCTTACCACCATTATGACATGACATACAACTTTCATGTTGTTCATATGGCTCGATTGCCGTATTAGATAAGTAAGATGGCATTATGCAAAGGTTACTATCACCAGCATTCAAATATCGACAAAATTTTTGTTGCTTAGTTGTTAACTTTTCACCCTCAACATCTAGTGCCCACTGGGTACCAACTTGAATATAATTCATCCAATGACTCATTTGGGATTTCAATGATGAAGTGCCTTCCATGTTACGCAAAACATACTGATAGTTTTCATACACCGATTCCGGAGAGTTTGTTAAATAATCTCCATACAAGCTATCAAACCATGGAACATAGGTATCAATTATCCTAGAATTCCCTCCCTTCCTGTCAAACTCATTAATCTTTGCACTTGATGATTTATCATATAAAGTCCAATATTTTTCTTTGTTAATGTTACTTTCTGTTGGTGCATTTAATCGATGTACAAACGTGCTCCAAACCCAATTAGGTTGTTTCACTGTTTTGTAAATCATATGCATAGAAATCAATCCGACTTTTAATGTACGGCAACCATTACCATCTGATTTCAGAGTAACGGCTTCAACGTTATAATAATCGCTACTTATATCGGAGCTCGTTAATTCCTTCCAAGCCAACTTGATAACCATTGAACCAAAATTATTCTGATCACCTTTTGGGAACGATAGTGGATGTGTTGGGTTTGAGTTTAGATAATCTACAACCCTTGGGCTAATTACGGTTTCATAATGAATTTTATTCCCTGAGGAATCCTTTAAATATTCAATGTTATACGATGGAACCGTTGTATCGACCAAGATACGTTTGCCCACCACATCACATCGCTTAACCACCTGATTATATTCAACAACTTGGTTATCACCCTTTTGACGATAAGCATCAACAGTTAACCAATCAAACCAAATTGGTGGTTGTATCTTGTTGGTTTTGCTCGAATAAATCATTCCATTTATTGCTTCAAACTGTTGATATCCATATGATAATATCTCAGCATTCGTACTATTGATATTTCCAAACCCTTTTAATGAAGACTCTTTTGATGGTATATCATAGACAACTTCATATTCAACATACTGCTCAGAATCATCATCTGCAGCCACGATACAACTATTAAAAGACAAATATAAAAATATAAAAATATTGAACTTTGTTCTAATCATTTATAAGCTCCTAAGGTATAGATTTCGTAGTTTTTTAGAAGTTACAGTATCCAAAGAAAATGCATCTAATCTGACATTTTCCCGAACAAACCTCACCAATTCATACCTTTTCCCTAACGAATACAAGATCAAACAATGTTGATACACAACCTCAAAAATACCGGGCCACTCGCTCTCTCGACTACTCTGAAATATTGCTTTACAAAGTTCAGATTGATACACCCCCGAAACAGATCTAGTCATACGATATATTGCCGATAATTTAATAGAATATATAAACATTGTATTCCAAGTTAGACCCATACTCTTCATTTTGGATAATGCTTCTTCGCAAACATTGATACAGTCGGATAGATTTTTCATCCTAAGTAATTTAACAGCTAACATATACTCATATGTACTAATCACACAAACCCTTCCCAAGGAAATTTGCTCTTCAATATACTCACTCAAACTAGAAACATTGCCTTGATTCCATTCATATATCATTTTTGACCCAAAGACTATCCACTCATTTTCATTCTGAGATGTAAACGAATCATAGTACTCTGAGGAGATAGACACTATTCTCTTGTGATTTTTTGTATAAACAGAAATTAGAAATTCAAAATGTATTGCTAAATCTAAAGATAAACTACTTCCTACTAATTTAGCATGAATTTTTGACTCCTCTAATTTCTTGCTAGACAACGTATAATTTCCAGAAAGAGAGTCTTGTAATGCCCATGTGTATAATGTAGTAACTTTAGGGTCTGCGCCAGTTTCAGTATGCAAATGTATATCTTTCTCTTGACTATAAAGCTCTAAAACCGTCGTCCATATCTTTTCTGAATTTTGAAACTCTCCTTTCAGCATCATTATATTGCCTATCAGAGGACCGTACATAACGATAGCAAGCCGTAAGCTTTCTCCTTCTAAGCCTTTAATTATATCGAGTACCAGTTCCATCGCCCTATCTGGGTAGCCATTAAACAAAAGGTCTTGGAACTTTAAAAAATTGGAGAATAAATAGTTTTGATCAGCAAACGTTGCGCTTACTGAGTCATCTGAGATGTCCGTAAATAGCGCTATTTCATCAACGACACTTCTCGCCCCATAGCCTGAAACACTGAGCTCAGAGACAGCTTTCAGTTTTTTCGCTCGTTGTTGCTGTGAATGATTACTTTCAGTCAACGATCTTTCAAAGCAATCATCTAGCATCTTTACAACTTCTAGAACGTCAGAAATAGCAGATTGTGATATTTTAGTTTCACCATAATCAAGCAGATATGGTATGGCCTGGGCATGCATTTCTGCATGAAAGAAGTGTAACGATATTGCATGATAATCTGCTGCACCTTGACCACTTTTCTGAAGTGCACTTGCAATCGCTTTGTGTTTGGACAGACGTTTATCCCCTAGCTGACTTTCATACGCCGCATCCCGAATCAAAGCATGCTTAAAAATATAGCTATCCCCATCCACTTTACGCTGCAAAAATATCAACTCAGCGTTAAGCAACTCATTCAGGTCCGTCTGAACTTGCGCTTCGTCTTTGTCAGAGGCAGCAACCAGTAGCTGATAGTCGAAACTGCGTCCAATACAAGCAGCAAGCTGAACCGTATCTTTAGCAAATGACAAATGTTCGAGTTGCTGTTGTAGTGATGCTCGTAGGGTTACTGGCACTAAATGTTGCCTATCTTTGTCGATAAAATCGACAACGCCATTCACTCTATGAACCAATTTTTGTTTTCGTAAACTAGATACCAACTCTTCAGCAAATAACGGAATACCATCGGTCCGTTCAATAAGTAACGCCTGTAATGCATGAGCTAAGGGTTGATTATCGAAAAGATCGTTAATAAAGGTACGTGTTTGTTCCTGACTGAGCTTACTAAGAGTGATAGTTGTCTTGGATAACGCCGCGAGTGACAGAGGTGCAGAGTTCCTTGATGTGTTAACCCAAGCGTGATCGCCTTTTATAAACGCATCACTTTGCACTAGATCCAAAATGAATGTTTTGCTAGTTGGGTCGATCCAATGTATGTCTTCTAAAATAAAAAGGTGATGCGAGCCACCTTGCTTCGCCATACGCCTATCAACTTGACAGAGCAATAAGCGTAGAACCTCAAACAAACGTGCTTTTTGCAGTTCCGGTGACAAGCCACTGAGAGGCTCTAAACCTTCTAGCGGCAACCCTAGCCAAGCTGATAATACGAGTAGAGCTTGCTTAGCGTGTTTATGGTCCAATGAGGTTTCTGCTATAGCCCGCTCAAGACGGTAAAGACTTTGTTCTTCCGTTAAGCCTGTCAGTGAAAATTTGTGCTTAACCATAAGTAAAATGGGGTATAACGCATTATTTCTGTGCTCAGGCAAACATTGACCAATAAAGCATCGTCTCTCTTTTATTTGTTCTCTAAGCTCAATAATGAGTCGAGACTTTCCAATACCGGGCCCGCCCAAAAGATGAATGAGGCCCTTAGCACCACCGGAATGTCCAACCACGGACTGGCTGGAAATCGACACGCTTTGTTTTAACTCTGCAAGTTCAGTTTCTCTCCCCACAAATGCGCTGTGTTTGCGTCTGCCACGTAGAAAGCCAAAAGCTTCGGACTGACGCTCCCCTCGTAACAAATAATACGCTTTCGCATCTTCATCACTCGTTCTTCTTGTTTGATTATCAAACAAGTACCCATCAAAATAGGCGTAACTATCTAGCGTGGCATGAACTTGTTCAGTACATACAATTTGACCATATTTTGCTTTTCGAGCCAGATTCATTGCACTATGTGCCACTTTCCCCTCAGGGGCGCTATCAGAAATCGTCATCATCAAGCCGGTATCAAGACCCATTCTTACTTGAGTTTCAATCGTATGACGTTGTTTTAATAGCGCATTTTTATTGGTGACATTACTGGCTATTTCTAATGCTGCTCGGCTGCATAAACGACTGTCATTGTCCGTTACATGAGGGTAACCAAAATAGAACAATAATGTGTCGCCTAAAGTACCAACATGGCTAGCACCATACCGAACGGCAATATCAATGCACTGCTGCATTTGGTCTCGGTGCAACATGTCCACAATATCTTGGTCAACAGCTGACACATGTGAAAATTCAGCACCATCGGAACTAATTATAAGGGCCAGAGCAACAATTTGTTTTCGTTCCGCTAAACGAGAAAATGAAATCGGTCCATCTGTGATAAGTGTTTCATCATGAACTTGTGAATTGAGCTTGGGGTTAGCATTATACGGCGATGGATCTTCCAACACGCCGACCAAATTACTGAAATTAAACCCCATAAATTCATGATACAACTTAGCCGTATCACAGGGTCTCAGTAGCGGTCTTTTATTTAAAACCCGCCTAAAAAAGTTCGCCGAACTATGACCTGCAAGGACTCCCAAAGGGACATTAGCTTGGCTAAGCTGCTGATGAAAAATTGAAGCTAAGCTCGTTCCTGTAAATGTCGGTACTCCGGTCAAGCATTCTAAAAATACCAACCCCCAGACATAGATATCCGTTTGCGGTAAGGGCGGCTCTCCCCTTAGCTGCTCTGGTGCACTGTATGTCGGAGTACCTAGTGTTTCTTGAGTGAGTGTAATGCTTTTATAATCAAGCTGTCGTGCTTCGTTTTTTAGTGTGCCTATACCAAAATCTAAGACCTTTACATGTGTTTTCGCCCCAACTTGATACAGCATAATATTGGCAGGTTTAATATCACGGTGAATCACGCCTTTCTGGTGAGCATGTGCTAATGCATCTAGCACACACGACATAATTTCCGCAGCCGAACACGCATTAAGCGCGCCCTGAGTTTGCAAATACTGCTGTAGTGTTTCGCCCTCGATATACTCATAAACGGCGTAAATTAAGTAATCACCTTGCTGACCTTTGTCGATAAGCGTGACGATATTAGGGTGATTAAGACGAGAAATTAACTCTGACTCTCGGTGGAAACGTGAAATATAACGATCTTTCTTGCTAGCGCTAAAGTCATCGCTAAGAATCAAGAATTTTATCGCAACATACTTCCCTGTGCTATGTTGTTGCGCTTTATAAACTTGGCCAAAACCTCCCTCACCAATCTTCTCTACAAGTCGATATTCCGTAGAGTGAAAACACGTTTCAACAGAATTCTTTGCCCTTTGCAAGTTACCCACACTGTTCCTTAGCATCTGATAAATTGACAGAAACCGAAGTATAGGCAATGTATTTCGTATCTGCTGCAAATGTGGGGATTTTTACTGACATTATGCATAATGTTACGACATACGACACAAATTGCGTATTGATAAACTACACTTTTACAGTAAATTGTGATGTGATTTTATAAAAATAAGCAAAACAACATTCGGTTTAAAATACACCACTATGCAGAGACGTAATGAAATACACCAATATCAAGAAGAGCATTAGGTGTGTATTTAAATGAAAAGAAAAAGTGGATATTGACGGTATAGCGATGAGTTCAGTTGGGGGAAGAAATAACAAAAGTGGAACGGCATATAATATCCACTCTTGTTATTTAATGACTTAGTCGTTGTTATTTACCCAAAGTATGAGCAGTGAGTAATGCTGCGTAAACGGAGTTTGCGGTCACTTCAAATGGCATATTGTGAATAGTTTCTCCTGCTGCACAAGACGCCTCAGCAACTTCCATTAACTTTTGTTTATTCACCTCTTTGACACCCATGTCATGCAAGTTGGTCGGCAACCCTACCGCTCTGCAAAAGTTTAGAACTTCTTCAATCTCTTCCTTGGGTGCATTCTCCAACACGAGTTGAGTTAAAGTACCAAACGCCACCTTCTCACCGTGCAATAAATGGTGACATTCTTCTAATTTAGTTAAACCGTTATGAATGGCATGGGCTGCAGCCAGACCCGAGCTTTCAAAACCAATACCCGACAAATACGTATTCGCTTCAATGATGTTTTCCACGGCCTTTGTTGACACTTGATTTTCAACCGCCGCTTTTGCCTTTACCCCATCTGCAATCAACGTATCATAACAAAGACGCGCCAAAGCTTGTGCAGATCGAGTTGGTGCCCCGCCAGCCATGGTCGCTTTACCCGAGATACCATTTGCTCTTGCCTCAAAATATGTCGACAACGCATCGCCCATTCCCGCAACCAGCGTACGAACGGGTGCTGCGGCAATAATGCCAGTGTCCATAATCACCGTATCCGGATTCGACGGGAACATTAGATATTCGCTGAACTCACCTTCTGGTGTATAAATAACAGCAAGCGCACTGGTTGGTGCATCTGTTGAAGCAATGGTAGGTACAACGACTACGGGTAACTTGGTATAAAATGCTATTGATTTTGCAGTATCGAGTGTTTTACCACCACCAATACCCACTACAACATCATTGCCATTACTCTTACATACTTCAATTAAACGATCGATTTCTTGGCGAGAACACTCGCCAACAAATTGTTCAAAATTAACCGAAACTGATTCAACGCTACAACTCGTATCTACGCGTTCTCGAACCAAACCCAATACAAAGTCATCGGCAATGGCCAACGGGTTACTTCCGAAGACGGATATGTATTTACCAATATTGTCGAGTGCCCCTTCGCCCTGAATGTATTTGCTTGGAGAGATGATTATTTTGTCCATGTTCTATTCCTTTAAATTCGTAATTAACTCAAGCGCCGACCCCTAAATAAGAGGAGCTTCTACTTTCTAAATTGTGTAAACACGGTTTCTACAGCAAAGGCACCCGGATCTTTCGTTCCTGATAAGCTTTCACTATTAAGATAAGAGGAACGCCCCGCGTTCGCGTTAGTCATAGCGACGGTTGATTGAGCTCCGATCATGGCAGCATCAATCGCGGCTTCAAATCCGTAATTAACCCATGCTTCTAACGCTGGATATAACGCATCAATCATCGTGCGATCGCCAGGTTTAGCACCACCGTATGCCATCATTTGCTGAAGTCCCTTTGCCAAAGCCTTTGGAAAAGAACCCGTTGTTTCTAATTCACGACCTGCCGCCGTAAACATGATAGAAAGCAATACTCCAGATGATCCGCCCATTACCGAAGTTAAGTTATTAGCGATAACCGTTAATAATTTGGCGTGATCTTTTAGTGGCAAATTATTTGCGTTCAGTTCCGACAAGACCTTACGAGCACCAGCGCTAAACGTTGAACCCGTATCGCCGTCGCCAACAATTGAGTCCAAATGATTGAGTTCTTTTTCTATCGTAATTATCGCATCACAAACGGTACGGATAGCTAACGCTGTCTCTTCGTCATCCGATGGTTCAAACGTAGTTTTCTCTATTTTGTTGTTACATTTTAACGTAGGAATCTCACGGCGAATAACAGCACTTGGCCACGCTTCAACTTCGACAGGTGCTTGTATTGCCTTAGAAATCTCGCTATTTAATTGGATGGTGGAGATAGAGAAACCTTTCATATCAATTGCAGTCATGAGCGGTGCAGCGCCAATTACCAATTCACATTGACGACCGAGATCGGACTCCATCACTTCCTTGGTAACAATATTCATCTCTATCGGAGATAAACCACCGAGGTTATTTAAAAGAATGGCATTGTTTGTGACAGGTTTAGCTTGAAGAAGTTTGTTCACCATTGCTGTGACAAGCTCTCGAGCCGCAGGAAGTGCAATGGTCTCAATTCCTGGTTCTCCGTGGATACCGAGACCGAGCTCTGCTTTGCCCTGTGCAATACGCTCGTTAGTTTCTCCAGGTAACGAACAGCTCGTTAGAGCAACGCCAATTGATGCGGTTTTTTCGTTAGCATCCAACGCCGCCTGCTTTACTTGTTCAAGGGTGCCGCCTTGCTCTGCAGTATAACCCGCGATTTTTTGGACAAACAAAGTACCCGCAATCCCTCGCGGCTGTGGATTTTCGGGTATAGAAATATCATCCCCGACAACGACCAAATCCACCTTGTGCCCCATCTCTTTTGCTTTTTCAACAGCAAGACCAAAATTAAGGCGGTCACCCGTATAATTTTTTATGATGACTAAACAGCCAGCAGGTCCAGTCACATGCAATATAGCATTCAACACGGCATCAACGCTTGGGGCTGCGAATAAGTCGCCACAAACAGCAGCTGTCAACATTCCTTTGCCAACAAAACCAGCGTGAGCGGGTTCATGCCCCGAGCCACCACCGCAAATTAACGCGACCTTCTCTTTATTCCAGTCATTGCGAGCGACAACTTTAATATCACTTTCAAAATCGAGTAACGTGAGGTTGTCACGTTGAGATGTATATAGCGCTCCATAAATGGAGTCAATTACGAACGAGTCGGTTGAATTCAAAATAAGATCAGACATATATATTCCAAGTATTATTAATTAAAAATTCCATATGCGACATTTTTGTATAAACGTCGTATTTACTCATAACATTAACATGGACACTATATCGGTTAGGATTATTATCACCTGTAATGCCATGAAAGAAATGAATGGCTAGCTTACGCTTTGCTAGCCATTATTTTATACCGGTGCTATTTATCACTTATAGAACGCTGTTTTAAGAGCAAGCTCTAATCCACGAATTTCAGCTAAACCTTTTAATCGGCCGATACAAGAATATCCTGGGTTAGTCTTTTTATTTAAATCATCAATCATTTGGTGCCCATGATCTGGACGCATCGCAATCAAGCGGGTCTCGCCTACTTTTTTACGTCGGTGCTCTTCTTTGAGCAATGCGTTGACCACGTGATACATGTCCACGTCCCCTTCAAGATGAGCAGCCTCATGGAAACTCAAAGGGTTCTCTTCTCTTTGGGTTGAACGTAAGTGAGTAAAATAAATACGGTCACCGTATACATCAATCATCTTCACTAAATCGTTATCACCTCGTACACCATACGAGCCGGTACACATTGTAATACCATTCATCATGCTTGGCACAGCAGAGGTTAACGCTTCAATATCTTCAATCGTCGACACTATGCGTGGTAAACCAAGAATAGGTCGAGGTGGATCGTCAGGGTGTACCGCTAACCTCAAGCCATACTGTTCGCAAACCGGCATAAGGGCCTGTAAAAACAGCACTAGATGCTCTCGCAGTTTTGATTTATCAATGCCTTTATAGGTATCTAATCGAGCCTGAAATTCCTCTAAAGTGTAACCTTCCTCTGCACCTGGTAAACCTGCAATAATATTCGAAGTGAGTTTATCGATCGCGGCTTGTGGCATTGATTCAAAACGTTCAAGCGCTTGATCCACCTCCTGCTGTGTATATTCGAGTTCTGCACCTGGTCGTTTTAAAATATAGAGCTCAAATGCTGCAAATTCTATTTGATCAAATCGCAGTGCTCTAGACCCATCCGCTAATTCATACTCTAAATCAGTTCGCGTCCAGTCTAATACCGGCATAAAATTATAACATACGGTATCAATACCACATTCAGCTAGGTTAATTAAAGACTGCTTATAATTTTCGATCCATTGCTGATAATTTCCTGTGCGAGTTTTAATTTCCTCATGTACAGGAACACTTTCAACAACAGACCATACAAAGCCTTTATCTTCTATGATCTGTTTTCGTTTTAATATTTCTTCTTTAGTCCAAACTTCACCATTTGGAATATGGTGAAGTGCATTTACAATACCTGTTGCGCCCGCTTGTTTTATATCATCCAAAGATACAGGGTCATTAGGGCCATACCAACGCCATGTTTGTTCCATATTGCTTCCTCTTTATTTTCTTAAGGAAGCCAAAGTATGCTAAATAGCGAATATCAATAATTAGCCAAATAAATAGCCATCAAAATTAGGGTCATCAACATTAGATAACTCTAAAAGAGTCTGCTTTACATTTTCAAGATGTTGCCACATGGCATCTTTTGCGCCACTCGCGTCTCGTCTAACTAAAGCAGCCAAAATCATTTCATGATCTTTTAGCCACTTTTTACGATAGTCTTTATTTTCAATCCGAGAGTGTAACTGCGCCCACATCGCGCTACTGTGTCTCCTAGACCACAGGTCCTTAGCGACCTGTGCCAGAACACTGTTTTGGGAAGCTTCAGCAATCAAATGGTGAAATTGTTCATCAGCGTCATCTTCAATGTCAGATTGACTTAAATCAGCCGAATGTAAAAATTTCCTCTCGTTATCCAACGCTTGTTTCAACTTGATAATGTCATTTTTAGTCACTTGCAACGCAGCTAATGATGCTATTTCTGACTCAATATATTGTCGAGCTTGAAGAAGCTCAAAAGGACCAACATCACTCAATTCACTATTAACGATTACAGAACCGCTAACAGCATGTGTTCTTCGAATGTAGATGCCCGCCCCTTTTTTAACTTCAACAACGCCTTCAATTTCTAGCATAACAAAGGCTTCTCGAACTACGGTACGGCTTACGTCATAGGTTTCTGCAATCTCTCGTTCAGATTTGTATCTATCACCTACGACATATTGGCCATCAAAAATATCCAGCTTTAGACTGTTACCTATTTCCTGATACTTTTTTAACCTAACCGTACTGCTGTTCATTATAAATCCTTAATTATTACCAAAAATTCTGACTTTAAAGCCTAGTTCTGTCGACAATGCTACCATTTCTTGGAGTACATCACCGTAACAGATTGCAATGTGATTACTCATATAGTGACCCATAATGGTCTCTTTACTCACTCCAAGATCGGTTGGTAAAAGCGGCCACTCTGGTGTTGCACCGTTCCACCACTCATTGCGCTTTTCTTCTGGGAGATCGACGATATCTCCACGGCCAATATCCATGATAAGTTTATCATCAATATTATAGCAACGTGCCCAAGTAATTTGTCCGGGCTGACCAAGTCCAGCAAATGTGCCCCCACCAATAGGGAACTTACGACGAACTTGGCGGTAAGAGTTGACGCCCTCTAGAGAGTCGACTTGTTTGTTAAAACCATACGCGCCGCTTGAACCGGAGTTACACATCATCCATACGTCTTTGTTGTCATGCTCTCCACACCAGCGTAAGTCATGCATAAAGACAGCACCATGAAGCCCTTTTTTCTCAAGTAAACGTTTCAGCAACTCTGCTGGCATCGCATTACCTTGGTCCGCCTCAGTCGCACAAACAATAGTAGAACCGTTCGATTCAGGACGGCATGCTGAATTCAAAAGCCCTTCTGCAAAGTCGGAAGGCGGAAGCATTTCAAGCATTCCAATTTGATGCTGCCAGCCTATGCAGTCCGCTTTATACTCGTTAGCCATATCCAAAACCGTCAGATAATCCCTAAGCTGTTCTTTGGTTGATTCCGGTGTAAAGTCACCCTCCCAATGAAACTTAACCCCTTTGTCCACCACAAACTCAAATGCATCGTCAATACGCTGCTGTTCAATAAATTGGCCACGATGTGCTATCCACGACTGATCAAATTTATATTCAGAAAAGCCATACGGCATAAGTAGGCGCGGGCCAAAGTAGGAGTTCACCATGCCTTGAGACGTATCCCCCAGCATTAGCATCGTAATACGTTTGCGTTTGATTTCTTCTGCGGCGGCATGTGCCAGATCAACAGACTCTTTTTCCAATGGGATAACGGATTGAATTTGAGCGTCATCGTACCTAATTTGACCAGTGGTACACCATTCTTCTAGTCTCGACATAAACGCATCATCGATAGACCAATCTTCAGCATCAGTCCAGATTCGGCTGTGTTTTCGGTCAAAAGACTGCAACGACGCAGACGTGGAAAGTAACCCGACCAACCCTGGCCATTTTCGATTAAAGTTGGAGCAAAGCAACAATGGCGTGTCTTTACCAATTACACCCTCAAGCGTGTGCGTCCCCCAAGCAAAATGTACAAACAACCCGACAATCGGGTCTTGGATATTCCACAATTTCTCTTGAGCCTTATGAGGGCGGTCAATACACCCTTCAATGACATAAGGTTCCCAGCCTAATTTTACGAAGGCTCGCTGCAGCTGGACCAAAGCTAGTTCCGCTTCTGGCTGTGCTAGTTTGTTTGGCTTCTCATAGAACTCACCGGGCCAATATATCGCAACTCTTTTCGTCATTTGCTACTTCTCCAAATAAAATTCTTCTGTTCGCAACCACTCTACCCCATTTGGCATGCCAATTTCAATTTTAAAATCATCAAAAAATAGAGAAGTTAATTTAGTTTTGAACAGTGTCATGTTTTGACACTGAGCTGACGCAAACCTAACAAACAAAGATAAGTCGTTGTTTTAACTCAAAAACACATTTGTATACAGTATAATTACTGCAAACTCATTTTTTTGATGAATCACTCAATTAAATTATATTCTTCTCGAAAAGATGTGATGAGTGGCACACCTTTCCCATGTTTGGGTATTAATTGTTCACCAAACACCTATATTGGCATACCAGTGGAACACAAAAGGACACTTCCTATGAATAAAAAAGTAAAATTACTCACAACCCTCTCTACATTAGCGTTAAGCATTAGTGCATTTAGCGCGAATGCGCTGACATTACGTATGGCCCACAACCTAGCTGAGGACCATCCAACCAGCCAAGCAATGCAAAAATTTGCCGATGAGGTGAAAGACCGTACCGAAGGTGATGTAAAAGTTCGCCTGTTTTTCAATGGTGTATTAGGCGATGAACGCTCTGTTGTTGAACAAGTGCAACGTGGTGTCATCGATATGACACGTGTTGGCGCAGCAACATTGGAAACGTTTGACCCAATCTACTCTGCATTTACACTCCCTTATCTTTTCGATGACCGTGAACACATGTATACGGCATTACAAGGTGAAGCTGGTGAGTTTGTTTACACACAAACATTAGAGACAGGGCTTAAAGGACTTACCTTTTTTGATGGTGGTGAACGTAACTTCTACACCATTAATAAGCCAATCATGAAGCCCGAGGATCTTAGAGGCCAAAAAATCCGTGTGATGAATAGCCCTACAGCTATCAAAATGGTTCAGCTCATTGGTGGGACACCAACCCCCCTTGCTTATGGCGAAATCTTCACTTCCCTTCAGCAAGGCGTTATTGATGGCGCAGAAAACAACCCAACCGCGCTTACGCTCGGCCGCCATGGTGAAGTGGCGAAGTACTATAGCTTCGACCGCCACAATCGTATCCCTGACTTCGTCTTAATTAGTACGCGCTCTTGGGATAAGTTAACGCCAGAACAACAAGAGGCCGTGCAAGCATCCGCTGATGTTGCAAGAGACTTCCAAAAAGAACTCTGGGGTGAGCAAGAAGCGTTAGCTATTGAAGAAGCTAAATCTAAGATGGGCGTTCAGTTCTTTTACCCTGAAATTGAACCGTTCCGCGAAAAAGTGGCGCCTTTGTATGACGAGTACCGTGAAAACCAAGAGATCGCAACGTTACTTGACTTAATTCAACGTAAATAATGTTCACGTAGGCCTAACCTCGTTAGGCCTACGTACTGGTGGTAGTTATGAATCAATTATTTAAAAACCTTGAACGGTTTTGTATTGCCATTTTAGTCGCGCTTGTCATGTTATGTTTTTGGCAAGTATTCTCCCGCTACGGATTAAATAACCCAAGTACGTTTACTGAAGAATTGTTGCGATCCTTTCTAGTATGGATGGTTATGCTTGGATCAGCATTAGCATTTAGAACCAGAGAACATCTTGCTTTAGTGTTTATTTTCGAAAAATTAACACCAAGTAAAGCAAAAATCCTACGTATTATTAATGACTGTATTGTTTTGGCATTTACTCTGCTAGTAATGGTTTATGGCGGATACGATTTAATAATCTCGGCAGGAACACAAAAAACAGCCATATTAGGTATTTCCATGTCGTTAGTTTATTCATGCGTATTTATATCTGGCTTGCTAGTTACCGTAATTCAAATACAACACATAATAACAACCTTCAGCACAGAGCCACAGGACAAAAACAAATCTCCTGCCGATGCTCATACTGTTAATTAAAGGTATTGATAATGTTTGATGTCATTTCTGAGCTCATGTATGAGCCGCTATACGCTGCCATATTACTATTTAGCACGTTCTTTATCCTACTCTTCATTGGTGTTCCGATTGCTATCGCAATTGCGCTCTCTTCCGCCATACTAGGGCTGTTCATTATGCCCGATATGGCAGCGTTTGTCGGTGCTCAAAAAATGTATGCAGGTATCGATAGCTTTACTCTATTAGCTATTCCTTTCTTCATACTCGCCGGAAATATAATGAATAGCGGCGGTATAGCGTTAAGGCTCGTCAATTTTGCTAAACTTTCAGCAGGTCGATTTGCGGGTGGTCTAGCACACACCAACGTCGTTGCTAATATGCTGTTCGGTTCCATTTCGGGCTCATCGATTGCTGCCGCTGCAGCTGTTGGTGGCGTCATGGCTCCTCTACAAAAGAAAGAAGGCTATAGTCCTGAATTTTCAGCGGCCGTGAACATCGCTTCAGCGCCTTCAGGAATACTTATCCCGCCTAGTGGCCCCTTGATTCTGTTCTCACTTGTCAGTGGTGGAACGTCGATTAGTGCCTTGTTCATTGGTGGCTATATCCCAGGAATAATGATGGGACTCGCATGTATGATCGTTGCCTGGTACTACGCGAAAAAAAATAACTACCCTGTCGCAGGAAAACCAACGTTTCAAGAAGCTAAAACCGTCACTTTGCAGGCACTTCCGAGTCTCCTATTAGTTGTTGTGGTTATCGGAGGTATTGTTGGGGGCATTTTTACAGCGACAGAAGGCGCTGGAGTTGCCGTCATTTATTCATTAGGCCTCTCTATTATTTACCGAATGGCATCATTAAAGGACTATATTGAGACGTTAAGAAAGTCACTGACTATGTCAGCGTCTATTTTATTCTTAATTGCCGCATCAGGTATCATGTCATGGGTAATGGCCTTCACTGGAATCCCAGATGCAATTAGTGAACTAATTCTTCAAATTGAAAACCCTATTCTTGTATTACTACTTATAAACCTTTGTTTGCTCGTTGTTGGGACCTTTATGGACCTTACGCCAGCTGTACTTATATTTACGCCTATATTTATGCCAATCGCTGTATACCTAGGCATGGATCCGGTTCACTTCGGCTTGATGATGATATTCAACCTTGGACTTGGAAATATGACACCACCAGTAGGCAGTGTTTTATTTATTGGTTGTAGTGTAGGTAATACCACTATTGAAGGGGTCACTAAACCATTAATTCCATTTTTCTTTGCTTTGTTAGTCATGCTGATGTTCATCACATTTGTACCATTCCTAACAACAGGTCTACCAACTTTACTTAACTTAATGTAATTGATTTTTATTGGAATAATTATATGAAGACTACAAATAAACTGCTAAGTGTAAAAAAAGACAACCCTTGGTTTTCTTTAGAAACTGAATCGACAACATTAAGACTGTATTTTTTAACTGATGATATCGTCCGCCTCCGAGCTGACTTTAGTGGTAAGTTCGATGAAAGATCATACGTTCTCACCATGACTGGCTGGGAAGACAGTCTTGATGAATTTTTAGGGAAAGAAAGGCATCGAATCGACTTATTATCACCAGAAGTCATTGATAACCCGACTCATTACTTACTAAAAACAGCATCGATTACCGTCAAGTTATTTAAAGACCCGTTTGTCATTAAAATCTATGACCAAGATGGCAAGGTCATTTACGCTGACCTACCAAATCGAAATATTCAACAAGATCATTTAGGCCGTGTTTATCACTACAGTGAAGTAAAAGATGAACGCTATTTCGGCTTTGGCGAGACCACTGGCAACATCAACAAAAAAGGCGAGCATATTTCGCTTAGTCCAAAAGACGCCATCAACCACGATCCGTCTAAGACCAAGAACATGTACAAGCATATCCCTTTCTATATGCGCGTTCAAAATGACACTGGGCATGCACTAGGCATGTTTTATCATAACAGCTGGGAATCCGAGTTTCATATGGATAGCGAAGTGTCTGGTTACTGGCCTAGATACTCTTACTTCCGCTCTGAAGGTGGTGATATTGACATTTTCTTTATCAATGGACCAAAGATTACCGATGTACTCGACCGCTACACGCAGCTTACTGGCCGTCCTTACATGCCACCAAAATACTCAATGGGGTACCTTGGCTCAACCATGTATTACCCGGAGCTGCCAAAAGACTGTGATGATGCGATTCTTGGTTTCATGGAGCAAAACGACCGCGAGCAGATTCCAGTCAGTGGTTTCCAACTCTCTTCTGGCTATACAGTAGGTCCTGACAATAAGCGCTATGTCTTCACCTGGAATGACACTCGCTTCCCTAACCCATCACGTTTCTTCAAAGCAATGGAAGAACGCGGCTGCCCTGTTTCTCCAAACATTAAGCCCGGTATATTAGTCACCCACCCTCACTATGATGAGTATGCAACAAACAATGGCTTCATAAAAACAGCGGATGGTGACAATCCGTACATCGATAGTTGGTGGGGTGGAATGGGGTCTTTCGTCGACTTTACTCATCCAGATGGCCGCAGCGTATGGAAAGACCAAATGAAAAGGTCTTTAATCGACCACGGTGTCACTTCGATCTGGAACGACAACTGCGAATACGAAATCAATGATCGTATGGCGAAATGCCATTTTGATGGCATAGGTGGCACTGCAGGCGAGCTGAAATCTATTCAACCTACCCTGATGGGGAAAGTGGCTCATGAAGCACTGGAAGAATCAGCGCCAACCGTTCGTCCATATGTCATTAACCGCTCTGGCTCAGCCGGTATTCAACGCTATGCCCAAACATGGAGTGGCGATAATCCCTCTACGTGGGACGCAATGGAATATGGTCTAAAAACGATTATGGGTATGGGGCTTTCAGGTGTCGCCAATAATGGTGCGGATGTCGGTGGCTTTGCTGGCCCTCGCCCTGAAAAAGAATTGTTTGTTCGTTGGGTACAAAGCGGTGTGTTCTACCCTCGATTCTCCATTCACTCATGCAACACCGATAATACGGTCACAGAACCTTGGATGTATAAAGACGTCACGCAGCTTGTTAGAGACGCCATCCAACTTCGTTTGTCGCTGAGCCCTTACTTGTACACTTGGTTGCGTCGTTCAACTCAGACTGGCGAGCCTATTTTACGAGCCCTTATTGTCGACTTCCAAAACGATCCAAACGTCTTTGATGTTGAAGACCAATTCATGTGGGGTGATAGCCTACTCGTTGCGCCAGTCTTGAAAAAGGGACAAAAGCAACGTGATGTCTATCTGCCGGCAGGACAAAGATGGTTACGCTGGGGAACACATGAAGTCTATGCTGGCGGCCAAACTATTACGCTAGACGTAGAGCTCGATTCAATTCCAATGTTCATTAAGCAAGGTGGGTTAGTCACGAGTACTCATGATATTAATCATCTAAAACTCGACCAAGTAAATACATTGAAGTTGCACCTTGCCCCTGCATCTGGTGCGCATGAGCTGTATGAAGATGATGGCGAGACTAACAACTTCCAGTCTGGTGACTACAAATTAACAACATTCAACGTCGACTCAAAAGACATCTGTACCATTAATGTTGAATCTAAGGGCGACTATGTTAGCCCAATATCAACCTTTGAATGGCACGTCATTAGCCCTGAAAAAGGAGCATTCTGGTGTAAATTGGATGACGAACTTCTGCCACAAGTTCTCGACCGCAACCACTTTGCTGATTGTGACAAAGGGTGGATCTTTGACTGTGCGGACAACACAGTTCGTGTTCGCTACCCCAACCTCAACCAAGACCACAAACTAGAAGTTAGCTTTGAAAAATTTGACCTAATTGGAATGATTGAGGACGCAGAAGATGAATAAACTCGGTACACATATCCAAGTTTGGAAACCAACATGGACACCAAGTGAAGTCGAAGAAGCCGCAAAAAAAGCATCGGCACTAGGCTATCACTTTCTAGAAGTCCCAATTCGCGCTCCGGAAACCGTCGATGTAACCGCAATTAAGGCGATCCTTGACGCTTATGACATGACTTGTGTCTGTCCATACGTGCATGCTGCCGATCTCGACATCGCGACCGAAGATGAAAGTGTTCGTATCGCCGCAGTAGCAAAGATGAAAAAAGGCATCGACTGTGCAGCAGCACTGGGCGCGAAATGGATAACAGGCCCAACTGCTTCGGCGTTAGGAAAGTTTGATATTCAACGTACTGACCTTGAAATCGATAACTCTGCTCGTTCTATGGCTGAACTCGCTGAATACGCAAAACAGTACGGTATTAATATTTGTATAGAAGCACTCAATCGCTACGAGAACAATCTTATTAATACCGCGAAACAAGGCCGTGAATTCGTTGATAAAGTAGGCGCTGATAACCTTTATGTCCAGCTTGATTCGTTTCATATGAATATTGAAGAGTCAGACATCCGCGGTGCCATTTTGACATTAGGTGATCGTCTTGGATATATACAAGTTGCTGAAAATTATCGTGGTTATTTAGGAACAGGTGAGTTTAATTTTACCAAACTGTTTAGAGCACTCGCTGAAATAGACTACCAACATTTTATTGGTTTAGAAGTCTTTTCATCAGCCGTATCTGAACCAGCTCACTCTGGAAAACTCGCCATCTGGCGTGAAACTTGGAGCAATAGCGAAGATATAGCACAACACGCATTTAGATATATAGAGCAGCAAACCGAAGATGCCAAGCGCTATCACTCAATGCTGTCTAACGGCACGATATCTTAACCTCGTAAACACAGGAGCTGCTTCGGCAGCTCCTTGGAGACTCTATCGTGGACGTTAGTTTTGCACAGGCACTAGGCTTTCTTGGCTACTTAATAGGAATCACATTATCCCTTCAAAAAGATGATGCGAAGCTTCGATTTCTATTGGTTTGCATGTGCGCAGTCATGATGGTGCACTTCGCTCTATTGGGCAGTTATATCTCCGCTTGTATGTGCATTCTAAACGGCGCACGAACCTACTTTTCAGGCAAGACCAAAAGCCGGCGCGTTATGCTGAGCTTTATCGCACTCATGTGGTTACTCGGTTTATCTCAATTCACTGAGTATTATCAGCTCATCACTATTTTGACATCTAGCCTAGCCACGTATGGTCTGTATCGAACGAGTGGTATCCAGATGAGGTTGCTGTTCCTCACGAACAATGTCGGGTGGACTATCAATAACTATATTGTCGGTTCGATTGGCGGCACATTGATGGAAGCCACCTTTATCATAATGAACCTAATCACCATTTATCGCTTGCGTTCCGATACCAACAAAGTACTAATTCAGGACAATAAATAATGTTAAAAAATATCCCCCCAATCCTGTCCCCTGAGCTAATGAAAACATTAATGGAAATGGGCCATGGCGATAAAATCATCTTGGCCGACGCCAATTTTCCGGTCGTTTCTAATGCTCAACGAGTGATACGAGCAGACGGCCATGGAATCGCTGAGCTGCTGGATGCCATCTTAACCTTTCTGCCTCTCGATGATTATATCGACAAACCCACTTGTGTGATGGAACCCATCTCGATTGAACAAACACCTGAAGTCTGGCACGACTATGAGGTCATCATTGAAAAACATGACCAATTTAAGGGATGGGAATTCAAAGAGCGATTTGATTTCTATAAAGAAGCGCGGACATGCTTTGCCATTGTAGCTACCTCAGAAAGAGCGTTAAAGGCCAATATCATACTCACGAAAGGTGTGATTCGAGAACAGCAATAACTTGCCATCAAACCCATTATTCACACGACTCGTTGACAGAACGAGCATAAGAAGACAACGAATTACAGAGACTATTTCATGAAAAACATTAGCAACACTGAGCTTAACGCTATCGTCAGCACTCCAAATTACGACCGTCGTAATCTTAAATCTCGCATCGTACACCTTGGATTCGGCGCCTTCCACCGTGCCCATCAAGGTCTATTTACTGACGAAATCGCACGAAAATCAGACAGTGATTGGGGTATCTGTGAAGTCAACCTGTTTGGGGGCGAAGCGCTCATCAAAGACCTACGTAACCAAGATCACCTCTATACTGTCGCAGAGAAAGGTGCTGACGCAACAGATGTAAAAGTGATAGGTTCAGTCACCGAATCACTGCACCCAATCTTAGACGGTGTAGAGACTGTGATTGAAAAAATGGCAGAGCCACAAGTTGCCATCGTTTCAATGACCATTACTGAAAAAGGTTATTGTGCAGATCCTGCCACTGGCCTACTCGACAAAAATAACCCTTTAGTTATTGCCGACCTAGAGCACCCCACCCGACCTAAATCGGCTCTGGGCTATATTGTCCAAGCGCTGAAACTGCGTCGTCAACGAAACATCGCACCGTTTACTGTGATGTCGTGCGACAACGTACAAGAAAATGGCCATGTCGCCAAAGCAGCAATCTTAGAATTCGCTCAATTGTTGGATTCAGAGCTTGCTGCTTGGATCGAACAACATGTCACCTTTCCTTGTACCATGGTCGACCGTATCGTCCCCGCTGCAACTGAAGAAACGCTGACAGAAATTACCACACTATTAGGCGTTCAAGATCCTTGTGGCATAGCCTGTGAGCCCTTCCGTCAGTGGGTGATTGAAGACAACTTCGTCGCTGGTCGACCTAATTGGAATATCGCCGGTGCAGAATTTGTTTCTGACGTTGTACCCTATGAAGAAATGAAATTACGTATGCTAAACGGCAGCCATTCCTTCCTTGCCTACTTAGGCTACCTAGGCGGCTATGCGCATATTTCTGACACGATGACGGACCAAGGTTACCGCAAAGCCGCTCTTGATATGATGATGCTTGCTCAAGCCCCTTCACTAACAATGCCAGAGGGAACAGACCTTGAAGGCTATGCTAACCTACTCATCGAACGCTTTACTAACCCAAGCCTAAAGCACCAGACATGGCAAATTGCCATGGACGGTAGCCAAAAGATCCCACAGCGTATGGGAGGAAGCCTGCGATTTCACCTAGAGCAAGGTTCTAACTTCAAATGGCTGGCTACCGGTATTGCGGGCTGGATGCGCTACGTAGCGGGTGTCGATGAAAAAGGTAATGACATCGATCTTCGAGACCCAATGGCAGCTAAGCTGAGTGATATCTGCGACACACACGGACTGAATGCTTCCGTTGTCCCAGCTTTACTGTCTGTCGAAGCTATTTTCGCTGCGGATATCGGTAAAAACCCGCTTGTCATTGACGCCGTTACTCACGCCTACCAATCACTTATCGACAACGGTGCAAGAGCAACCGTTTCAGCGCTTTAGAAGGTATTCGGATGAAGCACTTCTTATGTGACGACTTCTTACTCAGCAACGAGACGGCTCGCCGTCTCTATCACGAGCATGCTGCGGATCAACCCATCTATGACTACCACTGCCACCTTAACCCGGCAGAAGTTGCGCAGAACCGCCAGTTTGCGAACATAAGTCAAATTTGGCTTGAAGGTGACCACTATAAATGGCGCGGCATGCGCTCCGCCGGCATCGAAGAGCACTTAATAACGGGTCAAGCCTCGGACTACGACAAATTTCAAGCGTGGGCGAAAACCGTACCGATGACACTGGGTAACCCCCTATTTCATTGGACTCACCTTGAGCTACGTCGTCCATTTGGTATTACGGGAACATTGCTCGGCCCAGAAACCGCCGATCGTATCTGGCATGAGTGTAACGACAAATTGCAATGCCCTGAGTTCTCGGCACGCGGCATCATGAAACAAATGAATGTTGTCATGGCTGGCACCACTGATGACCCCATTGATTCATTGGCGCACCATAGCGTCATCGCCAACGACCAAAGCTTTGACGTCGAAGTTTTGCCCAGCTGGCGGCCGGATAAAGCCTTCAAGATTGAGCTGGAAGGCTTTGTTGACTATTTAACATTACTGGGTGAAGCCGCGGATATCGTAATTACCAGTTTTAACTCTCTACTTAATGCGTTAGACAAACGCCTAGCTCATTTCGACACTCATGGCTGCCGAGCGGCAGACCACGGCATTGAAGTGGTCCGTTACGCTGAAATCCCCTCCGAGGAAGCGTTAAACAACCTACTCATTCGTCGCTTAAATGGTGAGGTTCCTTCCGAACATGAATGCGCGCAGTTCTCAACCGCAGTTCAAGTATGGTTAGGTCGGCGCTACGCCAAGCTAGGATGGGTAATGCAGCTGCACATTGGTGCTCAACGTAACAATAATAGCCGTATGTTTAAACGTCTTGGGGCCGATGCTGGATTCGACTCCATCAGCGATCGCACCTTCGCTTGGGAATTGGCTCATCTACTTGATGACATGGACCAAAGTAACGAGCTGCCAAAAACCATTCTCTATTGCTTGAACCCACGTGATAACGAAATGATGGCAACCATGATCGGTAACTTCCAAGGTGGTGGGATCGCTGGCAAAGTGCAATTTGGTTCAGGTTGGTGGTTTAACGACCAAAAAGATGGCATGCAGCGTCAAATGGAACAACTGTCTCAGCTAGGATTATTAAGTCAGTTCGTGGGTATGCTGACCGATTCTCGCAGCTTCCTATCTTACACTCGCCATGAGTATTTCCGCCGCATCCTTTGCAACATGGTTGGCCAATGGGCCGAAAATGGCGAAATACCCAATGACATGTCGATGCTGGGCTCACTGGTGGAGAATATCAGCTTTAACAATGCCAAGTGCTATTTTGATGGTTCGAGGGCTTAATATGAAACATATCGCCATTCTTGGAGAATGCATGATCGAACTCAACGGAAAACCGTTTGGTGAGATGCATCAAACCTTTGGTGGAGACACCCTTAATGCGGCAGTTTACCTAACTCGTAGCTGCGCTCTCAATGCTAAATTGAGGGACATTAAGGTCTCTTATGTGTCCGCATTGGGCACTGATTCCATAAGTGACGGAATGCTATCTCGTTGGCAAGAAGAAGGCATTCATACCGAACTGGTGCTGCGTGATAACCAAAGAACGCCAGGTTTATACCTTATTCAACTCGACGACGCTGGCGAACGAACCTTTTTGTACTGGCGAAATCAGTCTGCTGCCCGTTACTTGCTGCAGCACCCTAATTTTAAGGCCATAGAAACTCAGCTGATGAATGTCGATATGGTATTTGTCAGCGGAATCAGCTTGGCTATCTTATCTCTACAAGATCGACAGGCATTATTGGCCTTATTAACACGGCTGCAAACGCATGGTATTGAGATAGCTTTTGACAGTAATTATCGTCCGGCCTTATGGCCGAGCGATAATCTTGAGACCGTTAAAACGGATTATCAAGCAATGTACCAAATCACAAATTTAGCGCTTGTGACGTTTGATGATGAGCAGTTGATTTGGGGTGACGTCAGCCCTCAAGATACCCTAAGTCGATTGCATCAACTTGGCGTAAACAAGGTCGTCGTCAAGCTGGGAAAAGACGGCTGTCTCGTGGGTGACCGCACTCAAAATGAAACCTATTCAGTCACAACTACGCCCGTGAGTCGTGTCGTTGATACAACGTCAGCAGGTGATTCATTTAACGGCGGTTTTTTATCTTGCTACCTCGCAGGTGGCAGCCTAAAACAATCGTGTCAGCGAGGCAATGCGCTCGCTGGTGTCGTTATTCAGCATCGAGGCGCAATTATTCCAACCGACGCCACCGATACCGTGACAAAAATTTAACTAAGGATACTCAATGTCGACCATAAAAGAACAACTCCAAGCGCTTAAAGTGATTCCCGTTATCGCAATTGATAACGCTGAAGATATTATTCCCTTAGGTAAAGTATTGGCGGATAATGGCTTGCCTGCGGCGGAAATCACGTTCCGCTCCGATGCCGCAGTAGAAGCGATACGGTTACTTCGAGAAACGCAACCAAACATGTTAATTGGTGCCGGCACGGTGTTAAATCGTGAGCAAGCTATTGCAGCCAAAGAAGCGGGCGCAACATTCGTTGTGTCTCCTGGCTTTAATCCAAACACAGTCAAAGCCTGCCAGGAAATCGGCATCGAAATTATACCAGGCGTCAACAACCCCAGTACCATTGAAGCGGCGCTAGAGATGGGGATAACCACCTTAAAATACTTCCCAGCAGAAGCATCTGGTGGCATCAATATGCTTAAATCTTTATTGGCCCCCTATGGTGAAATAGACATTATGCCGACTGGCGGTATTAACACCAAAAATATCACTGATTACTTAGCGCTTCCACGAGTGTTAGCCTGTGGCGGTACATGGATGGTAGACAAAACCCTAATTGAACAAGGGCAATGGGATGAGCTGGCACGATTGACACGAGAAGCGGTAGAGTTGGTTAATTCATAATCACCCCACCTCTCACCTTCCCCGTATTCGCACCGCTGGAATACCGCCAATACGGGGCTTCGCTCACCATCATCAGTGGAACAGACTATCTTCCAACTCTATTGGAATCGCATTACACCCGACCTTTGTTCCGAAGGTGAGTAAATAACACGCTATTTTTGCTTAGTCTTGAAACAAAGCCTAAACCGCTTTTCCCCTATCGCCTCAAAGAGACGACGTTTACGCCATTTCTTTCCATCTCGATGGTGATATTTATCGAATTTTTGTCTACAATGACGCACTTTTTATTTATGTCAGGTCATGAACATGAACGACTCTAAGTCACAACCAGCTTTACCCGATCGCCTTGCAGGCAACCCTCGTAGCCCGCACCACGTAGCAGAAATTTTTGAGTATAGTATTGGTATCCGCCTCAATGGCAAAGAGCGTTTCGACGTAGAAGAATACTGCATCAGTGAAGGTTGGGTTAAAATTCCTTCACCTAAAGCGCTTGATCGTTGGGGCCAACCAATGCTTATCACGCTAAAAGGCACGGTTGAAGCGTTTTACAAATAAAACGAATTCACCAAACGAAAAAACCTCCGAAAGGAGGTTTTTTTATTATGCGGTATTACTTATCCATTAAGAATCCAAGTCTTTCTGTTGCTTTGCTCTTAAGTCTTCCAGCACATAAGGTGGGGCTATTTTACCAAGCTCATCTAAACATGAATTTGCATGCTCGTTTCCATAGCGCACATAAATGTCACAAACAGCGTATAATTGCTCCGGGGCACCAGAAATTAAATACGCTTTTTCAAACGACTTTGTTGATTTATCAATGTCATACTCTTCTTGCAGCACACCATTTAAATACCAGTAGTAGCTATTATCTTTTGCTAACGTTGCAGCCGTTTCAATCTCATTGGCCGCGTTCTTCTTTTCATCCATACGAACCAAAGTTAACGATTTAGCATAGTGGAGAGACGCCACATCTTCATTAATGCTTATTGCGGTATCGAGCGTTTCAATCGCCAATTTATCTTGATTTTGCGCGCGATAATTATCAGCAATGTTTAACCACACTTGCGGGTTATCATCGTTTTCGATGAGCAACGTCTGATAGTGTTTGTCGGCCAGTGCCCACTCTTGGCTCCAGCGTAACACATCGGCTAGCAGCAACTGGGAATCAAAATCGTCTTTGTTGGCTAAATAGTCCTTAAGTTCTGCAATAGGTATTTGCAATTGTTGCTGCTGCTCTGGCGTAACATTGGCGTAATCGCGCACTAAGCTGGCGGTAGCCGTCACTCGCACCACCTCATTTTTGTCTGTCAGTAATGGGGCAACAATACGCCAGCGATGTTCTAGCTGATAAGGCTCAGCACCAATTATGGCCGCTTCTCGCACCACGTAAGAGGGATCTTTGAGTCCTCGCGCCACGGCCACCAGCGCATTTTGACTAGGGTAATTCGCTAACTCTCTGAGTGCCTTGGCACGTACTTGTTCCGGTTCGTTGATATTCTGAGCGGTATAAGAGAGTTGGCTCAGTTGCTGCTCAAGTGTGTTTGTTACGGTTTGTTCATCGGGCGTGGTAACCGGTCGTTCATTATGGTTTGTCCCAGATGGCGCAATGTTGGCGGCGATAACGGATGCGGATGCAAGCGTCAGAAAAGCACAGGCTAACGATTTTTTCATTTGAGTTGGTTCCTAAAATTTGCTGCTAAATGACGCTGTCACGGTGGTCTTTTTCGCGCACATCTCGACTTGGTGTTGGCGCAGTGCTTCATCACTAAACTTGCCGTGGGCAACAGGGTGACCCGTCGCTCTTAAGATATAAGCTAATGCCTTATCGGCATGCGCAAAAAATTTATGCCAACCGGCGCATAAATAGTTAAGCCCCGGCTCGCCTGCTTTAGTTCTAATAAAGCGGTTCTTAGGACATTCGCCATGACAGGCAAATTTATAATCACAACTCTGACACTGGCTAGTTAATGTGCGTGACTTAGCAAAGCCAAAATTTTGCTGAGCTGGGCTGTACGCCATCTCATCCAATTTTTGATGGTGAATATTGCCGATTTTGTATTCTGGGTAGACATAGTGATCACAACTATACACATCACCATTGGGTTCCATTGCCAACCCTTTGCCACACAATTCATTGAGCGTACAGAGTGGATTAGGACGCCCTGTCCACGTTTCAACGCTCGCTTCAAAATACTGGACGAACACTTTACCGATGTCTTTTTGAATCCATTCATCAAATACCGCGATAAGAAAGTTGCCCCATGCTTGATCAGATACGCACCACGGTTCTACGACGGAATCTTTATGCCCCGGGATCAAACGTTTATCGCCTTGCTTTAGCTGGTCCGACGCCGCCCATGTTTGTGGCGCAGTAGTTCGGAATGTTTTCTGCTCAACAATAGGGATAAATTGCATTTGAGGGGACTTAACAACATCGCGCAAGAATCGATAGACCTCTAGAGGATTTTGACTCGTCAGATTATTCACGCAAGTTAATGTGGCAAACTTGACGTTATGTTTATGCAGTAACTCAACCGCATTCATTACTTGGCGAAACGTACCTCGACCCGCTTTGTTGGTACGGTAAGTATTATGAAGGAGTTCGGGGCCATCAATACTCAACCCGACTAAAAACTGGTGCTCAGACAAAAACTCACACCACTCATCATTAAGGAGCGTACCATTCGTTTGTAAGTCATTTGAGATCACAATGCCAGCAGGGCGATACTTCGCCTGTAGCGCTACGATTTTTTGAAAATACTCCAACCCGAGCATGGTCGGCTCCCCACCCTGCCAAGAAAAAATAATCTCAGGTGTATTTTGTCCTTCAATGTACTGACGAATGTAAGTTTCTAATGTCTCGTCATCCATTCTAGGAGAGCATCCTTTTTTGTATTCCAGCAAGTCCTGTTTGCTTAAGTAATAACAGTAAGTACAGTCGATATTGCATGCTGCACCAATCGGCTTGGCCATGGCATGTAACCTTTTCGACGCTTTACCGTTAAATTGAGGGCCTTGAGTGATATGCATACTGAGAACACCTGAAATGAGTTGGACTGTCCCATCATAATTCTCATTCACTGTCTTTGCTCGTTATACCCTTTATAACCAATTGGAATGACCAAAATCGGTAATCTAGCCTTCCACACAAGACCAGAGATCCTTGTCATGCCATCATTAAAAAGTAAAACTTATATTGGGTGTTGTACCCTCTCATTAGCCCTTGTCATGACAGGATGCACGACACAACCTAACCACCCTATTGCCAAACTCATCAATGATGACCTTGTCTTGGTTGAAGGCGGGAGTTTCGTGATGGGTTCAGATGGAGATACCGCTTCAAAAGCTGAGCAACCCTCTCGAGAAGTGACCGTTGACAGTTTCTATATTTCTAAATTTGAAGTCACTCAATCTCTATTTGAGTCCGTGATGGGTTCATCCATGAGCTACTTCTCCGGCGCGGACATTCCAGTCAACAATTTAAGTTGGCAACAAGCGAATTACTTCATTGAACGCCTCAATGAGTTAACTGGTGAATCCTATCGATTACCTACTGAAGCCGAATGGGAGTTTGCAGCCAGAGGGGGCAACAACAGTAAGGGCTATACTTATAGCGGCTCAAACAACATCGACGATGTCGCATGGTATGCGAGTAATTCAAACAACCAAGCGCATCCAGTAGGCTTAAAAGCGCCAAATGAACTGGGTTTATTTGATATGACAGGCAATGTCGGTGAGTTCGTTATTGATGCGTTCGATGACACTTACTATCGTTATGGCCCTACAGACAACCCTAACAATGCTCATGATAGCAGCATCAAACTCGCCCATAAGTCGTTACGTGGTGGCAGCTTCTCATACGCAGAACATGACTCTGAAAACTATCGCCGTGATTTTGCCAGCCAATCCATTATCATGTCAGATATTGGGCTAAGACTTGCTAAAGACAAGTAATCATGCCGTTCAATAAACATAAAGCCACTGACAGTACGCTGCTCATATGATCGTAAGACAATACCGAAGGTAAGATACCGCAAAAATAGGACAAAGGATCGTCCTTTCACTCTCCGGCTATGAGCTCACTCTCCAGCCATTAACTCATCGCTCTTTGTTGAACCCAATGCTTTGCCGCTTGCTTAAACTTATTCCGCAACCAGCGATGACCACTTTCATTGGTTCGGCTTGGATGCCAAATCATAGATAAGCCAAGGTACGGTAAATCAAAAGGCAAAGGGATGGCTTTTACCTTATATTTATCTGCAAAGTCAGCAATGGTCGTCCCCGGTAAAATCCCGATGTAATCCGTCCCCGAGATCACAGGCAACATCTCTACCGCGCCAGCCGCCCGATACACCACCCTTCTTTGCTGAAGATCACTAAAATCTTCGACCTCTAGTAGGCTTCGTCTTGTGTGCCAACGCGATACCACAACATGTTCTTCCTGTAAAAAATCCACCATTTCTATCGAGTCATTGATTCTGGGATGAGTCTGGCTACACACTACGAACAAGTCTTCGTCATACAACACTTCATGCTTTAAAGATGTTCGCCCTTTAGGGGTCATATCGATAATTAAATCATAGCGTTGTAAACGAAGATCGGATTCATAATCTTCGGTAAACAAAGGGTGTACTTCTAGAAAAATATCCGGTGCTGATGCGGAAATGAGTTTGACCACAATAGGAATAAGATTGAAATTTGTCGGCGATACGCACGCGATTGAAAATATCCGCTTCGATTTCTTTGGATTAAAGTCGCGAGAAGCCGAAAGTGTGGACGTGTAGTTTTTTAATGCCGCTGATAACGCGGGATAAATATCGCTAGAAAATGGGGTCGGCTCCACACCCGATGCATTTCGGTGAAACAGTGGATCATCATAAATATCACGCAACTTGGCCAACGCCTTACTCACCGCAGGCTGGCTGATATCCATACGGTTGGCCGCTTTTGATAGATTTTTTTCTTCATAAATCGCCACGAAAATAGGGATAAGATTCAATTCTGTGTTTTTCATAAGTATCCATCGCAACCCCACTGAAATTTGAGGTTGCTGTTAACGTCGACATTGTCTGCAATTCAACATCACAGACACTATTGAAACAGTTGGCAAATTTACTCTTTTGGCAAATTCAATGCAGGAGGAAGGATCCGATTTTTTAGTACCGTAAACCGCGTACTGCACTTTGTACACGGTTTCAGCGCATCCTCACTGTGCTTTTGACTGACTTTACGCCACACCTGCATCAACAAACTGGTGCTTTCCTTACCCGTTTGCCACTGCCTTGCTTGCTCTTGCCAATGCTCATTATTTGAAACCGTAGATAAAGCAACTTTCCCTTGAGACATTTTCAGCTTTCGATAGGTCAGTAAACGTAATCGCGAAAAGTTTTTGTTTTTCAATGCGAATAGTAAATTAAAACCCTCTGAGAAACCTTGCTGTTGAACACGTCTGTAAAGCAAAACGCTACCAGCAATAAGCATGAACAGTAAAACCGCCATGCCAGCAAGCCAGCGCTGATATTGAGCAACAAATGACGATAATGTATGACGAACCGCAATCGTTTTACCTTCTAAGGTCACCGTTTCCAATATTTTGGTACTGTTGTTCCACCAAACCACATCTATGTCAGGAAGGATAACGTTGCCTCCTCTTTGCAAGACATAAGTATGCTGCTCAGTTCGCTGCGCTTTATACGCCCCCCGTTCATGACTGTCACTTAGGCGAGCCGGTTGACGATAAACTTGATAGGCATGCGTCGCATCTTTGGGTATTAGGCTAGGAATAAGAATCGACAGAGTATCATCTGCATTAAGTGTTACCGTGCGCGTTATTGACTCTCCCGCCTTGAGTTCATCACTCGACATCTCCCATTGCTGCGTTAGCGCCATATCACTCGCAGAAAGCCAAGACTGCTGCTCTGACAATTTTCCAGTTGGCATTCTAACCTCAAATGTCATTGGCTGCGTATATAGCGTCCGAGAGGCCGAGCGTACATTTGGCGTCGATACTTGCGTTTGGATGGCGATAGGAGGAATAACAAATGTCCCAGAGGTTTGTGGATATAACGTCACCTCCCACCGCTGCTTTGACCACGTAATGCCATTCTTACGCTCTGTTGAATTAATGGCCATTGGGTTACGTTGCTTGGCAATAAGATTAGGCACATCTATACGACTGATACGTGTGCCCCCGGTAAACCAACGGGGGGTAGCGACTTCAATCGACAAAATTATTTGCTCATTGACTGTAAATTCTTGAGGCTTGTCGGCATTTTCCTGTCCTAACCAGGCCGACATTTTAACGGTTCGAATCTTCGAGCTGTCCTTCTCATTGGCAAAGGCTGAATGAGACAACATCGCTACTATCGCAAGCAACACTAAAACGAATTTATATTTAAGGTTCACTTGCTGCCTCCCAACGCCATTTGATCGCGATATTGAAGTTGAAATTTGGCACGTAAAAATTGTTTTGGATCTGCCTCTACCCGTTTTAACCACTTATCCGCCAGCGCCTCGCTACCCAGGATTTCATTGGCATTTAATGTCTCTTTTTTCATCAATATACCCGAGGCCATTTCTTCCGCACCATCTGCCGTTTGTGGGTTATCCCCTAATTCAATAGACTCTTCCATGCTTTCTGTTGTGTTGGTTTGACTCTCGCTCACTCGATTGATTTCGTCGATAATACTTTCCATGACGGTCAAATTCTGTGTGGCATTGCTTCGTAAATTGTCATCAATAGTTTTGGACTCTACGACCGTACGGAGCATGTTTCTGGCCGCTAGATACTCTCGCTGACGAGCAAGGGCAATGGCGGCATAATAATCGCCTCGTTCACTGTCCATTTTAACAAACTCCGTGTGCGCCAATCGATATTCCATCGCGTAATAGTAAGCGACACCTTTATATTGGGGTTTGGTATAATGCTGAGCGGCTTCTAGATAGCGCTGCTGGTCGAATAAACGCTGGCCTTGTTGATCTTGAGTAAACCAAAGATCCATCCACCATTGATACCCTTTATCCATTAGCGTTCGCGTTCGCGTTTGCATTACTTCGTTGCCGTTTGTCTCAAGGCTAGATGTCTCAATGCTAGATGTCTCAATGCTAGATTCAGCGCTCTCCTGCAGTAATGAATCTTGGTTGGCAAACGCCGTCGTAGGCGTGAGCGTGGGCACAACCAACACGATAAGTAGACACCATTGAACTAACCAACCTTTTCTAAACCAAAGCAGCATCAGTAACGCAATGGGAACCAATAAGCCATACCCCATGTCTTTCCATGGCATGGTCGACTCTCCATTGATTTCCATATGCGTATCAATATCACGAGACAACGCCTGAATATCACTGCTATCAATACTAGTCTGAAAAAGGCGGCCATTGGCGGCATTAGCCAATTGCTTCAATGCCACTATATCTAACGGACTATTAGTGACAATGTCACGGTTCCCCATCGCAAGCACCAATAGTTGGGTAGAAGATGACGCAAATTCAGATTCAAAAGCCTTGACCGTTGCTGGGGTCGCACCATCGGTAATGAGTAGCACCGTGCTACCAGGCTGACCGTCGAGTTGCTGTTTGATGATCGGTAAGCTGTTCTCCGCCGCTTTCCCCGCCACTGGCATTATTTGTGGGTCTATTGCCGCAAGAAAGGGCGCAAAAACGCGATTGTCCTGCGTGGTAGGCATCGCAAGATGCGCCGAGCCCGAATACACCACTAGCCCCGTTCGACCACCATGTCGCATCTCTAGCAAATCGTGTATTTTATGCTTCGCTCGCTCTAAGCGATTTGGCGCAACATCGGTTTGCAGCATACTTTCGCTGACATCAAGCACAATCACTAAAGACGCTTTGTCTTCACCAAAAGGCGAGGCTTGGCGCTGCCACGTAGGTCCAGAAGCCACGATAATAAGTAGGCTGGTACCGAGTATCAGCATTTTTAACGGTAACTGGTTATTCCA
This sequence comes from Vibrio cionasavignyae, assembly GCF_050337155.1. Classification (NCBI taxonomy): domain Bacteria; kingdom Pseudomonadati; phylum Pseudomonadota; class Gammaproteobacteria; order Vibrionales; family Vibrionaceae; genus Vibrio; species Vibrio cionasavignyae. The sequence continues at coordinate 48,489 of NZ_JAKJSR010000027.1, forward strand.
CCCTTGTGACTCGATCGTCAGTGCTTGCCGAAGATGGGACGGTAAAAATCGGCTATCTTCAGAATTCGCTTCTTGTTTCCATCGCACATAGAACACCACTGCCATTGGGATAAATGCCAATAGCCATAATGGTCGTATAAAATGAAACTGGGTAATAACCTGTTCTAGCCATTGAGTGTCTATCATAATTCGCCCCCCGCTTGCTTTTCTTCAGTACGTCTAGACTGAGACGGGAAAAAACGTCGAATCACGCTTGCCGTGGTAAATGCCACCAACACCAAACCGATCACAATCGACACAAGATAATGATGAAGACTTTGTTTTGATCTAAAACTAGTGCTCTCGTATAGCCTTGGCTCAAGCTCAGAAATTACTTGGTATGCCGCCGTTAGCGAATCACGATCGAGCGCCTCAAAAGACTCGCCTCCGGTTTCACTTGCGACACGGCGAATCGTATCCATGTCCAAAGCTTGTTCACCAACGGTTCTGGGATCGCCCATTGCAATCATATGGATACGCACGCCCTTTACAGCGGCCACTTTGGCGGCATCAATTGGTTCAACAAAGCTTCCCGTATCATTGCCATCGGTCAAAACAATCGCCACTTTTTCTCGCTCAGAATCGTTGGCGTTGTGTTCTTGCTGATTTTCAAACACTTTAATCGCTAGACCAATGGCATCGCCTAACCGCGTGCTTGGTCCTGCCATTGCCACACTAGTTTGTCCTAAAAGCTCTCGCCACGCTTTATGATCAGCGGTAAAAGGGGCTTGTACAAAAGCCGCGTCACCAAACAAGATCATCCCTAAACGGTCACCTTCTCGTCCATCTGCAAACTCGTTCAAAACGTCTTTAGCCGCATCTAAGCGCGTCACTTTCTTGCCTTGGCGTGAAATAAAGTCTTCTTCTGCCATGGAACCAGATAAATCCAGTACCACCATAACATCACGCCCGAAACTTTCTCTAAATTGCGGCGGCCCTAGCAACGTTGGTTTTGTCAACGCGATGACCACTAGCACCCACGCAACCAAAAGTACAGCACGCTGCCACCAACGCGCCTTGAGTTGGTGGGCGCCTTGGCGTGGCGGTTCCCCTAATGCATTGACGAGCAATTGGAAAAACGGTACTTTCGTCGCTTTTTTCTTGGTTCTATATGCGGGAATCAGATGATAAATGACTAAGGGTAACGGTAGCAATAACAGCCATAATGGATGGACTAGCTCTAAACTGCTCCATTGGAATTGACGGGCATCAAGGCCAGTAATGCCTAAACTAGCAAGTAACATGCGCGTCTCCAGAATCATGATGAAGAATCCACTGCTTTAACTCACTCACTAAGGCTTGCTTTTGTTCAGGGGTTAACGTTGATTTTGGATTAACGATACTCTCCATCCATTGCATGCCTAAATGCTCATCAACATGACAACGATCGTTAGGCGCCCAAACAGGGCTACCTGGATTCATACGGTCCAACGTAGTAAGAAAATCCACGCCATACAGCGCTGCAGCCTCTTTCTCTCTGTAGCGTAATACCGCTTTTATCACCAAAAATAATTGATACTCTGCTTTAGGTTCAAGCACGTTAACTTGTTGTATCGCTTGCAATGCTTCGCCACGATAACGATTTTTCCACCAATGCTTCACTAATTTGGCAATAACCACCAGCAATATAGCGACAAGCACCACTGCAACAATCTTCCAGCCTAATGTTTGAGGAAACCAGCTAATGGATTCAGGTATATCGACATCCACCATCTCTCGAAGGATGTAGGTACTTGGCGGTTTATGCTCCATCTTTGCAGCCTCCCACCGTTTTCTTAAATTGGGCGATGTGCTGCCCAGATGTATCCAGCTCGACTAACGGAATATGATAACGATGCATCAGTTTGGAAAGTTGCTCTCGCTTGGACTTAATGTGGTCTTGTAACTGACGATTGACGACCTGTAACATCGCATCATTTTGGATATTAACTTGTTGCGAGCCATTACCCATCACCCAACCTTGCGTTGATGCATGAGTCGGTAACTGCTGTTCAAACTGATCAGAGACCATGATGGCTAGTACGTCATTGTGCTGCTGTAGACGTTGTAAGTGAGAGATATTTTGAGTACTCGCATCACTCCAATCGCTGATCAATATTAACGTTGTCGACTGAAGCTTTAAGCGCAGTAATAACTGAACAATATCATCAAATTGAGTCCCTTCTGCATCGATACTCGCAGCATCAAGCGTTTGATTAGCGTGAGCAATGCGTTTTAACTGAGCCAACAGATCATTTTGGGATCGTTTCGACTTGCTCCACGTCAAACGTTGGCTATCAGCGAGCAGAAAACCAACTCTATCGCTGTCTTTTAATACCCGCCAAGCACACAATGCGGCGATTTCCGCCGCGACGACCGATTTCATCACTTGCACAGAGGAGAAAAACATCGCACTACGTTGATCAACAACAATCACAACATCTCGATCTTTCTCTTCGGTATAGGTGCGAACATGCGGCTTTCCTGTTCGCATCGTCACCTTCCAATCTAAGTTTCGAATGTCATCGCCGAGTTGGTAATGGCGCAGTTCTTCAAAATTGAGTCCGCGACCTCTAAACAGAGATTGATGTCGCCCTGACAAAGCACTTCCCGCTTTTAAGTTGGGAAGTAAATGAAAAGATTGAGATTGAGACTGTAAGCGAACCAATTGCGCATAATCGCAATAAATTCTCGCGTCGCGACTTACCGAACTTGGAGGACTGGTTGGGCTTATCATATCAATGACATCCTCTATCCGATTTCAACGCTATCAAGTAACGTGTCCACCACGGTTTGGTGGCTCACACCATCAGCCAAAGCGTCATAAGACAAACTAAAGCGGTGGCCAAGAACCATGGACGCCATTGCTCGTACATCATCTGGCAAGACATAATCTCGCCCTTCCAACCACGCATTTGCGCGGGCGCATTTATCCAAAGCGATGGAGGCACGCGGACTTGCCCCTACCGCTATCCATTCACTCAGCTTGCTGTCCGGGTAACGCTGAGGCTTACGCGTTGCCATCACAAGCGCCACAATGTACTTTTCAACTAAGTCTGACACGGCGATCTTCGGCAATTCGCCGCGTGCTTGAAGAATTAATTGAGGGTCAATCGGAGGTAAAGGTGACGCATGACCGGCTTGGCGATCAACCTTCTTCTCCTCACTTCGAACTAAACGAATAATGGCAAGTTCGGCATCATCTTCTGGATAATCCACGTTCACTTTCATGATGAAGCGGTCCATTTGCGCTTCAGGCAAAGGATATGTTCCCTCTTGTTCGACTGGGTTTTGGGTCGCGAGAACCATAAATAATTCTGGCAATGCGTGAGTTTGGTCACCAACCGTTACCGTTGATTCAGCCATTGCTTCTAGTAACGCTGCTTGCACTTTAGCGGGTGCTCTATTGATTTCATCCGCCAATACAATGTCATTGAATATCGGACCTTGCTGAAACGTAAGCTGTGGTTTGCCTTCTAACTCTTGATATACCTCCGTACCCGTGACATCGGATGGAAGTAAATCTGGGGTGAACTGAATTCGTCCAAATCGACTATTAAGCGCACTCGCCAGTGCTTTAACTGAACGCGTTTTCGCAGTCCCCGGTAAACCTTCTAATAAAATGTGTCCGTTGGTGAGTAATCCAAGCACCAGTGCTTTTACAACATGCTGTTGTCCCACCACATCTTGCTCAATACGGGTAATGAGTTCGCTAATTTTTTGCTGTGCTTGGTTCATGTGTCATCTCATCAAGTTAGGTACTTTGCGTGTATTGAACGTTCAGAAAAAACGGCTCACGCAAGAAATCAAACGGTTATCAGTTATTACGACGATCAGCCAGTGATTAAAACCACCAAGGTAACGTGCCAACACTCAGAGATGGCATCTTAGTGACATCGTCATAAGAGATAATTAGATAGTAGTCTAGGTTCGATAGTACTCAAGCAGCTCATAACCTTTGGTTATAGTCAGTATAAAGCGACGCATACGCGTAATAGGATTAGTTTAGTTGTCAGTAGGACGTTTCACAGAAATAACGTCCCAACGTCCAATCACAAAATAACAATTGGAGTCCCTATGACGACCCGTTTAAACAAAGCTGCTGTTGGAGTCAGCTTACTGGCTGCTTCTGGTGCCGCAGTCGCTGCTGAACAACCGAATATTCTTGCCATTTGGGGTGATGATATTGGTATCTACAACATCAGTGCCTACAACAATGGCATGATGGGATATCAAACGCCAAACATCGATCGCATTGCCAACGAAGGTGCATTGTTCACCGACCATTATGGACAGCAATCCTGTACTGCTGGTCGAGCTGCATTTCTAACGGGTCAAGAACCATTTCGTACCGGTCTGTTAACTATCGGTATGCCGGGATCAGATCACGGCATACCAGACTGGGCGCCGACCATTGCGGATTTACTCAAAGAGCAAGGTTATATGACCGCGCAATTTGGTAAAAATCACATGGGTGACCAAGATAAACACTTACCTACGAACCACGGTTTTGATGAGTTCTTTGGCAACCTTTACCACCTCAATGCCGAAGAAGAACCAGAAACGTATTACTACCCTAAAGATCCTGAATTTCGTAAAAACTACGGCCCTCGTGGCGTCATTAAATCGACCGCTGACGGAAAGATTGAAGATACTGGCCCTATGACTCGTAAGCGCATGGAAAACGCGGATGAGGAGTTTTTAGAAGAGTCATTAGCGTTTATGGAAAAAGCGGTCAAAGCGGACAAGCCATTCTTTATTTGGCACAACACGACTCGCATGCACGTTTGGACTCGTTTACAAGAAAAATACCAAGGTAAATCTGGTATCAGCATCTATGCAGACGGTATGTTGGAGCACGATGATCACGTAGGCGTACTGCTTGATAAGCTGGACGATCTGGGCATCGCCGACAACACCATTGTTATCTACTCAACCGATAACGGCGCGGAAACCGTATCTTGGCCAGATGGTGGTGCAACCCCTTTCCATGGCGAAAAAGGCACAACCTTTGAAGGTGGCATGCGTGTCCCTCAACTCGTCCGTTGGCCTGGTGTGATTGAGCCTGGGTCAAAAATTAATGACATCATGGCACACCAAGACTGGATCCCAACACTGCTCGCCGCTGCCGGCGACGATAAAGTGGTTGAAAAACTCGCGTCAGACAAAGGCGCAAGCTACAACAATAAGAACTGGCGCGTGCACCTCGATGGTTATAACTTCCTGCCTTATTTTGAAGGCAAAGAAGACAAAGGCCCTCGTGACTCTCTATTGTACTTCTCTGCTAATGCTGAATTAAACGCGGTTCGCTGGAATGACTTTAAGATCTCGTTCGCATTACTAGAAGGTAACATCACTGATGCGGTTCGCTTCCAAACAAACTGGCCTCAGGTTGTTCACTTACGTGCCGACCCATTTGAAAAAGCGCCACACGAGTCAGGTATGTACCTTCGTTGGATGGCAGACAACATGTGGTTGTTTGTACCAGTAGGCGGCAAAGTTCAGGAGTTCATTGCGACACTACCTGATTACCCAATGCAAAACAGCCAAGTGCTCAACCCAGGTAACTTCAACCAGAACACTTACATGCTTCAAGGAAAATTAAAGCAGCTTGAACAAGTTAGCCAGCAAGTCCTGAAGTAGTCGAAGCTACTCATTACCTTAAGTCCAAGCCGCTAATAAAATTAGCGGCTTTTTAACGAAAAATAAAATGAAGGTAATGGCACAAAACACCCGTTATAAACTGCTTGCATGGTAGTCAATAACCGTGAAAACCTACAAACTAAAACGAGAAACTGTATGAACGCAATAAGAAATATAATGCGTATCGTCATGGTGATAACTAAAGTACTGATGAAGTTCTCAGCCTTTATGCTCACTATGTTATTAGGCGCTTATTTGTTAGCGCCTATGGGAACCATCAACTCTAAAGATGTTGATATGGCGACTTTTACCAACACGCCAAACGACGCCATGATGGTCATTTTTAATTCAGAATATTTTAGTGGTTATCTATTTTCCGTCACCATTGCCCTTGCTATCTTTGTGATCTATTTACTGTGGCGGGTTCATGAGGTTGCCGTTCACAGAGCTCACGAGAAAAGAAGCTCGCATATCCAACTGGTCTTCGCCCTGTCACTTTGTGGATTATTTTTACATAAAGCATGGTGGGTACTCGCGATTATTATTGCATTCGCTAACTGGGAACACATTGGCGCATCAATTAGCCGCGTTATAAAAAATAGTCGTACTTCAAACTTAGAGAATTCTACAGACCCACACGAGGCTCAATCATGAAAGAAGTGATGATTCCTTATATCCTCATTATGTGGATTCTAGTCTCGACAGGCGCAATAAAATGGACGCTAAAAAGTGCGTTTTGGATTATTTCTGGCGGTGCACTGATACTTGTCGTGTTAGGTGTCCTCTCTCGATTATGGGCTCCGGTCGATTTAACCTACTCTTCAACGATCAAAGCGCCTCACTCGGTCTTATCCCCTCTGCTACGTGAACAGATAAATGAAATTCACGTCGACCATAACCAAGTGGTCAAAAAAGGCGATGTCATCTATACCTTAATCGACACCACTTCCTATGCTGAATTAGAAAAAATTAAAGCATCAATAGTGAAACAAGAAGAATCGATTGCTCAAATGAAGCGTGACCTTCATCGAGCTAAAACTTCACCAGAGATCTTTAAAGAACGTGATGTTGAAAATTACGCTTCTCAACTTAGAATTTCTGAGTCTTCTCTTGCTTCATTACACGCCGATTATGATCGCGTGGAATTCGAACAAGACAGAAAAACGGTACGTGCCCCGTTTGATGGTCAGGTCGCAGTGGTCAATGTCGCCGATGGCAGTCGTGTGGGCAACATGCATATTTATGATACGTCTCGTAAGTTTCTGGAGATGCGGATCCCAGATCAAACATTCCGATACGTTAAAAAAGGCCAATTTGCTGAATTCTATGTCGATGCCTACCCAGGTGAAGTGTTCCGTGCTCGTGTTCACAGCTTCACTGCGGGTACTGGAGAATCGTCAATATCGCCAATACAAGGTCCACAAAGCGTGCGTCAGCATGTGGGGGCGAACACCAGCACTCACGGACGCACGGTCGTGCTTGAAATCATTGAACCTGAGGGAAAAATCATTCCTATTGGAGCGACGGGATCAGCATGGATTGCAGCGACTAAGCCGCATGCTTTCTTTGGGTTTATTGATGTAATTGGCGCGGCAACGGTGCGTTTACACTCTTATAAATCTTACTTAAACGCCATGTAACCCTTTTGCTTATACGCAAAGAGAAAGGTCAGTAAGAAATGTTCAAGGTGTATCACTCGCGATATACGCCTTGAACATTTATTTAAATATGAAAGGAATCATTAATGGTTAACCGTCAACGTATCAATTTAACGCCACGTACTGACGTTCTACCATGCAGTTTCTCATCACCGTTTTGTAATTATTCATATTGCTACTCTGCTGCGCCGACTGCTTCGCGTTGCCTTGGACGCGCCCAACAACCAAACCGCCAGCAGCGCCAATTTTCGCCGCGTCAGAACCGCTACCACCCGAAATTGCGCCGACAGCAGCGCCCGCCGCCGCACCTTTTAATAAACCACGAACACCAGAGCCTTGATTGCTCGTGACCGATTCTTGCGTATGGTTTGCTAATGTTTGGCAGTGAGCAAGCTCTTGTTGAGCCACCTCAGCAGTGACATTGTTATAAGTAAAAATCAGCTTGGAGGTAGGGTCAACAATATCCCCACCCGTAGTTTCAGCAATGGAAAATGGCGATGCAATAACCATCATCGCAGATATAAGGTGCTTATTCATGAGCGCGCTCTCTAACTTGTTAATTAATAAGATTTGATAATCATTAAGGCTTATTAACGAGTCAGTGAGTTTGAATGAAACCCTATCGTTTCAATACCGTAAAAATACTGTTTTTTGATAACACTATTTTTTATGACAAATAGCAATAACATTCAGTAATTTTACTGTATTTATGATTTTATAAATATGGACAATAAATGAAAATACATAACCATAGGTCCTCTTCCTTGAAGACTAGTAAACACAAAGCAATGGCTTATCTAACACGAGATATCCTCAATCAAACCATTGCACCAAATGAACGGCTCGTTACTCAAGATCTTTCCAATCGATACGGTCTTGGCCTATCTCCCATTCGCGAAGCGACACAAGAGCTTGCTTCGATGGGTTTTGTTGACTACAAACCCAATATAGGTGCTTATGTCACACCACTGACGGCGATCGAATTGCGTTCCCTAATACAATTTCTGATATTCCATTTTGATAACTTCAGTTCCCCTACGCAGAACAGCCCAGTCACTCACGAAGAAGTAATAGAGTCGGATGAAAAATACTCAAAGCAACACGCTGAGGTTATTATCCACTTCATACAACTGAAACAAGAATTAAATAACAAAGATATTCAGCGTGTAAACGCGATTATCATTGAAGACCATTTTATCGCACTGTTGTCATTACTTCGAAACCAACACGTCGCCAAAGTAGTAGACCTGTTTTTTGACTCCGTATTGACCAATCTACGCCGTTATATTCGGCTTTATATAATGCATGATCCCAAACAGTGCTCGCAACTGCTGCCTATTAATACAATGGAACAAATCATGGTCGCCTTTACCCAAGATAACCATCTTGAATGCGCGGAGCTCGTTGTTCAATACCTTGAGAAGCTACTAAACCATCTTCTCCCGGCATTTTCTTGGGACTCAGGCCATGGAATAACGATATCACCGAACACGCGAATGTCAGGTGATATCGTCTAAGATTTCGATCACAACAGATGTTACTCGAGTTCAACGGGTGGACGGAATGTCATTTCATGCATAACAATATCCGCGGGCAGTTCAAGCAACTGTGCAATGGTTTTGGCTACGCTGGTCGGATTCATGTATTCCGGACGCTCAGCCTCGCGAAAATTGGTATCCGTACCACCGGGAAATAGTGATGTCACTTTAATGCCATGAGGCTGCGCTTCTTTCATTAAGATCGCGCTAAAACCTGCAAGACCTTGCTTCATCGCAGTATAGATACTCATGGTCGCATTCGCACGCTTAGCCACTGTACTGATGACGTTGATAATTTGTCCTTGTTGCTGTGGCTTCATCACTTTCAATGCTTCACGACAAAGTAGCGATGGCGCTCGAAGATTAATGGCATACTGCGCTTCATACTCTTCGAGTGTAAAATCTTCAATTGCGCATTTTCGTGAAATCATACCTGCGTTATTAATTAACACATCTAAGCCATCCAAATGTGCACACGCAGACGTAAACATATTCAAAACATCGTCCACAATACTGAGATCTGCTGCAATAGTATGGCAACCCGTTATCGCGCTGAGCTCATTCAGTTTTTGCGCATTTCGTCCTGTAGCAACCACGTCGTGCCCTTTTGCACACAATTCGACCGCTAATGCGTAGCCTATACCGCTTGTTGCACCTGTCACTAGAATTTTCTTTTTCATGAGAGCCCTTAACTATCTTCAAAAGGAGAACGAAGTTACTCGCTAAGCTGCTGAGTAACTGATCGGCTAAGTGTAATATTATCTGCTAACGTTGGTCTGTAAGATAACAGCGTCACATCACATTCTGGTAAAAAACTGTCATAGTGAAGAACTCAAAAGATCTCTTACATAACTGAGACTTATACTGACTACCGTCTATATTGACGTCCAATGCAAACCCTACCAACTACTGACATCCTCTTCACTTAGATTCACTCATCATCAATAAAAATAGGCGACTTACTATTATTAGGTGCAGAATTTATGAAGAAAAATACCCGCTATATAATCGGTATAACTTTGCTTGTCCTTTCTTGCAGTAGCATGGCTGACCCATGGAAAAAGCACAAACATCATCGGCATCATAAAAAGGAAGTCCACGTTGTGCACCACTATGACCGACACCGCCTACCCGATTCAGCCGTATTTCTTGCCATCGCGGGCGTATCTTATGCCTTAATTAATGGTCAATACTATAAAGAGAGCGATGATCATTATGTGGTTGTAGAGAAACCACCGAAAAGACGCTACCGGTTAGGTCAAGTGATCAGAAAGTTGCCAGAAGGAGCGACAGCAGTAAATAAAAAAGGACAACAGTACTTCGTTTCAAGGGGTGATTGGTTTTTACCCACGGGTCAGGGGCGTTTTGTAGTCGTTAGACCATAACAAATAGCATAGTAGTTAGGCGTTTATTGTCGAGGTTCTATAAGCCATAGCACTCGCGGATGAGGGAAAAACGTAGCGGAATTGACTATGTGTGAAAAACTTACTGTAAAACGCTTATTGTAAATAAACTTAGTGTAAAAATATGTCCGAGTACTCGTAAAAAGATCACTAAGGGACTAGAGGTAATCAAACAGGGAACGTACGCGATACTCATGATAATTCTATGAGTATCGCTCGGTTTCATGTCCCTGAAAACGAAGTATTACATTACCCAAGTAAGGCTAAGTAATAGAACCACTGCTGACGTTGCTAAAAACATTGTCGCAAGGGATACGATCTCTACAAGCGTTGATGTTTCTTTCGTTGCAGTTTGGACTGCTTCTGTTTTTTCTGATGAATTGTCGAGTGTTGATAATAGTGCTGAGTTCATTTTATGTACCGTTTTGTAATTTGATTTCAAGAACAGGACAAATTTTACTCTAAATGTGACGTAGGTCAAACATTATTTGGTAATTAACTTACTAATTATATTCATGTTCGCTTATTAGAAAAGCTAATGCTTTCCCATACGCATCGCCACCGAATCTCACTATCGTCTTACGAATGTCGCCCATCGCTCTTAACGCTATTTATCAAAAACGTCGATTTAATGCGGAAATGAATTGGCGTTTCCTATCACTTTTCCAGCCGTATTCCATCATTAAGGACCAATCACGATTAAAGTTGTAGTTCGCACCAACAAGGCCAGCCCATTTATCGGTATTGCTTTGTTTAACCTTATAGTCAATACCAACCCCACTGTAGGTGTAAGTCCCTGTCAGAGTTAGCGTGCTATCGAGATAAGTTGCACCAGTATATAACGCCACAGATTGTGAGCCGATAGTAGGGATCACTTTACCCACTCGAGGCGAAACATTGAGAATCAGCCCTTCGGCATCATTTTTTCGCATATCCGCATAAGTAAATGAAATTGGTAGGGTAACAAAATAATCATTCCACCCGGTCGCTAAAACGGTGCCTAACGTATAATTATTTCCGTCAAGCTGAGCAGGCACGGTAACCTCTGGATTTGCATCCTTTAATAAACACACTTTCGGTCTTTGCAGAGGAGGTAAGCTACAGTCCGCTTCCATTTGATCAATCAAGTCGTTACCACTGAATTTAATCCCTATATCAGCCGTACCACTGATTTTCCCCACTGCGCCAAACACATTCATGAATGGAAACACCCAAGCATCAAGTTTGAGCTGAGGTGATTGTGTATTGTTGCTGTTGTTATCAAAGGAAACAAACTCTATCGGATACTTCTGAGAGCCGTTTATCCCCACATTAAGGTCTGTTATGTCCATATACTGAAATGTATCGGTGTAAATAACGCTAATACCATAAGGCTTAGGCAGTGAATATCCTTTATCAACCACCTCTTGAGCAAAAAACGGCAGTGCTCTATCCCACTTCTTTGCACCCTTGGTTGGAGCAGCGGTGTTTAAGTCTTTATTGGCAATACTAATATCACCAACTCCGGTTTCCGTTAAGTCATAATTCACTGAACTCGACACCATCCTTACGCTACCAATCGCTGACGCACCAGAGCTTGTGATTAAATAGATTGGTACATCATCATCACCCGCTAGAGTAGTACTGGCATGAGAGCTACTTTCCCCTAAGCTCACATCTGCCCCAATTGAAAATCGCCACACACCTGCTCTATAGGACTCCAACGATTGCTCATCATCAAAGATAAGCAGAGCCTCATTGTTGCCCAGAGCTAATCCAGCCCCGACATCGTAACGATCAACATCAATGTAGGTCACGCTACCATCTTGATTATTATAAATCGCCCCAATACCCGTGCCCCCGCCGATGACAGGCACTTTGACTCCCGCCATACTGACTGCCGCATAGCCGTACGCTTCATCGACTAACGTAGGAATTTCACTGTATTCATCACTCAATTTTTCAACAATTTGTGCGGATGTTGCATCTATCTCATCACGAACGGTTTGTCGCTCATCGGGAGGAATATTACTGCTGCACCCAAGTAGCGCTAGGGATAACAAAGAACCTAACCAGCGTAGACGTATCTGCATTCCTCAGAACCTCATTGTTATTATCACAGTACTTTTTATTATCACTGTGCTATCGACACTATGGCGGCACATCCTACTAAAACCCACCCACTAGAAATACCGTACTTTTACTATTGGCGAGGCACCCCTCTGCTTTTGTATCCCTTATATTCATCACAAAACCCAAATACTCATTTTCAGTTACTAATAGTAACCATACGCCATGACTAACAATTTTTCGCCATGCCTCAGAAGACTATTTGTTGTTACTTCACAACTTCAGTCAAAATACAGAGTCAGTCACCATGCCGTGAACTATTATTTTTCGCTTACCGAGAACGACACAATGGATGTGGAAAAAGGGTATGTTTAGCTGAAGATACCCAAATAAAGGAAAGTGTGATGCATAAAAAGATCAACAACGCAGACAAAGTTAAGGCGCTAATTGGAACTGATTTACCCATTATTCAAGCACCAATGGCAGGCGTGCAAGATCACCGTCTTACCGTTGCGGTTAGTCAGGCTGGAGGACTTGGTTCACTGCCATGCGGCATGTTAGATATCGACACCATTGTCAATGAGATTAAAGCCATCAAGGGTAAGACGTCGTACCCTTTCAACCTCAACTTCTTTTGCCATAACATGCCGAATTATGACGTAGAGAAACATAATAAATGGCAGCGAGTCCTCACGCCTTTCTTTAATGAATTAGACATCGATAGCAATACCCTAACGACAAGTACAAGTAGAACGCCGTTCAATCATAGTATCGCCGATGCGATTGAGCCCTTCGCCCCTGCGGTGATTAGTTTTCATTTTGGTCTTCCTAGCCCGGAACTCGTTAGCCGAATAAAAAATTGGGGAAGCAAAATCCTGTCAACCGCAACCACAGTTCAAGAAGCAATATGGTTGGAGTCTAATGGGGCGGATGCGATTATTGTGCAAGGTGTAGAGGCTGGTGGACACCGGGGAATGTTCCTATCTGAAGATCTTTCCAGTCAGACGGGGCTCATGGCGCTTCTTCCGCAGGTTATTGCTCAAGTCAATGTCCCTGTCATCGCCGCAGGAGGAATAAGCGATCAATGTGGTGTAGAGGCAGCCCTTATTTTAGGAGCAAGTGCCGTTCAAGTAGGTACCGCCTATTTGTTATGTCCGGAAGCTAGCACCTCCCAACTCCACCGTGACGCGATAAAAGCAAATAGGACACAATCAAACACGGCAATAACCAACTTGTTTACTGGTCGTCCAGCAAGGGGCATTGTCAATCGAGTTATGCAAGAACTCGGCTACATCAATAACCATGTCCCTGATTTTCCGTATGCTTCTATAGAAATGAGTCAATTACGCACAAAGTCTGAGAAACTCGCATCCAGTGATTTTTCACCATTGTGGTGTGGGCAAAATACCATGGGATGTGCAGAGATCTCAGCAAAAGACTTAACCTTGCATTTAGTTAATCAAAGATAAGCGTCACTGCATGATTAAGCTTTTACACAAACGATGATCGCATTACCCGAACGTTGGTCCCAAGGTAATATCTTATCGTAATCGTGTTCAAAAACATGAACCTCAAACCAAGGTTTAAGTAAGTCTGATATTTCTTCAATGGTGAACGCCACCATCGGGTGCTCATCATGCCAAGATAATGTCTCGTTGGCGGTATGCTTTTCAATATTAAGTTTCAGTGATTGCTTTTCACCATGCCCTGCGTAGTGCCAACCAGAGCAGAAACTAAAGGTCTCTCCAAGATGTTGAGTACTGTGCTTAACAAAAGAGCGGTTGTCGATTTTAAGCCTGTCCACCACATTAAAGCAAAACACACCACCACTATTGAGCGCTTTAAATACGTGATGAATACAATCTTGGAGCTTTTGTAAGCCATCGCAATAATGAATCGAATATAAAAAACAGGTTATCAAGTCTAGTGGTTGGGCGACGTTAAAATCGCTCATGTTTTGCACAGTAAATTGTGCTTCAGGGCATCGTTGTGCTGCGATATCAAGCATAGGTTGGTTGATATCTAGCCCACTACTTTGGTAGCCAAAATCAATAAAATGACGTACGTGAGGGCCAGTACCACAGGCTAAATCGAGATATGATTTACCCGAATTGCCAAATATTTGGTGCAACCTTTGAACACAATGACTCTGAGATTGATAGTCAATATCAGCGCACATAAGATCGTAGTAATGGGAAAGGTCAGTATAAAGGGCGTTAGCAGACATGGTGGCCTAGTCGTGGTAGACATAATTTTTTGGTGGCGCATCGTATACGACTTTACTGGTTTCCCTAACAAGATATTGCCTCAATGGCTTACAAACCCGAGTGACAGCATCTAAGAATCGATTAAATTCAATAAAAACAAGCATTTAAGAACTATCTTTCTAAGGGGGTATGAGATTTACTGACTATTTATCATGTAAGATTTATCTGAGAAACACATTTTTGGTCATTTGCCACCTAGATAGCTTGTTAGACCTACACGGCAAAGCACGAATTTATTAATAGACGATTGGCTGCACAGCCCATATAGAATAGGGCTTCCAGCGTGTTATGTGATAACATACGCCCATCAGCTTTATGAATGTGCAACTGATCTCATTTGTTTGACTGATCATGGTAGCAATCTGCTATGAATTAACTAATGAGGATAAAGTAGTGAGTAAATTAACGGCAGAGCAAAGAAAAGCTCGTGATGATGAGCGCTTTTCACAACGTGTGGCAGAACGCAGAGAAAAAGGCGAAGACGTTATCGCCTATGCCCTTACGACAAAAAAAGCCGTGAAGTTTTTAAGTAAGTCTGAGAGAAAAGAGCTCAACCGTAGAAAGCTTGCTAATCAAGAAGAAAAGCAACTCAAAGAAAAAGAAGAACTTAAGCGAATTGAAGCGTCATTCACCAACGACACTGACGCTGAATAAATTAATTAACCTTAATCGGTGAACGGTAAGCCTAGTATCGACATCATGCCTTTAACAGGAAGAGTGTCGCGACTAGGCTTTTTCAATGTTACCGCTTCTCTAGCAACCCTATTTAAAATCAATTATTTACGATTTGCTGTTAAGTAGCTCGGCATAACCACCTTCACGCAGCGCTTTCTCCATAATATTGACCACATGACGACTGGTTGTGTGATTAAGTAACTCAGATCGAGTCTCATTGCTTAACAATAACGATGATATATGCTCAATTTCATCCGCAAATCCCCCACCTTTTACTGGCATTGATATCTGCTTGAGCTGACCTTGATATGTTATGTCTATCGTCGTCGGGTTCCACCACTTACCATGAATAATAATTTCTAGCTCTGGACCACGGATAATGGCTTCTCGAGCGAGATCTCGAGTAATGGAAGCGCCAATTTTACCTTCCAGCGCACCTGAAAAAGTAAAAGTAGCGTTTTCATCCACTTCACTTTGAGAATTATCTTGCGCAAATTCAACCTGTGGTTCAGTCACCGATACTCCGGCCAGTTGACATAAATCCGCATACAACCACAGGCCATAAACGCCAACATCTAACGTCGCACCGCCACACAATGTAGGGTTAAATAAATGCCATGCACTGTCAAATTCATGCCAATTACCAAATGAAGCTTCCACGGACCTAATGACAACGTTTTGCTGCCTAATAAATTGTTTCATTTCACGATATGCAGGGAACGTGACGCTCTTCATGGCTTCAGCTAACAGTAATCCGTTCTCTTCAGCCAATGCTGCCATAGCGTCCCAATCGGCAAGATTGGTCAATGCGGGCTTTTCAACGAGCACATGTTTACCGCTGTTTAAAAACAGCTCAATCAATTCTTTATGAAATGGGTGAATGGTAGCAATATAAATGGCATCGACTTGGCTGTCTGCCGCTAGGTCTGCGTACGACCCATAACTCATATCACAGCCATATTGTTCTGAAAACTGCTGTGCTCTGCTAAGATCTCTCGCCGCTACAGCGTAAAGTTCTGCATTTTCCACCGACCCAGTTAAGTCCTTAACAAATCGATGAGCAATATTACCCAGACCTGCAATGCCCCAGCGTACTTTGTTATTCAAACGACTCTCCTTCACGGTTTTCCTACAAATAGCAATTTTATTAGGTTATTTTCCCCATCTCAGGCAAGCTAATCAAGCAAACCTGCCATTATTCTTTATGATAACTATATTGACATTGCTACATGAATTACCAATCAGCGCAACATTCACCAACCAAATGGATTAACTTATGGCAAACCCTGAACATCGTGAAGAATTGGATAAGCTCGACAAAGTGAGCGTCTGTTTTTATCGGTTTGGTATCTCTCTATTTTCTGTTGCCTTATTTGGCTGCGCCTTTATCGCGTCACATCAGCTTAAATTAATCACACTGCCTGGCAATGCATCACAAGTGGTGATATTGGTATTTTGTCTTGCGAGCGTTTTCACCGCTGCGAACTTGCATGTTTACAGCAAACACGTCCGAGCGATTATCGTTTGGTCGACGTGGCTGGGTTTATTGATCATGCTATATTCCGCGCAACAAAACCTATACTGGCTCGCGCTTGGTTTTTTCTTTGTTACTTTTTCCGGCATAGCCCTAAAAGAGTCATTCTGTTTTAAGGTTTACGGTCTAAAATTGGTGCCGCTGTTTCTCGCGATGAACACCCTTTTCATTTTGCTGGAATACTGGCAAGGCGTACTCGTTTGCTCTTCTATCACTGGGTTAATCATGATGTATCTGGCAGTGCAAAAATGGCGAATGCCGCTGCATTTTGATATTGGTATTAAAGCCAATTATGAAATTTAGTATACAGCCATACAGAATTCAAAAAATGTTCCTATTAGCAATAATGGTGTTCTTATAACTTGTAATTAATTGAGGCGACTTAGCAAGTCGTTGATAGCTGTTCTGCATTACTTCCAAGGCACAGGCGCCAATCGCTGCTTTAATAACGAGATAAACCCAGAGATACGAGCGGAACGTTCTTTCTCTGGGCTGCTTAACAGGGCGACGATATTAGCGTTAGGTAAAGAATAATCCGGTAACAGGCGCACCAGCTCCCCACTATTAATTTGAGGTTGAACGTCCCATTCCGATCGCATGATGACGCCTAAGCCCGCCATAGCCCAGTCCTTAATCACTCGACCTTCGTTACTTGCCAACGCCGGATTGATTCTGATTACTTCATGTTTCCCATCTTCAACATGGGTAAACTGCCACAATGTGACGTCCTCATTATTCTCTCTTAGCGCAATACACTGATGTTTAACTAACTCTTGAGGGGTTTCAGGGCACCCCATTGCTTGAATGTAAGTTGGCGATGCGCAAATGAAGCGCTGATTCGTCGCCAGAGTGATCATTTTTAATGATGAGTCATTTAACGCGCCAATATAAATAATGATGTCCCACTTATGGTGACTCGACCAAATAGGATTGTCGGACAGCTCCAGCTCGATATCGAGTTGCGGGTGTTTCCGTTTATATTCCCCCAGCAACGGAGCAACATAATCATTACCAAAACCAAGCGGAGCCAAGACTCTCAGCTTGCCACACACCAGTTCTTTTCTCTCATCAAGCTGTTCTTGTAACTCATCCAACTCTCTAAGAATAGAAAGCCCTCTCTCCAACAAGATCTGCCCTTCTTCTGTCAGGCTCACGACTCGTGATGGCCGCTGGATAAGCTGAATCGATAATTTTCGCTCTATGTGTTGGAGCCTAAGAGTGACAGAAGGCGGCGTGATATTTAAAGCTCTGGCCGCATCGGCTAACGTTCTATGATTAGCAATCGTGGCAATAAATTTAAGGTCTTCCGTCGTGATCATTTAGCTCAAACCTAATCTATGAGTTAGTAAATATTAATGTAAAACAAAACATAGTTTTTAGATACTGTTTACTCATCAACAGATTTGGTGTCTTTGAGATACATCAATCTAATTTAGCGTCTGATACATTAGGTAATGCCACTATGCTTCAAAATTCAGATTTAAAGATTCACTACGATAAGTTGGATACACCATTCTTATTCGTCAATAAGCCAATACTTCTTAATAACTTAACTAGATTACGCACTGAAATAGAAGGACTTGAGTGTGAGTTACGACCACACTTTAAAACCCTTCGAGCTCTTGAATCAACACCATATCTACTGCCTAAAAAAGGTTCTCCCATTACCGTCTCTACCATGAAAGAAGCGGAAGCACTGGCAAGCGCAGGCTACCGCGATATCATTTATGCGGTTGGTATTGCAGCGTCTAAGTTACCGCGTGTCGCTAACCTCTTATCCAAAGGCATCGAGATCAAAGTCATACTAGACAGTGTCGAACAGGCTAAGCTCCTGAATGAATTCAGCATAAACAACCATTGTGCTATCTCGGCACTAATAGAAATAGACTGTGATGGACATCGAGGTGGCATCACACCTGACGATCCTACATTGGTCAAAATTGCTCAATTGTTGGACCGTGGTGCAGCCTGCTTTCAGGGCATACTCACTCATGCCGGAGAGTCTTATCAATGCTTTGATCAAGCATCATTACGCGCAGCAGCCCAAAACGAAGTCGACGCGGCAGTCAACGCAGCCCGTCACCTTCGCGCCGCCGATATTATCTGCAACATTGTCAGTATTGGCTCTACGCCGACCGCACACAGCTACCAAAATTTAGATGGCATCACCGAAGTGAGAGCCGGAGTCTATGGCTTTTTTGATCTCGTCATGACAGGAATTGGGGTGTGCACGACCCATGATATTGCCGCGAGTGTTGTCACCACAGTGATCGGTCATAATAAGGAAAGAGGCAGCCTTTTTATTGATGCGGGATGGATGGCGCTCTCTTCTGATCGGGGAACGGCCAGTCAACCAAAAGATTGTGGGTATGGTCTATTAACGGATAGCGCAGGTAAGGTTCTCGACAACCTGCAAGTCACTACCGTAAACCAAGAGCACGGTATTATTGAAGCCGTGGACGGCAGCAACATTAATTTTGATAATTTCCCGATTGGTTGCCGCTTACATGTCTTACCTAACCATGCTTGCGCAACCGCTTCAATGCACCAGCACTATCACGTGTTTGATATACAGACGAATGCCTACGATGTATGGACCAGAGTTCAAGGGTGGTAACATGATTTATTTAAGCGAAACACAAACAGCACAATTAATCTCTCACGAGCTCGCCTATGTTGCAGTAAAGGAAGCGCTCGTCGCCGCAACAAACAGCGAGACGCAGTTATTTCCCGTCGTCAATGCACAGGGTCCACAAGTCGATTCCATGTTTTCACTAAAGTCTGCCTGTACCGAAAATTTGGTTGGTTGGAAAACCGGAAGCTATTGGCCAGACAACCATCAGCATGGCATACCTTGCCATGGCACGACCGTTTTTTTATTAAGCCCAGACACGGGTGAGTTAGTTGCAGCAGTCGCGGCGAGTCAAGTCAATGCCTACCGGACTGCTGCTGCGGATGCAGTTGCCGTCGATTACTTAGCTAGAGAAGATGCATCAGTATTAACCGTTTTTGGGACAGGCCATCAAGCTGAGTATGAAGTGTCTGCCATTGTCGCCATTAGGCCAATATCTCGGGTCGTTGTTGTTGGAAGAAACAAAAGTAATACCGACATATTTGTTGAAAAACTCATCAAAAAAGGCATTGCTGCTGAAGTAGGCAGTGCCCAATATGGTTGTGAGCAAGCCGATATTATTGTTACCGCTACGACAGCGACAGCGCCATTATTCCAAGCCGATTGGGTTCAGCCAGGCACTCATATCTCTGCGATGGGCGCAGATAAAGTTGGCAAGCAAGAGCTACCAACTGAACTCTACCCGCGTGCAAGACTATTTTGTGACTACGAGTCTCAATCTGTTGTTATTGGCGAGTTCCAGCATACAACCAATGCCTCTATTACAGAAATTGGAAAAGTCATTGCCAGCGTCGCTGTTGGGAGTGAAAGTACCGACGATATTACTATTTTCGATAGTTCAGGTATCGCAGTTCAAGATCTGTTTGTTGCGGCTAAATTACTTGAAATGGCGAAAGTCGAATAATTCATATTCAGCGTTCGGTGAGTGCGGGGCTAAAATCACATCACCAAGGCAAGAAGCGAACGATGTTGTTCGCTTTTGCAACTGAGTGACTAATACTTACAATCATTGTGATGATTCTCTTAGAGTTCTACTACTCAAGTTAATTGTGGGCCACGCACGTAAGCAAAATGAAACCCTCCTATCCTTTGATGTTATAGGCATTTAGAATCAAAAAAGCGAGCCACTTGGGCTCGCTTTCACATCGTCTTTGTTATCGCTTAATTTACAGTAGTTCTACCGACTGCTGAGCAATTACGAATTCTTCATTAGTTGGCACAACTAAAGCCACTGCGCCTAGCAATTCTGATTTACCAATGATGCCTGCCGCGCCAAAACGAGCAGCTTCGTTGCCTTTTTCGTCTTCAACAAAACCTAGTAGCTTAAGGTTACGCATGATCTCGCGACGGATAGGAAGCGAGTTTTCACCAATGCCGCCCGTGAAGATCACTGCATCTAAGTGGTCAAGCGGAATCAGGTAAGAACCAATGTACTTCGCCACACGGTATGTAAAGACTTCAAACGCTAGCTTAGCACCCTCATGACCGTCCTCCATCGCTTCTAGCACGCCACGAGCGTCAGAAGTGATACCAGACACGCCTAAGAAACCAGACTTCTTATTAAGCGTCTCAAACACCTTCTCTTGGCTCCAGCCTTTCTTCATCAAGAATTCAATAATTCCTGGGTCAAGGTCACCACAGCGTGTGCCCATCATCAAACCTGATAACGGGGTAAAGCCCATAGACGTATCCACACTGTTACCGTTACTAATGGCACATACAGATGCGCCATTGCCAAGGTGAACAGAGATAAAGCTTGATTCTTCTACTGGCTTGTTAAGCATTTTCGCAGCTTCTCGGCTAACGAAGTAATGGCTAGTCCCGTGGAAGCCGTAACGACGGATACCATATTCAGAATACAATTCACTCGCGATAGCACCTGTGAACGCTTTTTCAGGCATTGTCTGGTGGAAAGCCGTATCAAATACTGCAAATTGAGGAAGCGCTGGGAACGCTTCGATTGCAGCACGAATACCAATAGCGCCCGCTGGATTATGCAATGGTGCAAGATCGGCAAGTTTTTCAATTTCTGCAGTTACTGCTTCATCAATACGTACTGTCTTAGTAAATTTCTCACCACCGTGAACAATACGATGACCGATTGCAACGATGTTACTCGCTAAACCTAACTCTTCCGTTAAACCAACTAACTTACCGATTGCTAGCTTGTGATGGTTTTCTTCACCTTCTACTGCGATTTCGGATTTTTGCCCGTTAAGTTTCCAACTCATACGAGCATCGGCTAGACCAAAACATTCACCCAAGCCACTTAAGACTGCCTCACCGCTTTGAGAATCGATAACGGCAAACTTGAGAGATGAACTACCAGAGTTGATGACGAGAACAAACGAATCAGACATGCGAAAATGTATCCTGTTATTGAGCATTAGTGGAAGAACGCCTTCCTAATATATTCTACACGTATTATTCAATAATTTTTGAATCTTTCAACTTTCTTTTAAATAAACATTTGTATCAAAATGACATTTGTTGATGATGATCAATATTTAAATTAATTCACCCATTGAATTTAATCAAAGAACCTAACCCTTTTGGGTTAACAGTCTGCATGTGCGAATCTTATAGGCACAAAAAAGCCGAGCATTCGCTCGGCCTTCAATTAGTGTTTAATGCTCAATCGCATTAAGACTCAGTGTTACGTGATTGACCACGCTCACCACGGTGGCTACCACGGTGGTCGCCGCCACGGTTACGGTCGAAACGACGTTCACCTTCAGCGCGTTGACCACGGTTGGCACCGTCACGGTTACCACGGTAGCCGCCGCCTTCGCGACCGCCTTCACGGTTGCCGTCACGTTGACCACGATGGCCTTCACGACGTGCACCACGGTGGTTATCACGACCGCCGTCACGACGAGGACCGCGAGATTCACGGAAGTCGTTGAATTCAACAACTACAGCGCCTACTTCTTTCTGACGAATACGAAGCTTACGAAGTTTACCAGCAACGTCAGATGTCATTTGCTTAGGCAGTTGAACGTAAGTTTGGCCTTTATCTAGCTTGATAGCACCGATCGAGCCTTTAGTCAGACCAAGTTCGTTCGCTAGTGCGCCAACGATGTCTTTAACTTGAACGCCTTGCTCACGACCCACTTGAAGTTGGTATGTATCCCAATCTTGAGTGTTGAAGCTACGACGACCATCACGGCCAGCATCCGGGTTATCACGACGCTCTTTACGACGCTTCTTGTCACGTTCAATCGCTTCGATCATTGGATCTGGACCAACGTAGAACAATGGACGCTTACCTTGTTGACGCTTAAGTAGAATCGCTGCAAGTGTTGCTGCATCGATTTCTAGACTTTCTTGTAGCTTTTCAACTAGCTCAGCAAAGTTTTCTAGTGACTTGTGTTCTTTCTCTTTTTCTAGCTCAGCACCAAGCTTAACTAGACGAGCTTCTGCAACTTGATCACGAGGAGGAAGTTGAATCTCTTCCATTTGAGACTTAGTTACACGCTCAATCGTACGCAGCATACGGATTTGGTTTGTGCGAACAAGAAGGATAGCTTTACCCTTACGTCCAGCACGACCAGTACGACCGATACGGTGAATGTATGACTCAACATCAAATGGGATGTCGTAGTTAAATACGTGAGTGATACGTGGCACATCAAGACCACGAGCAACAACGTCTGTTGCTACTAGGATATCGATTGAACCCTGTTTAATGTTGTCAACAGTACGCTCACGTTGAGATTGAGGAATATCGCCGTGTAGTGCTGCAGCGCTAAAGCCACGTGCACTTAGCCAATCCGCTAGACGCTCAGTATCTTGACGAGTACGAACGAAAACGATAGAAGCATCAGTCTCTTCAGTTTCTAGTAGACGAGCCATTGCTTCGTCTTTTTCTACGCCTTTCACTACCCAGTAGTTTTGAGCAACTTTATCAACCGTGTGGTTAGTACCTGCAACGTCAACACGTGCTGGATCACGCAAGTAGCGGTCAACAATTGTTTTTACCATTGGAGGCATAGTTGCAGAGAACAGAACGCGTTGTGCTGTTTCTGGCGCTTTTTCTAGAATCCAAGTAACGTCG
Source organism: Vibrio cionasavignyae (assembly GCF_050337155.1). Classification (NCBI taxonomy): domain Bacteria; kingdom Pseudomonadati; phylum Pseudomonadota; class Gammaproteobacteria; order Vibrionales; family Vibrionaceae; genus Vibrio; species Vibrio cionasavignyae. Next base: position 71,963 of record NZ_JAKJSR010000027.1, read on the forward strand.
TCAACGAAGCCCATTTTTAGCATCTCATCCGCTTCATCAAGAACGAATGTGTGAGCTTGGTCTAGGTGTAGACGGTCACGAGTTAGAAGGTCTTTAACACGACCAGGTGTACCCACAACAATGTGAGCACCGCGGCTTAGAGCACGCATTTGATCAACGATAGAAGCACCACCGTAGATCTCTAAAACTTTCAAACCTTTGATATCACGACCAAGGTTTTTGATTTCAGCAGCAACCTGAATCGCAAGCTCACGTGTAGGAGCCATGATGATCGCTTGAGGTTTGTGCTGGTTAAGATCGATTTTGTTAAGAAGCGGCAAAGAGAATGCTGCTGTCTTGCCCGTACCCGTCTGAGCTTTACCTAACGCATCTCTTCCTTCTAGTAATAGAGGAATTGCAGCCGCCTGGATTGGAGTTGGCGATACAAAGCCCATAGAGTCTAGAGCTGAAAGGATGTTTTCGTTAAGCGCTAATTCATTGAATTGAATTACAGAATCTTGCATTGGGATCCCATTAAAGTAAATATAAACACAGGTCCCATGAGCTCTACCAATTCCAAACTGATCCAATACTGTCGAAATGACAATAGATAAGAGCTGATTCCATTCAGATGCGGAAAAGTGACAAATCGCATCAAGCCACTAGGGACGTAAACAAGGAGGCGGATTATTCCCTAAATGCACAAAAAAAGCCAGAAAAAATTGAAATACATCACAATTTTCTTCATACATCGTCATTATTGAGTAATGTACAATCGAATTGGCAACTTTTTAAGCGTTCCCCTCTTATATTACTGCGCTTTCACCCTTGAGTTTCAACTAGGCAATAACCTAGCCTTTGGGTATAGTGTTGGCACTTTCATTGCTAAGAAGTAGATACATGTTTCAAGATAACCCGCTACTCGCTCAACTCAAACAGCAGATTCAAGAGAACCTTCCTAAAAAAGAAGGCACAATCAAGGCAACCGAGAAAGGTTTTGGCTTTTTAGAAGTTGATGCTAAAACCAGTTTCTTTATTCCACCACCGCAAATGAAGAAATGTATGCATGGTGATAAAGTCGTGGCCATTATCCGAACTGAAAATGATCGTGAATTAGCAGAACCACAAGAACTGGTAGAGCAAGGTGTCACTCGTTTTATTGGACGAGTAAAACGCTTTAAGGGCCGTCTCAATGTCACACCCGACCACCCTGCCCTTAAAAAGCTATCACTGAAAGCGAAAACTCAAAAGGGCATCAAAGCCGATGACCTTAATGAAGGCGATTGGGTTGTTGCACACGTTATCAACCACCCTTTAAAAGGGGACAACGGTTTCTTAGTTGAAATTTCTAAGAAGATCACCGATGGCGACGACAAAATTGCGCCTTGGTGGGTAACCTTAGCGCAAAATGATTTACCTAACAGTGAACCGACTGGTTTAGAGTCTTGGGAAATCAAAGACGACTCAGCATTAGAGCGTACTGATCTGACAGCCATGCCATTTGTTACCATTGACGGTGAGTCTACCAAAGACATGGATGACGCGCTGTATGCGAAGAAAAAAGACAATGGCGACTTTGAAGTCACCATCGCCATCGCTGATCCTACCGCTTATATTACACCTGAAGATGAAATGGACGTTGTGGCTCGCCAACGTGGCTACACCATCTATCTGCCAGGTCGCAATATTCCAATGCTTCCTCGCGATCTCGCTGACGATGTCTGCTCACTGATTGAAAATGAACTGCGCCCAGCACTTTGCTGCTCGGTCACCGTAGATAAAGATGGCGTTATTCAAGATGACATCAAATTCTTTGCGGCAACCATGAAATCTCATGCAAGATTGGCTTACCAACACGTATCCGATTGGTTAGAGACAGGTTCAAGTGAGACTTGGCAACCAACTGATGAAATCGCGACGGTTGTCCGTGACCTCTACGACTTCTCTTTAGCTCGCGCAGCATGGCGTGAAAATAACGCAGTGGTTTTCCCTGACCGCCCAGATTACCGCTTTGAATTGAGCGAAGATAATGATGTTATCGCTATTCACGCTGACTCACGACGTTGTGCTAACCGTCTCGTTGAAGAAGCCATGATCACTGCTAATATTTGTGCGGGTCGTACGTTAAAAGAAGCGTTTGGCTTTGGCGTCTTCAATACTCACGCAGGTTTTAAAGCAGAGAAAATTAAAGACGTACTCGAGTTGGTTAATCCAGTAAACGAAGAGCCTATCTACACCGATGAGCAAATCACGTCATTAGAAGGTTTTGCTGCATTACGTCGTGATTTGGGTGGGTTAGACTCAAGTTATTTGGATAACCGCGTTCGCAAGTACCAAGCCTATAGCGAAGTGGGTAATGAGCCACTTCCTCACTACGCGATGGGACTTGATGTCTACGCAACTTGGACATCACCAATCCGTAAATACGGCGATATGGTCAACCACCGTCTTCTTAAAGCACATATCACTCAAACTGAGCCAACCCAAAAGCCTGATGATGTATTAGGTGATGAACTGGCAATCCACCGTAAGCACCATAGAATGGCGGAGCGTACAGTGGGTGATTGGCTCTATGCACGTACGTTGGTCAATGAACCTAAAAATGGCACCGAGTTCACTGCGGAAATATTCGATATTAACCGCGCTGGCATGCGTGCCCGTTTAACAGAAAATGGCGCAGCGGTGTTTATTCCAAACTCGCTCATTGTGAATAACAAAGAACGTATTGTAAGTAATAACGAAAATGGCACCGTGTCGATCGATAAAAACCTCGTTTACCGACTAGGCGACACACTCAAAGTCGTGCTGTCAGATGTGAATTTAGAAACACGTAGCATTGTCGCAAAACCAGTTGAAGTGTTTGCTGAACCAGCGCCAAGCAATGACGTAAACGCGCCAGAACAAGACGCTCCATCAGAGAAGTAACGCTTCACGCATAACTCGGTCATAGCAAACATGTTCATTAGTTTGTCTATCAAGTTCATTAATTTCTCTATATAGAAAGAAAGCCAGTAGAATCCTACTGGCTTTTTATTGGCTTGTAATTTACTGATTGGTAACTTGACCGTTCGTTAATTAGTTGACGACATTGACATCAATAATCATCACTCGAATTTCCGTACTGGATGCGGCTTCATAAATGACCCCTAGGGTTTCATCACCATTCACACCTAAATCTTGCAATACGACAATATCTGAATAGGCACTATAGCCATCTCTAAATTGAGTACGCTGCGTGAAATCGTAAACACCGCTGCCGTTATCTACTGCACTCCATATTGCCAGATCGTTTCTATCAGAACTGATTGCACCGTTTCCTTGCGGCCCTGACATGAGCACTCGATTGTCGCCGTAACGAGCCAAGCCGATATCCACTTGATCCAATTTGAAAAAAATCGAACCATTTACTGAGTTGCGCGTTTCTTTAACTTCAACCCAACTTATCCCATCGTCTTCACTAATATAGTGGTAACGATTAAAGTTACCCGTCCCAGTGACGCCATCGTTACGAGCAGACATGAGCAACCGTCCATCATTGAGCTGCACCATATCTGCCTCACTTGGCTCTTGAGCATAGGTCGGGGTTTGCTGGCCTGCGTGCCAAGTTGTGCCATGGTCATCACTATATATAGAAACTACTGAAAGATGGGAGAACGCATCAAGAGCAATAGCAGGGAAAATTAACCGACCTGATGTCAATTGAATACCTTGACCTGGGCCGGCGTTAATGCTCTTCCATCCAGGATCACCTTTCCCACCGCTTGCACCTGTTTTAGTCCATCCCTGCTCACCTGGATGATTAACCACATTGCCATTTTCACGTCGCATTAAACTGGCATTAAAATCACCCTGTAATACATTCGCCACGGTGAATGAAACCGATTTATACGCTGAACTTCCTTGCGTGGAAGAACAGCCATTCCCCCACGTGACTGTTTTCGAGCTGTGTGATTGTCCAGCCCATTGGCTGGCAATTAACGTACCATCGACATAGAAACTCGCATGAGTTCCATCGCTAGTAATACGATAATCATGGTAACCACCAATATCGAAACCTAACGGGTACTCGAGATTTTGACCATTCGCGTACAACACCGCTTTGACTGACTTGTCCTCGTTCACGACTAAATCAACCAAAAATCGCGTATTACCATTACCGTAGTATTGAACGTTACAAGAGCCATTTGCCACTCTTGACTGCCACCCTAACTCCCAACCGTTGCTGTTTGCTTGGGTAATGACACTCGATGCCGGTGTTAGTGACCATGTTGCTCTACCATTAATAGCCGCATCTCCGTTAGCAAACCAGTTCACATCGCGAACTTGGTCCAACACATCCGTCGCGGTAGACCACGTCTGACCATGATCATCACTCACGCGATAAAGCAATTTATGGTTGGGGTCATCAAACGGCACGCAGTTGCCATTTTGAGCGCAATCGATATCCCACTGCGTATAAAAAACAAACAACCGCCCTGAAGTGGAATCTAAAATAGGTCTAGGATCAGAAAACGCCTGACCAGACACTTCATGGATCGCCTGATAAGCGGACCATGTTTGACCGTTATCCACTGAACGTCGGCTTTTTATACTGGTCGCTACGCCATTGCCGGGATCCCCCGATGTACCGCGACCTTCGGCAAACGCCACGAGTGAACCATCAGCAGCGACGATCATTGATGGTATTCTAAAGTGGCTGCTGCCTCCTTCTCCCCCTTTAAAAACCACCACATCTCGAATATTTGGGGCGATAGCATTCGCTGGTGACGTTATTAGTAATAGCGTAAACAGCAACGATGCCAGCCACGCCACTTTCATTAAATCTGTCATCCCTTTTATTGACTTTATAAATTCTTGCACTGTCTTTCTCCTTGTTGATACAGAAAACGACACGCACCACCACAGACATCGAGTATCCCGTGAGGATACTCACAAAGTGTTTATCGTTTAAATATTGTTGGCAATAACTCTCGACTTACTTAACGACTTGCAAAAGCGCACATTGCGTCGACGCATGCCCCTTACCGTCTTCTCCCCCGATAACTAACATACCCAGATCTGTCGAGACACTCATCCCGTATGCACATGCACGGGGCAACCGGCCTATGCGCTGCCATTGCCTAGCAGAAAATAACCACACATCGTCGCAATAGGTCTTGGTTAACCCCTGATGGGTATACCACTGCTTCTCTTTCGCCCTTTGTTGACTACCAATAAAGTAAGCGCCACCCGCCACTAAATACCCAGAAATTGTTAGTCCGGAAAAAGCACCCGCTACACCTTCATGTTTCGGAAACGACTGCTGAATACAGGGCAATAAATGGCTAACGACTGGATGGCGAGGATGGAACGTGAACTGTTTAACTTGAGTGCTGCGTAGCCCTGGTTTCACTTCGCCTTCAATTAAAACCACCTTATGCCCATCATGAATCAAACTGGCACCGCAATTAGCGGGGTATGGATTTTTCATTAAGACTTGCCACGTTTGAGTTTGGCAGTCGAACAACCACACATCCTGATTCCATTGGTAATCTTCTGGTGCCATTGACATATATTCGACTAACGTCGCTTGATGTTTAACGGGATCTTCGTGCGGATCGATTAAAGATAACCGCCGAACAAAATCATCAAACAACGGTTTGTTATAGCCGCCAAAAAATGCGATTTTGTCAGGACTAATCTCACAGGCATTAGCACCTAGCAATCCAACAGGGGTATCTGAAGACACTCTAAGCCACTGACTTTCCTCGAAGGCAACGGATGCACCAACCTCTAAATAATATCCATCCGTCAGCACTTGAGTTGTAAAGCTGTTTTCGGCTAATCCGGCACCAGAAAATACCCAAATACGGTGTTCGGTCGCCACCATAACTGCGTCGTTTCGCTCTGAAGCAGGAAAGGTGGGCAACGGCTGCCAACCTTGATGCAACATCTCTAAATCTAAATAAAAAAGTTGTGTTCCAGCGCTTCCTAGCCCAGCAAAGACTCGCTGACCAACACGCGCCGCGACACCATTTTTTATAGCGATGGGAAAATCTGGATAAGCGGTTATGGACAGAGTCATGGTGCGCTCCTAATTCGTCACTTGAACCGATTTACCATCCCAAGACAGTAAGTACACTTCTTTACGAGCCTCACGTTGCTGATCTTCTCCCCCAATGACTAATACGCCTTTATCAGTGGTAAATGACGCACCATAAGCCAGACCGTGCGGTAAACTTGTCGATTGTGACCAGAGCCCATTAGAGAGCACGTAGGTTTCTCGGTTAAATGCTTTGCCAAATCCGTTATGGGCAAACATGTTACCTTGCTCAAACGCACCTTTGGCTCCGCGGAAATTCGCCCCGCCAGCCACAATCATGGCACCATTACTTTCACCTGCGTATGCCCCTGCTACCCCTTCTTGCACACCCTGGCCTGTAGGTTGAGGAAGATCATGCAAACTTACCCATGGTTGCTCTGCGCCAAACTGGAATTGTTTCACCTCAGCCGTTCTCAGCCCCGGTTTAATTTCACCGCTGATTAATGTTGCCATTGGCCCTTTCGTTACAATGGCAGAGCCACAATTAGGAATAAACGGTGAAGCCCCTAAGTCATCCCAACGTCCAGTTTGGGGAGAGTAGCTCAACACATTCTGATTCCATTTATAATCTAGCGGCTTCATTCCCATGTAATCGTCAACAATTTTCTGCCACTTTTTAGGCTGTGTTTTCTTATCGGTTGCGTTAATGTCTGAAAGATATTGGTCAAAGTAACCCTTGTTGTAACCGCCAAAAAACAGCACCTGCTTCCCATCGGGAGAATAAGACGCTGCTCCCAATAGGCCGACTGGAGTTTGCGTCTCAACCTGCGACCACTCATTGCTCTTAATGTCATAGCGGTACACCGTATCAAACAAAACAGGAGCAGCATCGTTAACACTTTGCTTTCCTGAGCCACCAAATATATAAATATTATTATCAACGACTGTCGCGGTTGCACCACTACGAGAAGGGCCTGTAAACGTCGCTTGTTCTCTCCAACCTTGCGATACATTATCAAGGTCAAGCATATAAAATCCTTTACCTGCTGAGCCAAGTCCGACGTAAAGCTTGTTGTCAACCTGGACACCAACGCCACTTTTAAAACCAACCGGCAGATCCGGCCATTGCTGGTTGGCATATAGCGATGCGCTACATAAAAGTGTGAGACTACCAAGGAGTGAAGTTGCGAGAGCCGGGATTCGGGCACGGCGTTTAGTGAGATTGTCCATTCTAATTATTCCTTTTATTTATACCATGATGCCAACAACGCTCCAGCCAACATGAACGTCGTTTGTTTAACTTTCATACACAGTATTAATCAAAAAAAATAATTTTTACAAGATCGATTTAACAAAAAAATAATCTTTATTGAAAATAGCAAGAATTTTGGCGGTGAAGGTGTAAACCAAGTGGGACATAAAAGAAAAGCCCGCCGAAGCGAGCTTATTAAATTTATATAATCAGAGTACTAACTCGTCATTAGAGGCATAACCACTTCCGCAGTTTCTTGTACGGATTCTGAGTATTCAGGGTAGGTTTCAAGAAGCTTATTGACTAACACATCCACCAGCAACAATGCGCCCACTTTTGACGCAAAAGCGCCGCCAGTCAAGGGGCCTTCTGGCCTTGCGGCAACCAACATTTCGCTCGAAATAGCCGATAATGGGCTATGACTAATATTCGTTAACGCAATCACTGGGATATTGCGTTTGTAGGCTTGCGTGGCGGCATGGACCACTTCTTTGGTTGAACCCGAACTGGACACCGATATCCATAAATCGCCCTCACTACAGCGAACGGCGTTCATCGCTGCAAGATGAGTATCTTCATACATAGTGACCTTTTTGCCAATTCTTAGTAATCGAAATGACAAGTAACGCCCTACAATACTCGATGCGCCGACCCCTACACAGCTAATAAAACTGGCTTTATGAACAAGGGTACAGATTCGGTCTAATGATTTTCTATCTATGAGCTTGGCGGTATCTTGTAAACTTGCTACCGCATTTTGAGCAGACACATCGCATACGTCTCCATCAACGATGGGGGCATTGCGCGTCGCGGTTTGGCTTAAATCTATCGCAAGCGCCATACGAAAATCAGAATACCCTTTGTACCCCATATCACGGCACAGCCGGACTACTGTCGCTTCACTGGTTTGAGTATTCTTGGCAAGATCGGTGATCGTTTGAAACTGCACGTCATGCGCATTTTCTATGATGTAATCAGCGACGATTCTTAGTTTTTTACTCAACGGCTCAATATTAGAGCGCATCCTGACTAAAAGGTTTTTAGGCGAATTCACAATAGCCTCTTTCTCATGTTGGCATAGCTTCTGCTAGCGTAAAAATAGCAGACTCAGGAAAACAATGACATAGCCCTAAGTATTTAAGCAGTAAATTAGTAGATTCAACAAATAAAGCTGCAATTTAATGGTTGGAAACCATACAAAAAGGGGATTTTCCGTGGAACGATGCCCCTCTTTGTATCGCTCATTACAGACTTAAATTCTTAGAAAACGGGGTTTATAAGAAATCAGCATCTCGCATTTTTGCTATAACATCGGCTTTCTGTGTTGTCGTTAAAGCGCGAATAGGCAAACGAGGATCACCAACATCAATACCATGTAACGCCATGGCCGCTTTACCTGCAGCGACACCACCGTACTCAACTAATACCCGAATAATGGCGATAACCTTATCCATTAGAGCGCTAACCTGCGCTTGATCACCACGATTAAACGCTTCAATGATCGCTAAATATAAAGGCGCTGCGTAGTTATAGGTGCTACCCACCGCGCTGACTGCCCCCACCGCTAGACCGGCAGGCAAGAACTCATCAACTCCAAACGGTACGTCAAATTTCCCACCAGCCACACGCACGCAACGTTGATACTCATAAAGGTCACTATGATTGAACTTAGCGCCAGACAGATTAGGAATGCGTTCATTTCCTTGAATGAGGAATTGCTCTAAATCAACATTCACCCCGGACATGCCAGAATGATAATAATAGAAGCCCTTCGACGGTGCAGCCGCCGCAACTTGAGCACAATATTCAACCAAATCCTCTACATTACCCGGCTTAAAAAAGCAGGGGCCAATCGCAGATGTCGCTAGGATATCAAGCGTGTCGGCATGGCGAGTCAATTCTAATGTATCAACAATGCTCAACGCCCCGGTATGTACAATTAGATCTAACTTACCATCCGCCGCTTTCTCCCAGCGCTTGGCAATGATTTTTCGCTCTTCGACCGAGCAGTGGATCCCTTCACCTGTGGTTCCACAAATGTATGCGCCAGTAACGCCCTGTTCAATAAGGTGTGCCGCTATCTGATCAATCGCCCCAAGATTCACGCGATTTGCAGAATCAAACGGCGTATGAGGTGCAGCAATTAAGCCTGACAATTTTTTCATCTTCATCCCTTAAAAATAACATCTATATATTCTGGTCATATCGATGGAACAGAGGTCCCTATTCCATCTTATAAGTTGGTCTCGTTTCTTTTTAAGCACTAGCGTGATGATCACTTGAATAACCTAATGCTCAAATGGCTCATTACTTGGCTACTGCCCGTATCCCAACATAAGTTCTGGTAGGAACAACGTAAATTGAGGGAACACCGCAATCAGCGCCAACACAATAAACAAAGGCACCAACAATGGAATAACGCCTCTTGTTAACGTGTGGAATGGAATGTCACCGACTTTCGAAACGACGTACAAAGCCATCCCCATCGGCGGTGTCAAAATACCAATCATTAAATTCAAAATAGCCATGACACCGAAATGCACCGGGTCAATACCGACCGCGGCCGCGACGGGTACTAAGAAGGGAACCAATAACAGCAACAGTGCCAGTGATTCAATAAACGTACCCAAAAACAGCAGGAGTAAATTGATAAGTAACAATAGAACCAGAGGGTTATCACTAATGGTTAGGAAGTAGTCCGCCATCATTTGTGGCAATTGCTCACGCGCAACAATCCAACCAAACACCGTTACACCCATCACCATTAGAGCCACTACCGCTGTGGTGTTAACCGTTTCTTTTAAAATATGTACAAAACTAGAAAGTGTTAATTGACGATATACCACCGTACCCAAAAATAGCGCATATAAAGAGGATACAACCGCCGCTTCTGTTGGTGTGAACTTACCAGAGAAAATACCGCCAATAATAATGACGGGGGTTAATAGCGACAAAAACGCTTCTTTAAGTGACTTAAACTGGTCTCGGCGAGATGCACGAGGTAGCGTCATATAGCCGCGTTTCTTACAAATGACATAGCTCATAATCATGAGCGATGCCGCGCACATTAAACCCGGTATTGCACCTGCGAGAAACAATGCGCCAATGGACGTATTAGACACGACACCGTAAATAACTAACGGAACCGATGGTGGCACCAGGGGACCAATAATGCATGATGCCGCCGTAAGTCCACCAGCAAAATCGTCGTCGTATTTTGCATCTCTCATCGACTTAATTTCTAACTGCCCAAGACCACCCGCGTCGGCCAAAGCCGAACCAGACATTCCAGAAAACAGCAGGCTTGCCATGATATTGACATGCCCTAAGCTGCCCGTAATGTGGCCAACCATAGATTTGGCGAAATTAAAAATTCGCTCTGTAATACCAGCACTGTTCATTAGGTGCCCAGTTAATACAAAGAACGGAACAGAAAGTAAGGTAAAGTTATTGATACCCCCCAGCATTTGCTGAGCAGCGAAGTTAATACCGGTACTTTGTGTCAATAGCAAAAATACCAGCGCGACAAAAATGAGTGAGAAGCCTACTGGCATCCCTGCAAAAAGAAGGGCTAACCAGCCAAAAATTGAACCTGCCATATCGAATCCTACCTAGCCATTGTTTGCGAGCTCTGCTCACACTCTACTTCGTCGTTGCGACGAAAATCCTTTACGAGCTGAACCATTTTTTCCACTTGGCGAACCACCATAAACGCCCCACCCACTGGCAAGCTGTAGTTCATCCATTTACTGGATATTTCCAATGTAATCAGTTCAAAAAATGCGGTACGTTGCACGTGTTGATAACCAAGGTAGACGATGGCGAAAATAGAAGCTAAAACCGCCAGTTCCAGAGTGAAAGCCAGTACAAACCGAGTATTGTAGGAAAGCTTATCCGAGAAAAATGTGATTTTGACGTGTGACCCGCTTTTGATTGCCAATGCGCAACCAATTAACGACATATACATAAAGAGCAGCCTTGCTAACTCTTCGCTCCAAAGGGATGGGTCATTTAACAGCCATCGTGTGCCTATTTGCCACGTCAACACTGCCAGCAACACCGCCATTAGAGGAACCGTTATAATTTCTTCTATATTATCAATAATCTTACGTAACATTTTTAGCTCCAAGGCTGGCCCCTAATGGCCAGCCAAGCTTGTTTACAACCAAAGTAAATCGCGACCTATTGTTTAGGCTTAGTCCTTACATTCCGGCTAATTTTTTCACAATCGGCTGACCAATTTTTGCTTCAAACTCTGAATACAGTGGCTCCATTGCTTGACGGAATGGTGCCAAATCAGGGTAAGTGACGTTAACCCCTTCAGATTCAAAGAAAGCGACCAATTCAGCTTCTTGTTGTTTCACTGAAGCCGTATGCGCAGCCCCCGCTTTTGCTACGGCTTCAGTGACAACATTACGCTCTGCATCAGACAACTTCTGCCATGTCGTATCTGAAATGATCACCATTTGATCGTTAACAATATGATTAGTGATGGCTAGGTTCTTTTGAACCTCGTAAAACTTCATCGTTTTAATTGTTGGAAGTGGGTTCTCTTGACCATCTACCGCATTGGTTTGCAGTGCCAAATACACTTCCGAGAACGCCATTGGTGTTGGAGAGGCGCCAGACAGCTTCGCGTAATTCAAGTTTGGTTTGGCATTTGGAACACGAAGTTTCAATCCTTTAAAATCACTGATCGATTCCAATGGTCGGTTTGATGTGGTTTCACGAGTACCGTTGTACCATGTGTCCAAAGCACGCCAGTTAAATTTAGTCAGCATTTCCTCACGGATGCCTTGTCCAAAGTCCGATTCAAACATACGGCGCAGATGCTCGTAATCCTTAGCGACGTAAGGCAACGTAACAGCTTCAGCTCGTGGGATCCAAAGACCCATTCGCCCAAACTCTGCATAAGTAATGTCCAAATCGCCCATGCTTAACTGTTGCAACATTGCTCGGTCATCACCAAGCTGTGCGCTTGGAAAAAGTGATAGTTTCAATTCACCATCACTAAGCTCTTCAATGGTATCGGCAAGCAATTTAGCTGACGTGTACTCAACCGATCCAACCGACGCCTGCATACCCATTTTTAGTGTTGTTGCTGCTTGTGCTGAAACTGCAAATCCGAGTGTCAGCATCGCGATGGTAATTTTGTTCATGGCTTTCATATTGTTCCCTTATATTTATTTTCTACCTGATTTCACCACTTTCAAAAAAAAAATTTTATTTTGTTTGAAAAAAATCTTCGTTATGGATTATCATAGCGGTGAAGATTATTTTCAAACCTAGATTTAACAAAATGTGATCACGGGCAGATATTCGAACCAGATAACATTCAAAGTACTCATCTAGTGCCCTTGTCCATTTACATTTTTTTGTAGTAACACTTGATTTGAGAGGTCCACCGTGAGAGATAAAGCGATTAACATCAATGATTTAAAAGGAATTCTTAACGGACAGACTGTCGTTTCTATACAACCTGTAGATGGCAGCCCGCTTGCTAAAACCGAGATTGTGGTGGCGATGGCTCAAGCCGCCGAACAAGCAGGGGCTCGAGCGTTAAGAATTGAAAGTGTCCGTAATGTTAAAGCGGTTTCGGCTCACGTGGGTATACCAATCATTGGAATTGTGAAGCGAGACCTAGTCGATAGCTCGATAAGAATCACGCCATACTGCAGTGATGTGACCGCATTGGCCGAGGCTGGCGCGACCATTATTGCCTTTGACTCCACCGACAGACCAAGACCAGAAAGCAGAGAATCCATTATCGCTACTATCAAAAAATCGGGCTGCTTTGCGATGGCAGATAGCGCCTGCTTTGAAGATGGGCGCTGGGCTCATGAACATGGTGTTGAAATCATTGGTTCTACCCTATCGGGTTATGTCGGTGACGTCGAACCTACTGAGCCAGATTTTGAACTTGTTAGACAGTTTTCGCAGGCGGGATTCTTTACAATGGCGGAAGGTCGATATAACACACCAGAACTCGCCGCCAAGGCCATTGAATGCGGCGCCACGGCAGTCACCGTTGGTTCTGCCCTCACAAGACTAGAAGTCGTGACTGGTTGGTTTAATCAAGCTACGCGCGCTGCCGAGGTACACTAATGAACACCCTTGCTATCGATATTGGGGGCACAAAGATTGCTCTGGGATTGATTAAAGACGGGCAACTTGACGAACGAATACAGATTCCTACCACCCGTGCGCTTTCAGCAGAGCAGTTTGCTGGCTACATTCTCGAACACTGCCAAACGTGGCTTAACCAGGTGGATAAAATCGGCGTGTCGACAACAGGCCTAGTCACCGAGCAAGGTATCAGCGCCATCAACCCCGATACACTCGCCTTCCCTACCCCATTTCCCCTTCAGCAAGCACTGGAAAAAGCGACCAATAAACCAACGCTCATGCTAAACGACGCGCAAGCCGCCGCTTGGTATGAATATTTACATATTGGTCATGGCGCTAACAATATGGCATACCTCACAGTATCGACTGGTGTTGGCGGTGGACTCATCATCGATGGAAAGCTCCATCGAGGCCACAACAATTTCGCGGGACATATTGGTCATATGGTTGTTGACCCAAACGGGCCTTTATGTGGATGTGGTCTACAAGGCTGTGTTGAAGCCCTAGCCTCCGGCACCGCAATACAAAAGGTGGCTCGCCAACAAATATCGGCTTGTATCACTAATGTTGAATTATTCCAACGAGCTCACCACGACACACAAGCTAACGCTATTATTGACAGTAGCGCGCAAGCCATTGCCACCGTATGCAGCAATTTAAAAGCCAGCCTAGACTTAGATATTATCGTCATTGGTGGTGGCGTTGGCCTTGCCGATGGATATATTGAAAGGATAAGGCGCTACATAGCAAACAAACCCGCGGTCTTTCAAGTCACTATCACCAAAGCAAAAGGCAACCATGACGCCTGCTTACTGGGCGCTGCTGCGCTTTTTGACTAGAACATACAATTTCGCTGACACATACCATACTGTCAATGAGTAGAATGCCGACCAGACGCAATATTAGCAAGAGACAAGGATTCCGTATGACACTACACGCTATTTCCGCTCACCGCATTTTTGATGGCGAAACCATGCACTTGGATTCTGCCTTACTTTGGGAGAACCAGCGCATTATTGGTATCGTACCTAACGCCTCTGTCCCTAGCCATGCGCAGATTAGTCACTACCCGAATTCAACGGTCACCCCGGGATTTATCGACCTTCAAGTCAACGGGGGTGGCGGGGTCATGTTCAATCAGGACACTGACGCGGACGGTATTCGCACCATTTGTGACGCTCACCGAAAACATGGCACTGCGTATTTATTACCCACCCTCATCAGTGACAGCCAAGATAAAATCAATCAAGCCTTAATCGCTACCGAAGACGCACTGAATGCCAATATTACCGGTGTGATAGGCGTTCATTTAGAAGGCCCATGGCTGAGCCCCAACAAAAAAGGCGCTCATGACAGCCACCACTTCTATGACCCTAGCGTCTCGTCATTAAAAGCGCTGACTTGGCCAACTCATGGCAAGGTGCTCATCACATTGGCACCAGAAGAGGTCAACCACGAAGCCATAAAGTGGCTATCCCAGCAAGGCATTATTATATCGTGTGGGCACAGCAACGCGACTCAAAGCCAATTAAATCCAGACACATTATCTTATATCAATGGCTTTACTCACCTCTACAACGCCATGTCTCCTTTTACTGGCCGCGAGCCTGGAGTGGTCGGCAGTGCACTAATGACAGACCACGCTTGGTGCTCAATCATTACCGATGGTATTCATGTCGATCCAACGAGTGTGAAATTAGCGCAGCGAATAAAACCAAAAGGAAAGTTAGTAATAGTGACGGATGCCATGGCAACGGTGGGTAGTAGCGACAACTATTTTGTCCTAAATGACGAAGTAATTCGGGTTGTTGATAATCAGCTAGTCAATGCCAATGGCAGTTTGGCTGGGGCTCATATTGGCATGGACCAGTCCGTCGCCTATGCCATTAGTTGGGGTATTGATGAGTGCGAAGTATTCAAGATGGCATCAACCTACCCAGCTCACGCATTACAAAGTGAACAAACTCTTGGCTACCTTAAGCCTGAGTATATCGCTGCAGCAACTATCCTAGATCAACACTACCAAACCGAAGCCGTCATCGTTGACGGGAAACTCTTTACTTAACCTTCAGCTTGCAGAGCGCTTTAATTAACGCTAGCTCTGCACATTAAGCCGCTTAGGCCATACTTTTCCCCCTATGAAAATATGGCCTATTTTTTATCCCAAGTGCTCAGGTTTGACCTTTCACTTATTATCTGAAATCAGGCATAACACCCACATAAGTAAAACGATACATTCAGTAACGCGTTCGCGTCACCACTCGTTAATGTTAGTTATATCAGTTATTTACTGTAATCCAATCACAGCAGCCTATAATCAGCACAAATAAACATCACTAGCACCATATTTCAGGCAAATACATTTCACAATAACACTTACATCCCGCAACATTTCCTAATGTATATTTTCATTTTTTTATTGTTCTTTTAAAAATAAATTGATTTCGATTAATTTCTAAAGCAAATTAACAATCTATTATACCGGCATAACAACGAAGTAAATAAAACATACAGGAAGTAAAAATGAAATTAGCAACAACTTTAGCCTTAACATCTTTAGCATTAACGCCTATGTCATCGTACGCCGCTCACAATGTGATTAACGGTTTAGACTTTGGCCCACTAGCTCAACTCGTCGGTACTTGGAAAACAGCAGAAACAGGCGGTGTTGATATGTCTCCTGCTCAAGCTGGCACACCACAGGGTAAAGGCGCTCCAGCTGTGACTCCATTTTATGAAGTCATGACATTCGAAGTGGCCGCTGACGCTGTGAACGCTAGCAAACAAACACTTGTTGCCCTTTATTACAAGCAAGAAGTATTCAGAAAAAAAGACGATTCTAAATTCCATGACCAACGCGGTTATTTTATTTACGACCAAGAAAACCAAATTGTTTACAACTCTTTCTGTGTACCAAGAACAACGTGTGTAACAGCAGAAGGCCCTGCCGGAAATAACATGACATTAAAGATGTCAGGTCGTGGTGTTGCTGAGTCTAATTTTATGACTGAAAATGCAAGTACGACTGACTTTACAATGAATCTAAATATTGAGGGTGACAAACTCACTTACTCTCAATCTACTATGCTAAAAATCTACAGTGGTGTATTTGCTCATACTGATGCGTCTGTATTAGAGCGTGTAAAAGACTAGTCCTTATTAATTCAGACCTACTCAGGTACGTATTATACGTTTTAACGTATAGACCATTGAATTGATATATTCCCAAAGTCCCTTGCAAATAGGGACTTTGTATTTAATCTAGCCCAAAAAACAAAGCCATATAGCACTTACCCTTTCCTCGCTACCTCTTCCTCTACGACCCGTCTACCCATTAGTATCCGTTCAATTCTAAAAGATCCACACAAAAGCAGCTTACCCCTCAATTTACCCAACTTTCGCCGCATAGAGATCGCATTAAAACTTCGAAATACGTCGCAAAGTTTGGCAATTCCCCTCCCCTTATTGTAACTAAAACCTACAACAGCCTAACCACTACCTATAGTTCATGAAATTTTTCAAGAGTCCGGCGCATGAACACCCATTTCTGGCTACCATCCAAGCAAGTCATCAGATGCCTCCATTTAGTCACGGTGCTGTGCATCCTAATAAGCCTAACAAGTGGTATTAGATTTACACTCATGACGGAAGAACAATGGCAATTTTTATCCCCTGTTCTGCTTCAAGGAGATGTCTACACGTGGCACTTTCTTTCAGCCTCATGCTTATCAATATTGTCCGCTGTCTACGCGACTTTCAAATGGAGAAGTTACCAACATCGTCGTCGTGATACTCATACACCCAGTCGCTACCATCGACTCACACGATATTATGGCATCACGGTTTTGCTCCTAACCATTTTGTCCGGTTGGCTCCACTACCTTGACACAGCTCTAATCCAAACCTCACGCCTACATTTATACTCCGCTATTGGCATTATCAGCTACTTAGTACTACATAGTTGGGTCTATGTTATTCAGCTAGGAAAAAACAGCGTTCATTGGCTACTCCCCACGCCTACTCGCGGGCTTACGCTTCGTCTCCTTAGCTTTACCACCAGTATCATTGTCCTTTCGCTGTTACTTTTCTACACCCTATTTTTCCAACCACCCTTCTATAAACTCAACGCTTTGGAAATCAACAATCAATCTTTATTTGTTGTCGATGGCGTGAAGTCTGAGACTTTTTGGGATAACTCACCCATTTTGAAAGTTCAGACCACCGGCGGCGACAATTTCCAAAATGGTCAAACAGAAATTAGCGTCCAAGCCGCCTACAACTCTGAAGAGCTGATTTTTTATTTTACTTGGCAAGACCCATCTCACAGCCTTGAACACCTCCCGCTAGTGAAAACAAATGGCCGTTGGAAGGTAAAGCAAAGCCAATTCGATACCTTTGAAGAGTCGAGATTTTACGAAGACAAGTTTGCCGTCATGTTCTCTCAATCATGCGAATATGGGGGCGATGGAAGTGTCAAGCTAGGACCAAAACCTTTGGATCATGCACCAGCCAACTGGCATGGCAAAGGCTATCACTATACAAGCGGAAATCTAAAAGATCTGTGGCACTGGAAAGCCGTCAGAACCAATCCTATGGTTCAAGCCGATGATAGCTATATCGGTCCTGCATTAGCGCCAAGGCCGGGACAAAAGCGATACACCGCAGGCTACTACAGCGATGCAAAAGAGAGCGGCGGATACACGATGAACTGGCAATGGTTCCAAACTGAGCACATCATACCCAAAAGGCTGCCTACCGCTTCCTTTTCTTCAGCACAATCCCTCACATGGTTTGGTAGCGAACCTTACACACCACAAAACGACCACTACCCCGAAGGCACACTCCTACCATCCGTCATTTTGCAATCCAATCAGTTTGAAGGCGATCGTGGCGATGTTCGTGCATTCGCGACTTGGAACGACGGAGTATGGTCGTTAGAAATGGCGCGGAAAAAACAAACAGGCTCTCAAACCGATCTTCCCTTCCACGGTACGGTGTGCATGTGGGTTGCTGCGTTTGATCAAAGTCAGATCGGCCATACTCGGCACCAAAAACCAATACAATTGGTGCTTCCGCTATGAAACTTCGAATCTTAAGCTCACTGTTATTATTCGTCTTCGTCGTAATAGGACTATTCGTATTTCCCCATCAACGACCTAGCGAACCCGCATCAACTCGATATTCTAAAATCTCACTCAACGGTTTATTTGTCTCGCCTTGGCAAGGGCCTTGGTCATGCATTTATGACCAAAAGACTAAGCTACTTTGGGAGAAAAAAACCGATGATGAAGGAGTGCATCATGCTAATTGGACCTACTCATGGTTAATCAATTCCAATCCATTTGAGTCCGACCTAAAAAGCACACAAATACCGAAAGGGACAAGCAAAATACAAGGTGCATCCAATAAGGGGGATTGCCACTTAGTTGGACAGCAATGTGATACCCAAGATTTAGTCGATGCCACCAATAACGAACAATTATGTGGCGCGACACGATGGCGACTCCCTACCTATCACGAACTCAATTCCATTAGGACCTCCCGCCATAGAATAGGAACGGCAACGATCGATACTGATTTCTTTCCTTTCATCCTATCTGGGGATTACTGGAGTGCAACTAAGGAACCAAAGCTAGACGCTATTTATTCCCGCCATGGCAAAGGCGCGAGAAGCGTCAACTTCTTTAATAATAACGACTTACGACTGCCATACCAAAATGCGGCTTTCGTCATATTAGTCTCTGACGATATCTCGCACTTAACGATCACCGATTAGCGATCACCTATTAACTATTCACTAATAACTAATAACTAATAACTAATAACTATTCACCTAAACAACCAACACGCTCAGTTAGCTAAAAACAATAAGGAAACGACAATGAAGGGTCTATTTTACCTTGCTACTATTATCATATTCACCCTCTCCTCCTCAGCCAACGCGGAGGCGATCTACAATCGACTCATTTGGGATAACTCCCCTCAATTTGAAGCCACAATTGGCTACACGCCCACCACCAACGCCGAGTACTATGTTACTTATGGATTTTCGCCCAATGAACAGAATTGGCAGTCAAAGTCTCCTCATACCTCTACAACCTTCGACAACACGCTAAAAAGCGAATTTGTCACCCTATCTTCACTGCCCGCCAACTCTCCCGTTTACTATCGTGTCTGTTCAAGCAGTGGCTGTGGTGAAAGGCTGTGGTTCAAAACCGCGCCTACCGATAACAGCCCTTATACGGTGATAGCGGGAGGAGACACTCGAACAGGTTGGACGACAAGACGCAAAGGCAACCAGCTCGTTGCCAAAATAAGACCTCTTTTTATTATGCATGGTGGCGATTACACCAATGCCAACACCGCTAGCGAAATGTCTGAGTATTTGTCAGATTGGCAGCTAACCTTTTCAAATGATGTTATCGAAGGCACGGCTTACAAACGCATCTACCCATTTATTGCCACTCATGGTAATCACGAAGATCGCAATTACAACACGTTATGTCAGGTATTTGGCGTAGATTATAATAGTGATAATCACTGTGATGCCAAAGACACGTTCGGCGCATTTAATATCTCGCCATTGCTACGGGTCTACACGCTTAATAGTCAATTTAAAAATAGTGGCTGGTCTAGCTATGCCAACAGCATGAACCAGTGGCTTTCACAAGACTTATCGACAAATGCCAGCTCAGCAAAATGGAGAATGGCGCAATACCACAAACCCATGTATCCCCATTACACTGGAAAGTCAGACAACACAATTCTGGTGAGTTGGTGGGCACAGCTTTTCTACAATCATGGGGTTAACCTTGTGGTTGAGTCTGACACTCATATCAATAAAATCACACAAGCGCTCAAGCCTTCAGGCAGTGGCTTTACTAGCACGACAACGGGTGGGACAGTCTATGTTGGTGAAGGTAGTTGGGGTGCACCTGCTCGTTCCGCCAATGATCCTAAAAGTTGGACAATCGATTTTGCCAGTATCCAGCAGTTTAAAGTTATAAGTGTCACGCAAGAAAAACTCACGGTTCGCACCGCACAATTTAGCTCAGGCGCAGAGACACTAACGAAATCACAGCGAGACCTCGACCCATTAATGCTGCCCGGAAGTATTCAGTGGTGGTCAGCCAGTGACATAGGAGACTCCCTTGTTCTAAGCAAAGCAACCAACGGACTCAGCATTATTGATTCTGGTAATGGCGGCCCAGTTGATCCCCCAACATCCAAGGAAATAGCCATCGGCGAAACCAAGTCTGGGCTAGCGGGTTCATCGTCTGCGGAGATTCACTTCTCTATCCCTGTGCCAGCAGGAACCAAAAACCTGTCTATTTCTACCAGTGGCGGTTCTGGCGACGTCGATCTTTATGTTAACCCGGGTCAAAAAGCCAGCTCAACTCGCTATGATTGCCGCCCTTATAAAAGCGGTAACGCAGAGTCATGCCAATACACTACTCCAACGTCCGATACTTACTTTGTCATGTTAAAAGGTTACTCAAGCTTCTCTTCTGTCACGCTTAAAGTGACGGGTGAAGTCGATGGCAATACTGGTGGGGGAAATGGTGGCGGTAGTGGTGGTGGAAACGGAGGTGGTACTTGCGACGTTACCGGTATTAATGTCTATCCAAATTGGCCACAACTAGACTGGCAAGGCAACCCGAGTCACGCAAGCAGTGGTGATAAAATGGTGTATCAAGGCAGTGTCTACCAAGCTAAGTACTGGACTCAAACCATACCCGGCAGCGACAACAGCTGGAGTACGGTTTGCCAATAAAATAGGCGTAAGACCCATCAAATGCATTCGGTGGTGGGTCTTTATTGGTTAGGGGCCTTATTATTCTTTTACTGTGAATCTGTTTTCTTTAACTCACAAACTAAAAAGTGAGATCGATGAAAAAAGACAATGCTCATTTAATACTGAGCATTGTCAACGATAGGCGTACCGCTACGAGTAAGTATTTCGTTACAACGTTTTCATATACTCCACTAACGTTTGCTTTTCTTGAACGGACAGTTGTGTGCCATACACATGGCCCTGATTATTATTACCCAACAAAGACGTATCAAACAGTGAAGAGTGCTCCGTTTGTTCATTGACGAAACCCACGTTAACAGGATCAAGTTCGCGACTTCCTACGTAGAATGTTTTTAAACGTTCTTTTGGCGGAGTAAGCAACTCCATCAAGCTCAATACTGACCCATTATGTAGATACGGAGCCGTTGCCCAAATACCATTAAGTGGCCGTGCTTTATATACCTGTCCTGTTAGGACTTCTTCGTTAACTGGACTCGGTTTTTGGGACTCAAAAAACTGGGTTATTTGACTGTCTATATCTTTGGCTAGCGCCTTGCCTTTCACCAATTTAATCGTGAGCTCAAGCGCTTGAGAACATTTAGTTGAACCAGCTCGATACGCCTCACACCTTTTATACACCTTAATGAGCTCACCATAAGCATCTTTGAGAGCCGCAAACTCAGCGACCACTTCTGCTTGCTGGAGTGCTTTATCTTTATCAGATACGTTAATTCCGTTGTTCTCATTAGCCGCTAACTTGCCTCCCATATACTGTACGAATGCGGCTCGTGCGGCATCTTCAAGTTGATCGATAGCACTACCAACCACAGAATTCACCAACGGATTAAGACCAAGAGTGGTATACCCTATCGTTGGCCCCGCCACGATTGCTTCTTTACGACCTTGGTAGTTATCAGCGTTTCTCAACGCCACTAAGTTTAAGATTTCTTGAGAGTCGGTTTGTATTTCCGAAAGCGGCGTTAACACGGCTTGGTAATTTTGCCCTTCGTCAGCACGCGCAACAGTAGTGTGACAACTTGCACATTCTTTATCATACAGAGCTTTCCCTGCTTGGCTTTTGTCTGTATCAATCTGGAATGCCGCTAACTTTGCTTCACTCGGCCATTGTGGGGATCTCAGCTGCGCAACGCGAGCTTCTAATAGGCCCAATCCGTTAAAGTCTATCGAGCTACTATAGCCAAGCCCATGACTCTGGCTATTGATATCGATTTTTCCATAAACCCCAAGTACCTCGCCACCATTTCGAATCAAAGCTCCAATACTTAACGGCCCGTTAGGCGCAAATCCCGTCCACTGAACATAATCAGACTGATGCGTCCCCCAGATAAAGGGGTAACTGACTGGCGCATTTGCTGGGCGAGCATTCGTCGGCTCAGCAGTAAAAACACTCAAAACTTGATTGAAAATCGCACCGATCGCGTCTAGCCTTCCATAACCGTAGGGTACTTGTTGGTCGTTAGGGACATTGATCATGTTACGATTACTCAATACGACAATTTGTTCCTGCAACGCCTGCTTTAATGCCGCTTGTTCGGAGCTTGATGTATTCTTGTCTAGCAACATGTTGTCAGCAAAGCGGGAAAATTTTTCAGGATCAGCTAACGTTGCGGTTAGTGCAGCCACCAAATCGACATTAAATGTCTGAAAATCCGCCATTGTCGGCCCACCATCAATTCGCATTCGCAAATCTTGGTAGGTAACTTCCGTTGTATGACAGGCTGCACAGGTTAACCCCACCCACGCTTTTCCATCGCTACCCACATCTTTTGCAAAGCCAACACTTAAACCATCCGGATTCAGTTCGCTTGCCTCACTCGCGATATAACCATATTGTTGAATATTGGCATCACTGCGAAAAAGCGCCACGCTGTCACTCTGCTCTAAGTGTAAATACCACTTATATGGAAGGATCTGGGAACCTTGGGTGGTATAGTAAAATTCTTGCTGTGATGCTAGTGTCCACCCTTGCTGCAAATTCACAGCACCGTTAACACTATCCGCTACAGGTTCAGGATAAACGAGTTCGGATCCCGTTTGATACGGAATCAAATCAAGTAGACCCTTTGCCTCCATCGCCAGTACCCTTTCTCCTATCAAGCTACTGTCTATTTTTTGCTGTTCTATAGTATCCGCGGCATGGGTACTGCCAGCTACTAAACCAATCGAAACCGCAATCAACAAACTAAAATTGCACATTTTCATAATCTTACCTATCTCAGTTAGTTAAAAGGGTTAAACCGTTTCCGACTGTTTTAGCGCAACCCTTAGCGAAGGTTTTTTCTGCAGTCGCGTATTAAGCTCGTCCTCTGTGCTATACCGCTTTACCCCGCCTTTCCATGTTTCTAAGACTGGAATGTTCCGCATCCCTTTGGCAGAGAACCCATCTTGTTCACAAACATAGGTAACCGGGTTTTCTGAAAGCAAAACAAAATCGGCGCATTTTCCCGTTTCAAGAGATCCCACCCACTTCTCCGCATGACATTGCCAAGCCGCATCGTAAGTAACAGATTTAAGTGCTTCAAATCTCGAAATGCACTCCACATCATTAAGTACCTGAGGCGATAGGGTTTGAGGTGCGCCTTCCATGATTCGGGTAATTGCTTGTTCCATAAAACGGAGTGGCCCTAGTGGTGTCACGCTGTTGTCACTATGCAGGCTTATTTTCATACCATGCCTGTTAAGAGCTGAGTGGCATCTATCCAATAAATTGGCTTTGTCTGTACCGAAAATCGTTTGCTGAAAAACCCAGCCCCAATACCCGACATGACCAATCAAAAAACTGGGTGAAATACCAAGTATTTCCATGTCTGATAGATGCTCATCGGACAATAATGAAGCATGTTCAATACGGTCCCGGCGTTGCTGCTTACTAGACTGAGATACGCCAGCTTGCTTAAACGCTTGGAGCGTTCGCGTGGTCGAATGGTCGCCATTAGAATGCACCATGACTGGCCACCCCCCATCAACTGCACGGTTCACTAGCGCATTAAACTCTAACGGGTAGCCGTAGTTAAAAATACCTTCATTGGTTTGTTTCGCTAATGGGCCTTTCTCGTCTGAGTTGGAGTTAGCTCTATTGGATTGGGTAGCGCTCATTTGATCAAAGCGTTCAAAGTTTTCATCACATTGGTAGGGAGTATATTGGTATCCTGTCAGCCCTTGATTCGAACCATCCGCGATGAGCTTTATGTAGGCAATATTGAACATCTCATCACCCATATTAGGTTGATATTTTCCGATTATATTTTGATTAAAATCTCTTAACGATGTTGTGGCTAATGCACCAGATACCCTGACTTCACACTCTGCTTTCGAGGCACACCATGACAAGTAGGCGGGCTGATTAAATATCGGATCAGGATAGCCATATGGGGTTTGCGTTTCTCCACTGGTCACAGATTGAGATGCGCTTAAGTCTTGTGGAAGCACCCCTGCATCCAACATATATGTCACCCCTCTCTCACTAGCCTTAGAAAAGATCTTCTGAACTTCTCTGTCCAGTTTCTCCCTCAATTCGGCTTGCTCGTTACCCGTAGCGTACATCTGGCTGGCAATAAATTTCATTACCGGAACTATCTGTGCCAGCTCTTTCAGTATACCGTCGTCACTAACACTAAATTCCATCAAACCCGTTTGTACCATTTCGATAGCAACGCTATTGATGTAGGCCAAATGCATAGACGCATTCATTAAGAAAACAGGCTGAGTATCACTAACCCCGTCTAATACTTGAGCATTAAAGGTTTTGTCTTTGTCGACCAGCAGAGAAGGATCAACGCCTCGCCCCATAATCCACTGTTTTTTGTTACCGCTAGCGCCCGTTCGCAGCTGCTTTTTGATAAATTTGATATTGTAGGGATTATTCGGTTTCGCATTACTCAACAGATCTTGGCCATAAAACGGGCCTACATCGACCATCAGATTGTACGCTGCGGTGGGAATAATATGTAAGTGAGGCTCGATGAGACCTGGCAGTAATGTTTGCCCGCTATGAATCAAATGCTTCTCGGCACTCTTCGGCATCGTTGCTACGACATCCTTAAAGCTACCGACCGCAACAAACTTGCCATCAATCACACCTACCGCTTGAACCATCAAATCTTGACCGCCTGCCATAGTCTGAATGTACCCCAACGCTTTAAACTGCCTCATTGGTGGATCAACATGATGCTCGGTGTGAAATATCAAAGGAAGATGCTTTTCTTGGGCAACAGACCTTTCGTAGTTTACGTGGGCGATTTGGCTCGCGACTATTTCATTACTCGGTAACAAATATTTCCAAACAGGACTGCAACATGAGCAATGGATCTCTCCTTCATGATGACATTGTTCGTTAATGTTGATACGGTCGAATTGTTGACTCATTACAATCCCCTTGCATTATTTTTCTAAAGTTATCTTCAAAAAAGTAACGCAGGAAAAATGAAATAGTTATTACAACTTATTACAACAATCAGGAGGTTAGTAAAGCTAACAGCGTGCCTTACACCACAATAAAGCCTGCCAGAAGAGAACAAAAAGAACAAAAGGACATGCACCTTAAAAGAAACGAGAACCGCTACCATAGACTTGTTTGATTTCACGTTGTATTTTGGGCTCTATTTAATGCATTTCAGTTTAAACGGCTGTTTTTATCGAGTGAGTCTTTTATTTTAAGCAGCTTGAGGATCGACAATACCCAGACATTTTCACTGGCATATGTGAAAGGAATGACTGTGAGTGTTGGCGCTTATTCTAGTTGATAGATTTGCATCTTATTCTTATTCAGTGCCGCCTTAGCTTGGGTTGAATGAACACGACATCCAATCGCTGTCGAACGTGTTTTTTCTAATGCCGTACATATCGTTAACCAACTCTTCTGATTGAAATTCAAACGCGCTAAAATAGGCGGTTGATTATTAATCATACTAGCTTTGTTTTGTCGAAATTGACGGGCCGTCCAGTCAACTAACTCAATATAATCGATGAGCCGAAACGGAATGCCGTCTAACATGTCATTCGTTGGGTTGCCGATAAAGGGATGCAAACAAGGGGCGGTCGCTAAGTTTTTACTTAGCGCATCAATTCTGGCTTTTATCGAAGTAAACTCTGATGTTTCAGGGGTTTTGGCAATACCGGCTCGAATAGGGTTTAAATCGACGTATGCCATTGCTGCGGCAAGCGCTTTTTCATCAAGTAATGCTTGGCTTTTGAAGCGGCTTTCCCAAAAGTGACCGGTGCAGCTGTCTTCTCTGTTTGCTCTGCATGCGATATCGTAATTGAGCTCTTTCATGAACCAACTTAAGTTCCACAGCCTTTCTCGCCATATTTCTATAAGCCCAATGCACTGGTCTTCTTCTGCTTGGTTAGTCAGCTGTTTATTCTGCCAGCGCTGTATGAGTACGGGCAATTTATGTTCACGGCCCCAATGTTCAACCACATCGTGCAGTGATAACGCTAACGCTTTGTCTTTATTTATATGAAGCACCAAGTGGTAGTGATTACTCATGATGGCGTAGGCGCAAACATCGATGTAATAAGCCTGCGTTAGAGAGTGAATCTTTCGCTCAATCCACTCTCTACGATGTTCATAGCTTGTGTTGGTCTGCGGGTCTTCTCCGCACAAAAAACTGCGCCTCACGCAACGAGACACGCAGTGATAATACGAGGTGGCATCAACGGAGATGAGATTCTTTCTGGCTGTGGTCAATATGAGGTCCGCTATGAAGGTTTTAAATATCTTAGCCGTTCTCTTTCGATGGAAGCCTTGGTGAGTCTGCAGATTGAACAAAATCAGACTAATCTCATACTTTTAGTGACTGTCCTTTTTGCTTTTTTACAAGGTCTTTTAGCCTTTGCTGCCGGTTCTGTTTTCCCGCAAAATTCTTTGCACTGTTTGTAACATCAAACTTTAAATATTTTCGATAGTTTCCAACGCCCGTCGAATATCATCGATACTAACCTTCCACTCAGAGATAGGTTCGCCATATTCTGTAAAAGTTTCACGTTCTGGAACAAATTTTACAAAGTCGCTTTCATTAAATGGCTCACCTAGTTCGTCCATGAATAAAACGTGATTTTGAATATAAACATCATTTCCTACGAGGTACATGACCCACCAGAATATAAAATTTGCTGTAGTAGGATCGTACATAGTAGTGATAAAGGCAGATTTATTACCACCTTTAAGAATAACCTCGAGCCCTTTCACCCATTGGGACAGATATTTTTTTCTGTCCCAATAAGAAGTTGAAGCATGAAAACCCTCGGAGAAGTCGCCTATTATTAATTGTCCGTCTAGAACCTGCTCACCATCAGGTTCAATTTTCTGTGCACCAAGATTTAAATTGAGCATAATGTCTTAGTCCTTAATTCTTTTAGTTAAATCTGAATTCCAATTTCCAGTTCTTCGGCCTTTATTGTCGAACATTTTCCATCCATTTGTGACGTTGTGCCCATCTACATCAGGTGAGATATATCCTTTACCATTTGAGAAGACAGGTTGACCATGAGAGTTAAACGGAGCTTTCTGAGGAGCTATTCTTCTCCCATAACCAAGTTCATTTACAGCTGCCTTAGGATCAAATATATCATACAGATTTCGATTTTGTGCCTGTCTCGCAGCAACGGTATCCGGATGATATGGATCGCCTTTAAGTGCAGGGGAACCACCACTTGGTGTCTTCTTTGTAACTACACCAGTAGCATCAAGCAAAGATTCAACCGTTCTAGACCCAACCCTAAGCTCACTAGCACCAGGTATTAGGACCGCAGCCCGCCATATGCCAGTGACACTTTCCCCCGTTAGTATGTCGTAGCCAGTCAAGGCTGTACCGACATCTAAAAACGTTCCTAAAGGTGTAAAACCAATACCAACCGATGCTACCGTCCGAAGTGGTTCCCATATATTACTGTACCAATAGTCTTGTCGCTCAACAACACTTCGGTTTGGGTCATTATTGTCACCGGAAATTCGACTATGATTTCGGTCACTTTCATTCCGAGTGTAGTAATCATCTCTGTCTGAGTCACCAACCGTCCAATACCCTCCTAAATCTGGCGATGGTTCCCAGTTATCTTCTTCTACATCAGAATCAGAACTGCTCCCCCACCAATATCCAGACGGATCCGTGTACTTAAGTGGATTGTTCATTACATACGAATAACGATTAAAGCTATTCGTCAAATAAGGCTCTTGAATAAACGGATCCGCACTTAAAAACCGACCCAG